>DATFTG010000168.1:0-16968 GCA_035262265.1 Gemmatimonadales bacterium
GAGACGGGCCGGCCGGTGTTTGCGCATCATCCATTCACCTCGCCGCACCCCGACGACATCGCGAAGCTCGACCGCGAGCCGTTCGCCTGTCGCGCGCTGCACTACGACGCCGTATACAACGGCAACGAGCTCGGCTCGGGCTCGATCCGCATCACCGATCCGGCCGTGCAGCGCAAGGTGTTCGAGCACCTGGGGCTGAGCGCGGCCGACATCGAGGCGCGCTTCGGCTTTCTGCTGGGCGCTCTGGCAGCTGGAGCTCCGCCGCACGGCGGATTCGCCGTCGGGTTCGATCGCACGGCGATGCTGCTGGCGGGGGCGGGGAGCTTGCGCGACGTGATCGCCTTTCCCAAGACGACGGCGGCCCGCGCGCTGTTCGAAGGGGCCCCATCGCCGGCCCGCGACGCCGACATCGCCGCGCTGCACATCCGGGTGGTGCCATGAGCGACGAAGCGACGCGCAAGCTGTCGGTCGAAGGCGTCGACCTGCTGTCGCTCGCCGGCGTGAACGACGGCAATCTGGTCGAGCTGACGCGGCGTCTCGGTGTGCGGGTCGCGCTGCGGGGCGACGTGCTCACCCTGCAGGGGCCGGCGGCGGCGGTGGAGCGCGCCGCCCCCGTGGCGCAGGCGATGGTCGATCTCGCCCGCATGGGCGAAACGCTCGACGTTCACGACGTCGAGCGGCTCACCCTCGAGGGGGAAGCCGGTACGATCGCCGACGCCTCGGCCGCCGCCGGCGAGATGAAGATCATCCTCCCCGGCCTGCGGCGCGTGATCCAACCGAAGACCGGCGGGCAGCGCGACTACCTGCAGCTCATCGCCCAGAACGACATCGTGGTGGGGATTGGTCCGGCGGGAACGGGAAAGACGTACCTCGCCGTTGCCGCGGCCGTGGATGCCCTGTCGCGCAAGCGGGTGCGGCGGATCATTCTGGCGCGTCCCGCGGTGGAGGCGGGAGAGAACCTGGGGTTCCTGCCGGGCGATCTGCAGGAAAAAGTCGACCCGTATTTGCGACCGCTGTACGACGCCCTCGAAGACATGATGCCGCGCGACCGGGTGCAGAAGGCGATCGAGACCCGCACGATCGAAATCGCGCCGCTCGCCTACATGCGCGGTCGCACCCTGTCCGACGCGTTCGTGATTCTCGACGAAGCGCAGAACGCCACCGGGATTCAGATGAAAATGTTCCTGACGCGCCTGGGGGTGAATTCGCGCGCCGTGATCACCGGGGACAAGACGCAGATCGATCTGCCGAATCGCGAAGACTCGGGGCTGCTGCAGATCGAGCGCATCCTGCCCGGGATCGAGGGGATTGGATTTTGCTACCTCGGGGACACCGATGTCGTGCGGCATCGGCTGGTCCGGGACATCATCCGTGCCTACGCTGAAGACGCCCAGGGCTGAGGTGCCCGTGACCCCGGCCGCGATCGCGCGGTATCACGCTGCCCGCTGGGTGTGGGTGCTGGGGCTCGCCGTCCTCGCCGAGGTCGTGTTCCCCACGGGCGTCACGGATCTGGCCCCGCTGCTGCGCATCGGCGTCCTTGCCAACCGCCAGGTCGCTGCTCCGTTCGACTTCGTCGTTACCAAGAGTCAGGACGAGGTGCAGCGCGAAGCGGATGCGGTCGCCGCCACCGTTCGCCCCATCTATGAGTACCGCGGCGCGGCGCTCGACAGCGTGCACGCCGCAGCCAGCGCCTATTTCGGCGCGACCGATTCGGTCGCCAGTCAGGGGCGCGACGTCCTCGCCCGTGTCTCACAGCAGGCGGGCGTGTCGCTCACCGCCGGCGAAGCGGACTACCTCGCGCAGCCCGCGAAACGGCGTGCGCTCGACCTGACGCTCGACGGACTGTTTCAACGCACGCTGGCGCAAGGCGTCGCGACGACGCTCGCCGCCGACTCCGGCACGGAGGTGATCGTGCGGCGCGGAGCGACGGAGACACCGGTCGGCCGGGGCGAGGTGCTGACGTTCGAGGGATACGTCCAGAGCGCGCAGACCGTGCATCCCGACCCGGGGTCGAGCATCGGCGACGTGGTCTACCTGAAACTGGTCCGTCACTTCTTCCGGCCGACGCTGGTGCGCAACGATCTCGAAACGCGGCGGCGGCGCAGCGAGCTGGCGGCCGGCGTGGACGTCGCGAAGTACGCCCTACGCCAGGGCGACGTGATCGTCGAGGCGGGACAGGTGATCACCGGACCGATCGAGGAGAAGCTCGCCGCGCTGCACGGCGAGCTGGTGCGCCGCGGTGCGGCGACGAGCGGATCGGTGGGCGGCGTCGTCGGACCACTGCTGCGCAATGTGCTGATCCTGTCGGTGTTCTGGGTGCTGCTCTTCTTCTATCGGCGCGAGACCTATGCCCGGCTGCGCCAAGTCGGCACCGTTGCGGTG
Organism: Gemmatimonadales bacterium; assembly: GCA_035262265.1. Taxonomy (GTDB): domain Bacteria; phylum Gemmatimonadota; class Gemmatimonadetes; order Gemmatimonadales; family GWC2-71-9; genus DASTHG01. Next base: position 2,383 of record DATFTG010000168.1, read on the forward strand.
CTGTTCGCGTGCGCCATCCTCGCCGCCGCCGCCGTTGCCCGCATGGCGCCGCAGCACGCTGAGCTGATCCTGTTGCCGTTCTCGGCGATGATGCTGACGGTGCTGTTCAACGGCCGCGTGTCGATGATCGCGGCGATGATCCTGTCCGTGCTGATCGCCGTGCAACCGGTGTTCCACGACACGCCGGTCCTGTTCCTCACCTTCGTGGGCGGCGTGACGGCGGCGTTGTCGGTGAAGACGCTGCGCCGCCGTACGCATCTCTACCTCGCCGTGCTGCTGGTGGGCGTCGGGTATGCCGTCTCCGCCTTCGCGCTGGGGCTCGGCGGCGACTGGTCCACGCGCGAGCTGATCACGCGCGCTCTGCTCGGTACGGCGAATGGACTGGTGTCGGCAGCCCTGACGTTCCTGCTCCTTCCCGTGGCGGAGCGCGTCGCCCAGATCACCACCGACCTGACGCTGCTCGAGCTGTCGGACCCGAGCCGGCCCCTGCTGCGGCGCCTGTCGCTCGAGGCGCGCGGGACGTACGCCCACAGCCTCGCGATGGCGAACCTGGTGGAGGCGGCGTGCAACCGGATCGGGGCCAACGGTCTGCTGGGCCGCGTGGGGTGCTACTACCACGACATCGGGAAGCTCGCGAGTCCGCAATACTTCGTGGAGAACCAGACACCGTCGAACAACCCGCACGATCGCCTGTCGCCCGCGCAGTCGGCGGAGATCATCAAGCTGCACGTGACCGAAGGACTGCGTCTCGCCCGCGAAGCCGGGCTCCCGGAGGTGGTCGCGGCGTTCATCCCCGAGCACCACGGCACCACCGAGATTTCCTACTTTTACGACCGCGCGAAAAAACAGAGCGGGCCCGGGGTGCGGCGCGAAGACTACCGCTACCCGGGACCACGCCCGCGCTCGGTGGAGACGGCGATCGCGATGCTGGCGGACTCGGTGGAGGCATCGCTGCGCGTGCTCGAGCCGATCACCCCCTCCAAGTTGGAGGCGGCGATCGAGCAGATCGTGAAAGGCCGCCTCGCCTCCGGTGAGCTCGATCAGGCCCCCCTCACGTTGCAGCAGCTCGATCAGGTCCGGGACGAGTTCATACGGGCGCTCACCGGGATGTATCACAACCGCATCGACTACCCGGAATCCAGTGGCGGCATCACGAAGGCCTGGCAGCCGGCGCGGCCCGCCGCTGGCGGCTGATCGGCTGGCGCGGGTCGCGGCGCGCGTGCTGCGGTGGGAAGGGGCGCGCCGGACGCGCGTCGAGCTGTCGCTGCTCGGGGCCACGGCGATGCGACGCCTGAACCGGCGCGCGACGGGACGCCGCGGTCTGACGGATGTGATCGCGTTCACCCTGCCACAGCCCGACGGCGCGATTCTCGGCGACGTGTACATCTGTCCCGCTGCAGCACGGGCATTCGTGGGGAGTCAGGCGGGCGGGTGGACTGGCGGACGAAACGGCGACCGCCGGCCCGCCGCACCGCCCGACCGCCTGCAGGAAGAGCTCGTCCGCCTCGCCGTCCACGGCACCCTGCACGTCCTCGGCTACGATCACCCCGACGGTCCCGGCCGTACGCGCTCGACGATGTGGCGGCGCCAGGAGCGCTACGTACGCCGGCTGATGGCACAGAGGCGGGCCTGATCGTGCTCGCCTGGGGTGGTGCGCTGATCGCCCTCGCTGCAGCCGTCTGGGCCGGCCTCCTGGCGCTCGGTGAGGAGGCGGCGGTCGGTGAGACGCTGCATACGCTGGGTGACGCGCCGCCCGCGACGATTTGGGGGAAGGTGCCGCTGAATCGCGCGCTACACGTCGCCCGGCTCGCGCTCCTCGTGCTCGGCGCCGTCGCGGCGGCGCACGCAGTGCACTGGTGGGACCGGCCCTGGCTGGAGGCGCTGGGCGCGGTGCTGCTCACGGCGTTCCTGATGTTCGTGATCGGCGATGCGTTGCCGCGCAGTATCGCGCGGCTCAACCCCGAGCTGGCCGCGCTCAGCCTGCCGTTGGGGCGACGCACGCTGCCGCCGTTCCAGCCGCTGCTCCGCATCCTCGCCGCCGTGGACCGGGGCCTGCACTCGATGATCCCCGCTCCCGGATCAGCGACCCCGGCGCTGGGCGACACGGAGCGCGACGTGCTGCTCGGCATCTTCTCGATCGCCGACACGACGGTCGATGAAGTCATGACGCCGCGGCTCGACATGATCGGCATCGATCTCTCGGCGACGCAAGAGGACGTGCTCGACGCATTTCGGTCGAGCGAGCACACGCGTTTGCCCGTGTACGACGGGACGGCCGACAACCTCGTCGGGATTCTGTACGCCAAGGATCTCGTCCCCCTGGCGATGGAGCTCCCCGCAGCCGGGCGCCCGGCGCGCTGGCAGGAGCTGGTGCGCCCGGCGTCCTTCGTCCCCGAAACCAAGACCCTCGACGCCCAGCTGCGTGACTTTCAGCACGGTCCCGCCCATCTCGCCATCGTCGTCGACGAATTCGGCGGCACGGCGGGGTTGATCACGCGCGAAGACGTGCTCGAGGAGATCGTGGGCGAAATTCGAGACGAGCACGACACTGGTGAGCGTCCCGAGATCCGGCGCGAGGGGGAGCGCGTGTGGGTCGACGGCAGCGCCGGGCTCGACGAGCTCTCGGAAGCGCTGGGTCGTCCGTTCACGCACCCCGAGGTATCGACGGTCGGCGGTCTGATCTACACCATCCTGGGGCGCGTGCCGCGCACCGGCGACGAGCTGGTGCTCGACGGCTACCGCGTCGTCGTCGAGCGCGTGGAGCGGCAGCGGGTCCGGGCCGTGATGTTCGAGCCGGCGTGATCTGGCCGCTCCTGCTGCTCGTCCTGGGCCTCGCGCTCGCCGGCACCGCCGCGGCGATCGGCGTGTCGGCGGCCGCGGTCAGCCAGGCCGACCTGACGCGCTGGGTGTCCTACAAGCTGCGTGGCGCACCGGCGACCGCGCAGGCGCTGCGCAACCCGGGACGCGTGCTGTCGACCGCCAATCTGCTCACGACGCTGGGCGTGCTGGTGGCGGCGGCCACGATTCCGGCGCTGCTGGCGCGCACCACCGCGACGTTCCTCGGACTCGTCAGTGTGCTCCTGATCGTGCCCCTGTTCGTCATCGCGGCCTACCTGCTGCCGCGGGTCGTCGGCCGCCGCTGGCCCGAGCGCATCGTGGCGCCGGCGGTGCCATGGATGGAGCGGGCGGCGGCGGTGTTCGCGCCGTTCATCCCGACGCGCGATCCGACCGCCCGCGGCGCCCTGGCGGCCGTGATCACCGGCGACACCAGCGTGATCGCCGCGACCGACGAGATCGAAGTGGTGTCTGGCGTGCTCGCCTTCTCGGATCGTCCCGTCGCCGAGCTGATGACGCCGCGTACGGCGGTGGTCGCCGTGCCGGAGGGGATGCTCGCCGCCGAAGCGGCGCACGTGTTCGTGCAATCGGGATACAGCCGCTATCCCGTCTACCGCGGCTCGCTCGACGAGATCGTCGGCGCCGCGCACGCGTTCGACCTGCTCGCGTCGGCGCCGGATGCGCCGGTCCGCGTTCGCAACGTGTTGTCCGTGCCGGGTACGCGGCGCGCCGCCGATCTGATGCTCGAAATGCAGCGCGGCGGGAGCCATCTTGCGGTGGTGCTCGATGAGTTCGGCGGCACCGCGGGGCTCGTCACCTTCGAGGATCTGCTGCGCGATCTCGTGAGCGAAGTCCTGGAAGGCCCCGCGCTCCCCGTAGCGGCGGACGCGCCGGCCGTGGCGCTCGTCGAAGCCGATGGGGCCACGCCCGTGAGTGTGCTGGTGGACAGTTTCGGCGCGGGGCCCAAGGCCGGCGCAGCCCAGACCGTCGGGGGCCTGTTGATGCAGGTCCTCGGCAGAATACCGCGCAGCGGAGAGCGGTTCGTGCTTGGGGGCTGGGAATTCGATGTCCTGTCGGCGACCGCCATGCGCGTCGAGCGCGTCGTCGTGCGCCGCGCGCCCGCTCGCGCCATCGTCCTGGACGGCGGTGAGGAGCGGGCGCCTTGATCGATATATCTTTCGGCGGCGTTCATGCCTCCTGATCCCATCCTGCAGGGTCTCGATTCGGGCGACGTCACTGCCCTCGCTCGCGCCATCAGCCTCGTCGAGAACCAGCGTGACGGGTTCGAACGGGTGTTGACGCACGTCCACGAGCGGCTGGGACGTGGCGGGGCCCGCCGCATCGGCATCACGGGGCCGCCCGGCGCCGGGAAGAGCACCCTCACCGAGCAGCTGATCCGGTCCTTCCGGAGCGTGGGCGTGAAGGTTGCGGTGGTCGCCGTCGACCCGACGAGCCCCTTCTCGGGCGGCGCGCTCCTGGGCGATCGAATTCGCATGGAAACGGCGAGCACAGACCCCGGGGTGTTCATTCGCTCGATGGCGACGCGCGGCTCGATCGGCGGCCTCGCCACCACTACGGAAGAGGTCTGCGACGTGCTCGAGGCGTTCGGCTTCGAGCGCATCATCATCGAGACCGTCGGGGTGGGCCAGACGGAGCTCGATGTGGCTCGCAGCGCCGAATCGACGGTGCTGGTTCTGGTCCCGGAGTCGGGGGACGGCATCCAGACCCTCAAGGCGGGGGTCATGGAGGTCGCCGACGTGTATGTGATCAACAAGGCGGACCGCCCCGGCGCCGAGCAGATGCAACGCGAGATCGAGATCATGCTGGGGATTCGGCGGGGGAACGCGTACCGCCACGTAGCGCCTCATCATGGGGCGGATCTAAAGGCGGCGGTCAGGCGGTCGGACGGTCCATCCGCCCATCCGTCCATCCGCCCATCCGAGCCGTTTTGGGAACCGGTCGTTCTCCAAACCGTGGCCCCAAAGGGCGACGGAATCACGGCATTGATCGAAGCACTCGACCGGCATCGCGCGTATCTCGAATCGAGCGGCCGTCTCGCCCTGCGGCGGCGCGAGCGGCTCGCCGAGCGGACGCGCGCCGCCGTCAATCGTGCGGTGCAGCAGTGGGTGTGGGAGGGGTCGGGCGCCGAAGCGATCCTGACGCAGGCGCTGGACGACATCACCGCCGGTACGCGCAGCCCCTATGAGGTGGCGGCGGAAATCCTCGAGCAGGCGAAGAGTGGAGCTCCCCGATGAGTATCGAGCGCAAGCCGCTGTATACGGCCGAAGACCTGAACGGGTGGAATCCGGCCACGCAGCTCGGTGAGCCGGGTGCGTATCCGTTCACGCGCGGCATTCACCCCACGATGTACCGGGGCCGGTTGTGGACGATGCGCCAGTTCGCCGGCTTCGGCACCGCCGAGGATACGAACCGCCGCTACAAGTTCCTGCTGGAGCGCGGTCAGACCGGGCTGTCGGTCGCGTTCGACTTCCCGACGTTGATGGGCTACGACTCCGATCACCCGCGCTCCGAAGGGGAAGTAGGGAAGTGCGGCGTCGCGATCTCGAGCCTCGCCGACATGGAAGATCTGTTCCGGGGCATCCCGCTCGACCAGGTCTCCACCTCGATGACGATCAACGGACCCGCCGCGATCCTGTTCTGCTTCTACGTCGCGGCCGGCGAGCGGCAGGGAGTGCCGATCGCGAAGCTGCGCGGCACGGTGCAGAACGACATCCTGAAGGAATACATGGCGCAACATGCATGGGTGTATCCCGTCGAACCCGCGCTCAAGATCATCGTCGACATGTTCGAGTGGTGCGCCGAGCACACGCCGCTGTGGAATACGATCTCGATCTCGGGTTACCACATCCGGGAAGCGGGGGCGACGGCGGCCCAGGAGCTGGCGTTCACCCTCGCGAACGGGTTCACCTACGTCGAGCGCGGCATCGCGCGCGGGCTCGACGTCGATGCCTTCGGGCCGCGGTTGTCGTTCTTCTGGGACATTCACAACGACTTTTTCGAGGAGATCGCGAAGCTGCGGGCGGCACGCCGCATCTGGGCGCGCCATCTGCGCGAGCGCTATGGCGCCACGGATCCGCGGTCGTGGAAGCTGCGGTTCCACTCCCAGACGGCCGGGGTGACGCTCACCGCCCAGCAGCCGATGAACAACATCGTGCGCGTCGCGTATCAGGCGCTCGCGGCGGTGCTCGGCGGAACGCAGTCGCTGCACACGAACTCGCTCGACGAGACGTTGGCGCTGCCGACGGAGCAGGCGGTGCAGGTGGCGCTGCGGACGCAGCAGATCCTTGCGGCCGAGACGGGCATCCCCGAGGTCATCGATCCGCTGGGCGGCTCGTACTACGTCGAGGCCCTCACCGACCAGCTGGAGCGGGAGGCGGAGGCGTTGTTCGCCGAGATCCAGTCGATCGGCGGCGTGGTGAAAGGAATCGAGAGCGGCTGGTTCCAGCGGCAAATCGCCCGCTCGGCGGCCGGGTTCCAGCGGGCGGTCGAAGAGCGCGAGCAGATCGTCGTGGGGGTGAACGACTTCCTCTCCGACGACGACCACCCGGTGGAGGTGCTGCGGGTCACGAACGACGCCGAGGACTCGCAACGGGCCCGGCTCGGCCGGTTGCGCGCCGAGCGCGACGGTGAGCTGGTGGAGCGCCGGCTGCACGCGCTGCGCACCGCGGCGGAGCAGGACCAGAACGTGATCGGTCCGATGCTCGATTGCGCCCGGGCCTACTGCACGCTGTTCGAGATCCGCAGCGCGCTCGAGCGCGTGTACGGCGCCTATCGCGAACCGGTCTTCTTCTGATGGCGGCGTCCCCGGCGGCCCCGGTGGCATCCGTGCACGACGTGCTGGCCCGGCTCAACGCGCTCCCCGCGGGCGCCGGTCTCGTCTCGTCGTGCTATCTGAAACTCGAGCCGCGCGACAAGACGCGCGGCAAATATCTGATCAAGATGAGAAATCGGGTGCGGGAGACCGTGGACGCGCTCGCCAAGCGCCCGCTGGCGCACGGCGACCGCGAAGCGGTGGCGCACGACCTGGAGCGCATCGTGCGCTACCTCGAGGAGCCCGGCCGGCTGCCCGCCGCGCGGGGGATCGCCGTGTTCGCGTGTGGCCGCGTCGGCCTGTTCGAATCGATCGCGCTGCCCCAGGTCTATCGCTCACGGCTGGTCGTCGCGGCCGCGCCGGCGACCCGGGAGCTGGTCGCGCTGGAGCAGGAATTCGGCACGATTCTCGTGACGGCCTGCGACCGCACCGGCGCGCGCTTCTTCGAGGTCACGGCGTTCGGGATCGTCGAGCTGCCCGGCATCATCTCGCTGGCGTCGCGCACGGAGAAATTTCATGGCGAGCGGCAGGTGATGCGCGGCGCCGCCATCGGGTCAGCCGGCGAACATGGACATCACGCCCGGATCCGCGAGGAGAAGCATCGGCATTACGCGCGCGTGGCCGAGCAGATTTTCCGCATCCATTCCCAGCGGCCGCTCGCGGGGCTGGTAGTGGCGGGGATCGGCGTGGACGCGGCCGCGCTGGTGCCACACCTCCACACCTACCTTCACGACCTGCTCTTCGGCGTCGTGCGCTTGAATCCCAAGACGGCCACGGCGGCGGAGGTGCGCGAGGCGACGCTGGCGTTGCGCGACGAGCGGCAGCGCGCCTGGGAGCGCGCCCACGCCGAAGCGGTCAAGGACGGACTGGCCACGGGATGGGCGGTGAACGGCGTGGAGGCGACCGGGAAGGCACTCGAGCGTGGCCAGGTGCGTACGCTGCTCGCCGACGGCCGGAACGAAGACCCCCGCATCGATGAGGCCGTCGAGGAAGCGCTGGCGCAGCGCGCCCAGGTCGACGTGCTGCAGGACGATCGGGCCCGTCGCGGCGTCAGCGGTCTCGCCGCGTTGCTGCGGTTTCGCCGCACGTGAGTGCCTCCCGCACTGCCGCGCGCAAGCGGCCGATCCGGGTGCTCGTCGCGAAGCCCGGACTCGACGGACACGACCGGGGGGGCGAAGGTGGTCGCCGCGGCGCTGCGCGACGCGGGGATGGAGGTCATCTACACCGGCCTGCACCAGACGCCCGAGATGATCGCCCAGGCGGCGATCCAGGAGGACGTCGACGTCGTCGGCCTTTCGATCCTCTCCGGCGCGCACATGACGCTGTTTCCACGCGTTCGCAAGCTGCTGCACGACGCCGGACGCACGGATGTCCTGCTCACGGGCGGCGGGATCATTCCTCCCGAAGACGTCGTCGAGCTCGAGCGCCAGGGTATCGGGAAGCTCTTCGGACCGGGCACGCCGACCTCCGACCTCGTGCAGTACATCGAGGGGTGGGCGGCCGAGCACGTTTCCGCCTGAATGAGCCGCCTCGAGCAGCTCGCGCGCGAATATCGTGAGCTCGCTTCCCGTCTGGAGCAGGGAGGCGGGCCCGACCGGATCAAACGCCAGCATGATCAGGGGAAGCTCACCGCGCGTGAGCGCATCAAGGGCCTGCTCGATCCCGGCGGCCCGTGGCTCGAAATTGGCCTGCTGGTCGCGTACGACCGCTACGACGGTCAGGCGCCCGGAGCGGGCGTCGTCACCGGGCTGGGTCGTGTCGCCGGGCGGCCGGTGGTCGTGGTCGCCAACGACGCCACCGTCAAGGCGGGATCGTGGTGGCCCGAGACGATCACCAAGATGCTGCGCGCGCAGGAAATCGCGATGCGCCAGCGCATCCCGATCATCTATCTCGTCGATTCCGCGGGCGTGAACCTCCCCTATCAGGGCGGCGTTTTCCCCGGGCAATACGGCGCGGCCCGCATCTTCTACTACAACTCGATCATGCGGCGCTACCTGCGCGTACCGCAGATCGCCGCCGTGATGGGGCCGTGCATCGCCGGTGGCGCGTATCTCCCCGCGCTCTCCGACGTGATCTTCATGGTCGACGAGACGTCGTTCATGGGACTCGGCGGACCGAACCTCGTCAAGGGCGCCACGGGGCAGACGGTGGATGCGGAGACCCTGGGCGGCTCCGCGACCCACACCGCCATCAGCGCCGTCGCACATTATCGCGCGCCGAGCGACGCGAAATGCCTGGAGCAGATGCGGGAGTACATCGGGCGCTTGCCGCGCGCGACGGCCGCAGCGTCCAACGGGTCGGCGCCGAAACGCCCCGCCACCGACCTTTATACGCTGCTGCCGCCCGACCATCGCATGAGTTACGACGTCCGCGCGGTGCTCGACTGCCTGCTCGATCAGGGCCGGCTCGAGCAATTCCAGCCCGACATCGGTCACGAGATGATCTGCGGGCACGCTCAAATCGGCGGGCGCACGGTGGCGGTGATCGCCAACGCGCGCGGCGTGATCAAAGGGAAGCCGGGCCAACCGCCGCGCATTGGGGGCATCGTTTATACCGAGAGCGCCGAGAAGGTCGCCTACTTCATCGAGAACGCCGACCGGGAGCGCATCCCGATCGTGTTCGTGCAGGATGTCTCGGGATTCATGGTGGGCATCGAAGCGGAACACTCGGGGATCATCCGGGCCGGCGCCCGCTTCGTCGAAGCGATGGCCACCGCGACGGTCCCAAAGCTCGTTCTGACGGTGAATCACGCGTCCGGCGCCGGGTACTACGCGATGGCGGGTCAGGGCTTCGACCCCGACTTCATTCTCTCCTGGCCGACCGGCCGTATGGGCGTCATGGAAGGCGAATCGGCGGTGCAGGCGGTGTTCGGCAGCGACGTGGCCAAACCGGGCAACGCCGCCGCGGTCGAAGCGATGCGCGCCGACTACGAGCACCAGCTCGACGCCCGGTTTGCCGCTGCACGGGGGTTTGTCGACGCCATTGTCCTGCCGGAGGAAACGCGCACCATGCTGTTGTTCCTGCTCGAGGTGACGGGGGAATTTCCCGGTCCACATCTCGGCTCGTTCATCCTTCCACCGGCTCTTTGATGCACGCGCGGATTCTCGCCGTCCTGCTCCTCACGGCCTGCAGCCACGCGGCGGCGGTGCAGGTCCCCACTCCGTCGCCAACCCCAGGCGCGGGGACTCCCAGCGTCGGGGCACCGGCCGCTCCGGCTGCGCCGGACGCAGTGCCCGCGCAGGCGGCTCGTCCGACCGCTCCCGCCGTGGCGCCCCCGCTCGCGCTGCTCGCCGGGCTCATGCCGCTGAGGAGCACCGGCGTGGAGCAGTTCCGCGCCGCGCACCCGACCTACGATGGCCGCGGCGTTCTCATCGCCATTCTCGACTCGGGCATCGACCCCGGGGCCCAGGGTCTCGTCATCACGTCCACCGGCGGTCCCAAGCTGCTCGACCTGCGCGACTTCTCCGGCGAGGGGCAGATCGCGCTGCGCCCCGTCTCGCCCAGCCCCGACGGCGCGGTGGAAGTCGGCGGCCGCGTGTTGCGCGGCGCGGCGCGCATCGGCCGGCTCGCCGCCGGCGCCACCTGGTACGGCGGCGTGTTCCGCGAACTGCCGCTCGGGCCCCTGCCGGCGGCGGACGTCAACGGCAACGGGACCAATACCGATGCGTTCCCGCTCGTCGTCGTGCGGGCCAGCGACGGCTGGGTCGTGTTCTTCGATTCCAACCTGAACGGCTCGTTCGAGGACGAGCAGCCGCTGCACGACTATCGGCAGGGGAGGGAGACGATCGCCCTCGGCCGCCAGCCACTGACGCTCGCCGCCAATTTCTCCGATTCGAGCGGCGTGCCGAGCCTCGACCTGTACTTCGATTCCTACGCGCACGGCACGCACGTCGCCGGGATCGCGGCGGGGCATTGGCTGTTCGGCGTCGCCGGATTCGACGGGGTCGCCCCGGGCGCCCAGGTGATCGGGCTGAAGATCGCGAACGACGCACGTGGAGCGATCACGGTCAGCGGCAGCATCCAGCGGGCGATGCAGTACGCCGCCCGGTTCGCGACCGAGCGCGGTTTGCCGCTGGTCATGAACCTGAGCTTCGGTGTCGGCAACGAGCAGGAAGGACACGCCGCGATCGATTCGATCGTGAACGCCTTTCTGGTGGCGCACCCCAACGTCGTGCTGGCGGTCAGCGCGGGGAACGACGGCCCGGGCCTGTCGACCGTCAGCTTCCCCGGCTCGGCGGATCTCGCGCTGTCGGTTGGGGCGCTCGAGCCGGGCGCGTTCACCAGGACGCCGCAGGCTGGTCCACCTCCGCCCGATCGCATGGGGTGGTGGAGCGCCCGTGGCGGCGATCTCGCCAAGCCCGACGTCGTGGCGCCCGGCGAAGCGTTCTCCGCGGTGCCGAAGTGGAACCTAGGGGACGAGGTCAAGTCGGGAACCAGCATGGCGGCGCCGCAGATGGCCGGGTTCGTGGCCTGTCTTCGATCGGCCATGGCACAGGAGGGCCGGCCGGTAGTTGCCGCGGACCTGATGCAGGCGTTGCGCGCCACCGCGGCGCCGATTCCTGGATTGACCGCGGTCGAGCAGGGAGCGGGTGTGCCGCGCCTCGAGGCGGCGTATCGCTGGCTCGTCGCCGGCCACCAGGGCTCGCGCTACATCGTCCGCACGGCGAGCGGTGCCCCCGCCGCGCTGCGCCGCAACGGCTTCGTGGGTGTCGGCGATACAGCCGACGTGTTCACCGTCACCCACGCCGATGGATTGCGCGCGGCGCAGTTCCTCCTGACGAGTGACGCCCCCTGGCTCACCGTACCCCCGGTGGTCACCTCCCAGGCCCGCTCGACCGCGATTCACGTGTCCTATCGACCGGGTCTGCTGCTCTCACCCGGTGTCTATGTCGGCACCGTCAGCGGTCGATCGCCTACCGACAGTCTCGCGGGCGAGCGGTTCCGCCTGGTGAGCACCGTCGTGATTCCCAGCGATCTGTCGCGGCCCTTGGTCGATACCGCCCGGGTGCTCGGTCCCGGCGCAGTGCGCCGTTACTTCCTGCGGATCCCGGACGCCACCTCCTTTTCCTACAACGTGTCGGTGGCGGATCCGGACGATGCGGCCCTCGTCCAGCTGTACGACCCCGACGGGCGGCCCGCGACGGCGAACCCCGACAGCATCGTCCTGGTGTACGGGAAGACCGCTTCGACGAGCGTGCTCGTTCCTGCCGAAGACGTGCGCGCCGGCGTGTACGAGCTCGATGTGGTCAACCAGGGAACGACCCGCGCGACGGTGTCGGTGCGAGCCCAGCAGGCGCCGGTGGCGCTGGTGCCGCGCGCCGACGGGTCGATCGAGGTAACGAATGTGGGTGACGGTACGGCGAACGTGAGCGCGCTCCCGTCACTGGCCGGCGCGGAACGGCGCGTCGACGTCGCGGGGCGGGGCGCTCCTGCCGAGAGCGTGTGGGTCAACGTCCCCGAGTGGGCCTCGCGGGTCGACGTGCTGGTCGATATGCCGCGGCCGCAATGGGAGCTGTTTACCGACTTCGGTTTGACGGTCTCCGACTCGAGCAGCCAGCAGGTCAAGACGGCGCCGCTGAATTATGCGCGGGGTCGGGCGGCGTTCGACGTTCCGCCGGCGCTCGCCGGGCACGCCATCCTGATCGAGCTGTATCCCGCCTTCGCGCGGCCCGACTCGGCGCCACCATGGCGGGCAACGGCGCGCGTCCGGTTTTTCACCGACTCGCTCGAGGCGGTGGGCGCGCCGCAGCCCCTCACCGTTGTGGCCGGCGGGCGGGTGGTCCTCCAAGGGGTGAGCGTCCCCCCGATGACGCTGCCCGACGGCTTCGTGCCGCTCGTCGCGTGGCAGCTATCGCCCAGCGGCGACGGACGGGGTGCACCGGCATTGGGATACCAGGAAGCCCCGCGGCCGTGAGCCGAGCGATCCGGATCGCGGCCGGGCAGGGGTTCTGGGGGGACTGGCTCGAGGCGCCGTGGCGCCAGGTCACCGGTGGCCCCATCGACTACCTGATGATGGACTACCTCGCCGAAGTCACGATGTCCATCATGCAGAAGCAAAAGTCACGCGACCCATTGCTCGGCTACGCCAAGGACTTCGTGCCCTTGATGGAGCGGCTGCTGCCGGAGCTGGTGCGCCGCCGCGTGAAGGTGACGACCAACGCCGGCGGCGTGAATCCGCAGGCCTGTGCGGAGGCGGTGGCACTGGCGGCTCGGCGGCTCGGCCTCGCGGGCAAGCTGACCATCGGCGTCGTCTCGGGCGACGACCTCCTGGGACGCGTCGATCAGCTGCTCGCCGGCGGGCACCCGCTCGCCAATCTCGATACGGGCCGGCCGCTGCGTGACGTGCGCGACCGGCTGCAATCGGTCAATGCCTACCTCGGCGCCGCCCCGATCGTCGACGCGCTCGGTCGCGGAGCCGACATCGTCATCACGGGACGGGTTACCGATACCGGCCTCACCCTGGGGCCGATGATGCACGAATTCGGCTGGGCGGCGGACGCCTGGGACTTGCTCGCCGCGGGGACCGTCGCCGGGCACACCATCGAATGCGGCGCGCAGTGCTCCGGTGGAAACTGCCTCATCGACTGGCAGCGCATTCCCGATCTCGCCAACGTCGGGTACCCGATCGTCGAAGCGTACGCCGACGGCACCTTCGAGATCACGAAACACCCGGGAACGGGCGGGCGCGTCAGTGTCGCCGGGGTGACGGAGCAGCTGGTGTACGAAATGGGAGACCCGCGCTCCTACATCACCCCCGACTGCGTCGCCGACTTCACCACGATCGAGCTGCGCCAGCGCGGCAAGGATCGGGTGCGGTTCTCCGGCATTCGCGGCCGCCCCGCGACCGATAAGCTGAAGGTCTCGGCCGCCTACTTTTATGGGTACAAGGCAGTGGGAACGCTGGTGTATGCGTGGCCCGATGCGCTGCAGAAGGCGCGCGCCGCCGACAAGGTACTGCGGCAACGGCTGGCCGATCTGGGTCTCGATTTCGAAACGATCCTCACGGAGTTTGTCGGGGTCGACGCGACGCACGGACCGCTGGCCCTGCGCGAGCTCGAGCTCGGGGATGTTCCGGAAGTGCAGCTGCGTGTCGGAGTGCGGGCGTCGCAACGCGCTCCCGTGGAGCGGTTCACGCGCGAGATCGCGCCGCTGATTCTCAACGGTCCTCCGAGCGTGACCGGGTTTGCGGGAGGGCGCCCCAAGCCGGAAGAAATCGTGGCCTACTGGCCCGCGCTGCTGGACAAGACCGAGGTACAGGCATGCGTCGATCTCGTTCGCGTGTGAAGCCGGCCCGCCGCCGGCGAACGGTGCGCCTCGTCGATCTGGCGCACGCCCGTTCCGGCGACAAGGGCGACACCGCGAACGTCGGCCTGATCGCGCGGAGCCCGGAAGACTATCCGGTCCTGGTGCGTCACGTGACGGCTGCGCGCGTCGCACGGCACTTCCGGGGCATGATCACGGGGCCCGTGGAGCGCTTCGAGCTGCCCAATCTGCGGGCGCTCAACTTTCTGCTGCACGGCGCCCTCGACGGCGGCGGGACGATTTCGCTCAAGACGGACGCGCAGGGCAAAGTGTTCTCGACGGCCCTGCTCAGAATGGAAATCGAGGTGGACCGGTGACGGAGCGGATCGCGGCCGCGCTGGAGGGCGGAGTGTTGACCGGGATGCTCAACCGGCCGGAGAAGCGGAACGCGATCGACACGGTGATGATCGATGAGCTCGCGGTACTGCTCGAGCGCGCCGAGCTCGAAACGGCGGTCCGTGTCGTGGTGCTGCGTGGAGCCGGCAAGGACTTCTGCGCCGGCATGGATCTCGAGGAGCTGCTTCAATCCGCGGAGCGGACTGTCGAGGAGAATCGCGCCGACGCACTCCGCTTCGGCGGGCTGTTTCTCCAAATGCGGGCGCTGCCGAAGCCGGTGG
>DATFTG010000169.1:0-10384 GCA_035262265.1 Gemmatimonadales bacterium
GGGGCAGCCCTGAGGATCACCCTGGGCCTCGCGCTCTCCAACGCGGGGTCGGACAGCGAGGCCCTCTCGGTGCTCACCGCAGCAGGGCGACCCGGAGAGCCGGCGGCGTCGCTCGCCCGGGCCCGGGCGCTGGTGCGCGCCGGACGGCTGCAGGTCGGGCCATGGTACGTGCTGGCCGACGAGCAGATCCCCGCCGGCGAGTCGCTGGTGCGCAACCTGTTGCTCGGCGCCGCCGATGCCGCGGTCTGGGGAGGGCGGCTGGGTGTCTTGTACTCCCCGGACGCGTTCGGCCATCCCGAGTATTTGCCCGAGCTGGCCCGCGGCACCGGGTTGGAGGCGGCGGTGGTATGGCGCGGCCTGGGCGGCACGTCGGGTCAACAGGGCGATCGCTACCGCTGGAGGGGGCCGAGCGGTGCGGAAGTGCGGCTGTGGCACTTGCCGCCGTCGGGATACGAGATCGGTGTCGACCTGGGTCGGGAATCGGGATCGATCGAAGAGGCGTGGGCGTGGGTGCGCGGCCAGCTCATCGCCCGGGCGGCGGGGCGCGAGATTCCGGTGTTCATCGGCGCCGATCATCACGCCGCGCCGCTCGATGTGTCGCGGTTGCACGATCAGCTCACGGAGCTCGAGCGGCCCAACCGGGTGCGCGTCTCCCGGCTCGACGAATTCTTCGCCGCGGCCGCGAGCGAGTTCCGTGAGGCTCCGCTGCTGACGGGTGCGCTGCGGTTCGCGCCAGGCTACACCTGGTCGCTGCAAGGGGTGCACGGCACGCGGGCGCCGCTCAAGCGCCGCATGTCGCAGCTCGAAGTGTGGCTGACGCGCGCTGCCGAGCCGCTCGCGGCGCTGGCGCGTCGCCCGCAGGGTCGCGACTACCGACCCGCGTTGGAGCAGGCGTGGCGGGCGCTGGTGCAGTGCCAGTTTCACGACACGATTTGCGGCACGACGAGCGACGTCGTGGCGCGCGAAGCGGCGATGCGGCTCGAGGCAGTGCAGGCCTATGCCGACGAGGTCGTGCGCGGCGCCGCGTACGATCTGGTGGGGCACGATCCCGATCGCGCACGCGATCAGGGCGTGACGCAGTCGCCGGCCCTCGCTCTGTGGAACCCCGCGCCGCGAGCGCGCGATGGGATCGTCGTCGTCGATTGCACCTTCTTCCGCAAGGACGTGCTGGTCGGTCCTCCGGGCGGGCGCGCGCCTCGCACCGGTCGCGGCGCCCACGCGTTCTCACTCCACGGTCCCGACGGAGCCGCGCTGCCGCTCCAGGTGCTCGACCGACGCAGTGGACACGAGCGGCTCGACGCGCGCCGGCACTACCCCGATCAGGATGAAGTCGATCGCGTGCGCATCGCGGTCCGGGTTCCGACCATCCCGGGATTCGGGACGGCGGTGCTCACCCCCGGCGCTCCCCAGTCGCGGCGCCCCGAAGACGTGGCAGAGGTGCAGGCGCGCTCGCTCGTCAATCGCCACGTGGTCGTGACGCTCGATCGCACGGGATCGCTGCTGCTGTACGACCGTGCCAGCGGGGCGCGCTGGCTCGACGTGCTGCGCCTCGAAAGCGAAGGCGATGCCGGTGACGCGTACACGTTCTGGCCGGTCGCTCGCGATCGGCTCGTGCGCAGTCAGGGACCGATTCGCGTACGACGCGTGGCGGCCGGGCCGCTGGTCGCAGGGCTCGAAACCCGGTGGACACTACGGGCGGTCGGACGGTCGGGCGGTCAGAACAAGCGGGGTCGGGTGGACATCCGGATGACCGTGATGGTACATGCCGACAGTCCCATCGTGCGCTGCATCCTCGACATCGACAACGGGGCGACGGACCACAGGCTGCGGGCGCGCATTCCGATGGGCTCCAGGAATCCCGCGATCGTGGGGACGCAGTTCGGGTACGGTGCCGAGATCGCGCCGCCTCCCGACTCCGGACTGCCGCTCGAAGCGACGCCGCGCACCGCTCCGGCCCACCGCTACGTGGCCGTGTTCGGTGCGTCGCGCGGCCTCGCGGTTCTGGCTCCGGGGTTCTTCGAGTACGAGCGCACGCCCCAGGGAGATGTGGCGATCACGCTGCTGCGGGCCATCGGCGCGCTGTCGCGCAGCGACCTCCCCGGGCGGCCGGGGCACGCGGCATGGCCGACGGCGACACCGGAGGCGCAATGTCTGGGTCGCACGCGGATCGAGCTGGCCGTAGCACCGGTCGCCGGGGCGGAGGCCCTTCCCGAAATATGGGAATCGGTGTTCACGCCGGTGCGCGGGGTGTGGATCCGCGATGCGATCGGCCTCACCGCGGCATCGGGCGCCGTCACGCTCGAAGGCGCCGGACTCGTGTTTTCGACCCTCAAGCCGGTTGCCGGGACGGGCGAGGGCATGGTGCTGCGCTGCCTCAATCCGGGCGACACCCGAGCCGCCGGGGCGTGGCGCTTCGCCGAGCCGGTGAAGAGTGCGCACCGCACCCGGCTCGACGAAGCGGACCCCGTGCCGCTCGTGCTCGAGGATCACGGACGCGTCGTGCGCTTCTCTGTCGAGCCCCACGACACGTCTACCATCGTCGTGCGGTAGCGAATGGACGAGCACCACCTCAGCGTCCCGCGCTCAGCGCGCTACTACACGATCGGAGCAGAACCACCAACCGCGAGCGAGATCTGGTTCGTGCTGCATGGCTATGGCCAGCTCGCCGGGCGGTTTCTGCGCCACTTCGCAGGCCTTGGTAACGATCAGCGCACCGTGGTCGCCCCCGAGGCGCTATCGCGGTTTTACCTGGAGGGAGACGCGCGCGACAAAGTGGGCGCCAGCTGGATGACGCGCGAAGATCGGCTCACCGAAATCGACGATTACGTGCATTACCTCGACGCCGTGCTCTCCGCTGTGACCCAAGAGCGCCGTCCGCCCGGCGGGATCCACGTGCTCGGCTTCTCGCAGGGGACCGCCACAGCCTGTCGCTGGCTCGTCACCGGCCGCGCGCGCGCCGACCGGCTCGTCCTTTGGGGCGGCGAAGTCCCGCCCGATCTCGATCTCGCACGGGCGCGGGAGCGCTGGGAGCACACGCAGCTGTTATTCGTCGCCGGCAGCAGGGACCGGTTCATCACGCCAAAGGTGCTGGCGCATGATGAGCAGCGGCTGCAAAAACACGGGATCGACTATCGGGTCGAGCGGTTTGAGGGAGGACATGAGATCGTCGAGGAAGTCCTGGACAGAATAAAAGCGGAGTGAGTCACGGGTTGTGGGTAAGGTCTGGATCGTCCCTACCCATTACCCAGAACCCATTACGCCATCCTGTTTGCAGAAGCCCGACCTGTTAGCGCATCTCTCAACCCGTCTCCCACCAGCGTACAGCTCACCACCACGACCGCCAACATCACTCCCGGCGCCGCCGCGACCCACGGCGCGTTGACGAGCGTGTCGCGTCCCGAAGCGATCATGCTCCCCCAGGACGGCGTCGGTGGCTGGACGCCGAGTCCGAAGAACGACAATCCGGCTTCCATCAGCATCGCGTTTCCGACGCCCAGGGCGGCGGTCACGACGACCGGCGTCAGGGCGTTGGGGAGGACGTGGCGCCACAACACCTCGAGCGGGCGGGCGCCGCTCGCCCGTGCTCCCTCGACGAACGGCCGCACGCTGAGGACGCGTACTTCACCCTGGACCAGCCGGGCGATCGGCATCCACCCCGTCATTCCGAGGAACACGATGACGAGCGCGGTATTGGGCCGCCACAACGCCGCCAGCAAGAGCAGCACGACGACGCGCGGCAGCGCCAGGGCGAAGTCGGTCAGCGCCGTGAGCCCGAGCGACGGCCAGCCGCGCCACCAGCCGGCCAGCCCGCCGACCAGGAGCCCGAGGACGACAGAGATCGTCACCGACAAGAATCCGACGGCGAGCGAGATACGGCCGCCGTAGACGAGCCGCGCCCACACGTCGCGCCCGATGCGGTCGGTGCCGAGGAGATGAAAGGATCCGTGCACATCCTGCGACAACGGCGTGAGGAATCGGGTCGCCACGATATCGGCGGGCACCTCGCCCGCCCCCGAAGTGACGAGCGGTGCCGCGAGCGCGATGGCGAGCACGGCGGCGAGCAGGACGATCCCGGAGGTGCTGCGCCGGTCCCGCCACAGCGCGTTCAGGTGGCCGACTCCCGGGTGCGCAACCGCGGGTCGACGGCCACGGCGAGCAGGTCGGCGAGCAGGTTGCCGAGGACGACGAGAATCGCGCTGATCGCCGTCGCCGCCATCACGACGGGGTAGTCCCGCGCCTGCACTGCCTCCACGAGCACGCGGCCGACCCCCGGCCAGGCAAACACGCCCTCGATGAATACCGCACCAGAGAACAGCGCCGGCAGCGAGAGACCGAGCAGAGTGACGACGGGTGTCGCCGCGTTGCGCAGCGCGTGCACGGCGAGGACGCGGGCCCCCGCCAGCCCCTTGGCTCGCGCGGTGACGACGAACGGCTGTTCGAGCACGTCGAGCATTGCGCCGCGCACGAACCGCGCAGCGGCGCCGAGACCGATCAGCGTGAGGGTGGCGAGCGGCAGCGCCAGGTGGCGGGCGCCATCGAGGAGCCGCCCCCAGGGTCCCAGGAAATCGGCGTCGAATCCCGCCGCGCCGAACGCCGGGAGCAGATGCAGGAGGTAGGTGAACACACCGACGAGCATCAACCCGAGCCAGAATCCCGGCACGGCGACGAGCGAAACGCTGACGACCGAGATGCTCGTATCGAGGCGGCTCCCCGCGCGTGCCGCCTGAATCGCGCCGATCACGAGTCCCAGCCCGTAGCTCAGCACCAGCGACAGCAGCGTGAGTCGCACGGTCGCGGGCCAGGCCGCGCTCAGCATGGCGCGCACCGGCCGGCCAGTGACGATGCTGGTGCCCCAGCGGCCGCGGATGAAACCCCCGACCCAATCGACGTATTGCGTCGCGAGCGACCGGTCGAGCCCGAGGGCGTGCCGCCCGGCGGCGATCTGCTCGGGGGTCGCCCGTGGTCCGAGCAGCAGCCTGGCGGGGTCTCCAGGGGCGGCGTGGAGCAACAGAAAGGTCAACGTAAGAACCCCGGCCACCACGGCGATTCCGGTGACAGCGCGGTGGGCGAGCGTCCGCATGCCGCAATCTCGCGCCCTCCCCCGGGGCCCGCTAGAATGCACCGCTGATGCGGCGTGCGATTGTCGTTGTCGGATGCGCCGCGCTCGCGGCGGCAGGGTGCGGGCGCGCGGGCGCGGCCACGCGCCGCGGCGCCACCGTCCTGTACGCCTCCGGCGCGGACCTTCAGAGCATCAATCCACTGCTCACCGAGCTTCCGTTGGCGAAGCAGGTGCAGCGCTATGTGCTGCTCACGACGCTGGTGCGCTACGATTCCGCGCTCGGCGTCGAGCCCTATCTCGCTCGCCGTTGGAGCTGGTCGCCGGACCGATCCACGCTCACGTTGGTGCTGTACCAGGGCCTCCCGTGGAGCGATGGTCGACCCACGGTGGCGCGCGATGTCGCGTGGACCCTCGATGCGGCCCGAGATCCTGCCGTCGGATATCCGCGTGTGACGGACGTCGCGTCAATCGCGCAAGTCCAATCCCCTGACGATTCGACGGTCGTGATCCGGTTCCGTACGGCGCAGCCGCGCATCCCGGATGTGCTGACCGACCTCGCCATTCTCCCGGCTCACCTGCTCGACACCGTGCCGCGAGGGCGCCTGCGCGAGGCGGCGTGGAGCGAGCACCCGGTCGGCAACGGGCCGTTCGGCTTCGTGGCGCACGAGCCGCATCGCCGCTGGGTATTCGCGCGCAATGACGCGTTCCCACGGGCGTTGGGAGGCCCGCCGCGTCTGGAGCGGTTCATCGTCGTCGTCGTCGATGACCCGATGACGAAACTCGCCGCGCTCACCTCGGGTGAGCTCGATGTGGCGGGGATCAACCCGGCGCACGCCGAATTCGTGCGCCGCAACCCGGCCCTCGCCGTCGTCACATACCCGCTCATCTTCGTGAACGGGGTGGTGTTCAACACACGGCATGCGCCGTTCGATGATCCCGTCGTGCGGCGGGCCGCTGATCTCGCGATCGATCGCGATGAAATCATCGGCGGCTTCCTGTACGGGTTCGGGACGCGGGCGGAAGGGCCCGTTCCGTCATTTCTTCCGGGGTACGTGCGTGGCGTACCGACCCCGTTCGCTCCCGACTCCGCGCGACGGTTGCTGGCCGGTCGCCGGCCGCGAATCGAGTTGTTGACCGTCGGCAGCGGCGAAGCGGCCCTCGAGCAGCTGGTGCAAGCGCGGCTCGACGCCGTGGGATTCGACGTGGCGATCCGGCAGCTCGAGTTCTCCACGTACAGCGACCGCGTCAACGGACCGGGGCATCAGTTCGATGCAGCAATGATGGGGATTCCCGGGGACGTCGACCTCGGGTATCTCGCGCATGTCGCGCAGATCGCCGGTGTGGCGGCACCGCCGGACCCGGCAGCGGCGCAACGCGCGTTCGCGGCGCAGGTGCCCGTCGCCTGGCTCTATGACGCGCGCGGGGTGCAGGGGATGAACCGGCGGCTGCGGGGAGTGACGATGGATATGCGGGGCGAGCTGGTGACCATCGGCGGGTGGTGGACCGCACCGTGACGCGCCGCACCGATCTCCCCACGACCTACCGCTCGACCGCGCCGGTGCGGCTCGATTTCGCCGGTGGATGGACGGACGTTCCTCCATTCTCCTCGCGCGCCGGTGGCGTCGTCGTGAACGGGGCGATCGCTCTGCAGGTCGAGGCGGAGTTGGAGCTGGGCGGCACCCTGGTGCGGCTCGTCTCCGAGGATCTCGATGAGACCGTCGAGTGCGCCGATTCGCACGGCCTGGTGCTCGACGGCAAGCTCAATCTGCTGAAAGCGGGCTTGCGCATGTATCCGGTGCAGGGGGCGCTGACGCTGCGCACGCGTGCGCAGGTTCCGCCGGGCTCGGGATTGGGCAGCTCGGGAGCGCTGGACGTGGCGCTCGTCGCCTGTCTCGCCGCAGCCCGGCAGGAGCGGCTCGACGCGCGCGAGCTCGCCGAGCAGGCGTGGCTCCTGGAAACGCGTGAGGCGGGGATTCCCGGCGGCCGTCAGGATCAGCTGGCCGCGGCCCTGGGCGGCTTCCACCGGCTGAGCTTTCGCGATCCCGACGTCGGGATCGAGCCGATCACCATCGATCCCGCGTTCGCGACCACGCTGGAGCGGCACGTGGTGCTGTGCTATACGGGCCGGTCGCGGGTATCGGGGGACACCATCGCCAGGGTCATGGGGGCTTACGAGCGCGGCGACCGCACGGTGACGGGGGCGCTGGATGAAATGAAGGACGTTGCGGAAGGAATGGCGGAAGCGATGCGGGCAGGGGACGTCGCCAGGATCGGCGCGTTGCTGACCCGGAACTGGATGTGCCAGCAAGCGCTCGATGGCGCCATGCAGACCGACGAGATGCGACGCCTCGAGCAGGCGATGCGCGGCGTCGGTGTGCTCGGCGGCAAGGCTGCGGGGGCGGGAGCGGGAGGGTCGATGTTCTTCCTCGCCAAGGCGCCGGGCCCGGCGGCCGCCGACGCCGCGCGTGGCGCGGGGGCGACGGTGCTGCCGTTCCGCTTCGCCTGGGAAGGCGGGCGGGCGTGGTAACCGCCGAGCGTCTCGCCGAGCGACGCGAGCTGGTCGCGAGTACTCAGGACCTGCAGGCGCTGGCGACGTTCATCACACGGCGCAACGCGCGGGTCGTGCAACAGCTGCCGCCGATTCCGGAGGTCAAGGCGCAGCTGAGCGTGGACGGCGGACGGTGTCCGGCGGACGGCGCCACACTGCGCTTCGATCCATGGAGTCCCGATGCGCACACCTGTCCTGTCTGCCAGGCGCGGCACTCCGGCGTGCGCCACCACCGCGCCTGGGCGCGACTGCAGCACCTCTGGCTCGCGGAGCGAGCGGTGGAGCTGGCGGCGTTGACCGTCCTCGGCGACGGCGGCGAGCCCGCCGCCCGGCGCTCGGCCGAGATCCTGCGCGTGTACGGCGACCGCTACTTCCAATATCCCAATCGTGACAATGTGCTGGGGCCGAGTCGGCTCTTCTTCTCGACGTACCTCGAGTCAATTTGGATCCTCAACTATCTGTCGGCCGCCATGCTGCTGCGCGAGACCGAGTGGTTCGACGACGCGACGCACCGCGCCGTCGCCACGGTGGCCGACGAAGCGGCGAACCTCATCGGCGACTTCGATGAAGGGTTTTCCAATCGCCAGACGTGGAACAACGCCGCGCTGTGCGCGATCGCGGTGTGGTTCGAGGATGAGGACCTCGCCACCCGCGCGGTCCAGGGTCACACCGGCTTGATCGCTCACCTCCGGGGCTACCGCGAGGACGGGCTCTGGTACGA
This sequence comes from Gemmatimonadales bacterium, assembly GCA_035262265.1. GTDB lineage: Bacteria > Gemmatimonadota > Gemmatimonadetes > Gemmatimonadales > GWC2-71-9 > DASTHG01. The sequence goes on from DATFTG010000169.1 coordinate 8,329, forward strand.
GGGGGAGAACTATCATCTGTTCGCGCTGCGCGGTCTGATTGCCGGCACCACCTGGGCGGCGGAAGCCGGGGTCGACTTCTACTCCGAGCCCGAGCTGGTGGAAGGGCTCGCGCGAGCACTCTCCGCGCCGGCGCTGACGGCGTTGCCCGATTTCACGTTCCCGGCGCGCAAGGATTCCCGTTTCGGGATCTCGCTCGCGCAGCCGATGTATCTCGACACCTGGGAAGTCGCTCTGGGACGATTGGGGCGGGGGGAAGGCGGGCCGTCCGAGGCTGCAGCGAACCTCCCGACGTGGCTCACTGCTTTGTACGCGGGGAGTCCGGTCCACGAAGAAGCGTTCGAGTCGTATCTGCACGATGCACCGGTGGACCCGGCGCCCGTCTCCCGCTCGCGCCGGCAGCTCTCGTGGTGGTCGCTGCTCGAGATGCTCCCCGAACTCCCGGCTGCGGATGCGACGTGGACACCTTCCAGCGCCTACCTCGAGGGCCAGGGGCTCGCGGTGCTGCGCGTCGGCGGCCGTTACGCGAGTCTCGAATGCGGATCGACGGGCGGCGGCCATGGCCATCCCGATCGTCTGAACCTCACGCTGCACGGGGACGCCGTGTACTGGCTGCCGGACTTCGGGACCGGCTCCTACGTCGCGCGCGAGCTGTTCTGGTATCGCTCCACGCTGGCGCACAACGCCCCGCGGCTTGACGGGAGATCGCAGCCATTCGACGACGCGATGATCGAAGGGTACGAGGCGGGTCTGGAGTGGGGATGGGCGCGGGGCCGGTTCGGCGACGTGACGCGTACGATCGTGATGGGAGAGCACTACCTGCTCGACGTGGTCGAGCTGACCGGGCGCGAAGAACGAGTGCTCGAGCTGCCGTGGCACTTCGCGGGGCGCGGCGACGTCGCAGGCGGTCGCTGGGTCGATGGAACACTCGACGACGAATTCGTGACCCGCGTCGAGCAGCTGGCCCGGGGCGATGGTTCGCCGATTGTTCTCGAGCTGACGGCGGATAGCCGACTGCTGACGGCGCATCTCGCTTTTTCCGGCGAGCTGCTGCGGGCGGAGCGTCCCGGCCGGCCTGGGGCCAGGGAGCGCGAGACGTTCTTCGTGCAGCGGGTGCGTGCGCGCAATGCGCGTCTCGTCGCGGTGCTCGAATTCGGAAAACGAGGAACCTCCGTCAACGGCGTGCGCGTGAGCGGCGATCTCGTGGAGATCAGCACGTCGGCCGGCAGCGATCGTCACCGCTTTGCAGGGACCGAGTGGACAATCGAGCAGCAGGGGAAACGGACCGGGCTCAAGACGATGCGCGGTCCGCAGCGTCCCGACGGGGGGCTCGATCTCGACCCTGCCGTACGCACGACGGCGACTGCGCTGCGCGTGTCCCGGCCACCACAGCTCGACGGGACGCTCGACGGCTTCGACATGGCGGAGCCGCTGCTGCTGGAGCTCGAAGACCAGTATCGCCGCAGCGAAGAAGCGTACAGCGGCCCCGAGGATTTCTCGGCGCAGGCCTTCGCCAACTGGGACGACGACGCGCTCTATCTCGCCGTGCGGGTGCAGAAACAGGATCCGGTGTTCCGCGATCCCGATGCTCCTCCGCTGCAGCTCGACAACGAGCCCGACGATATTCACTCCGACGGCGTCCAGGTCTATCTGTCGGATTCGACCGTTCCGGGAGTGGACATCCCCCATTGGGGATATCTCGTCGTGCCCGTGCCCGGGGACTCGGCCGTCCGTGCGCGCGTCGTCTCCGACGCCGGCGGCGACGCCGGCGACGTGCGCGGCGCGTGGCGCAGAACCGGCGACGGGTATGACATCACGATCGCTCTGCAATGGCCCGAGGGACTCCTGACACACGTCGGGGGGCGCGTGGGCTTCGATATCATCGTCAATGAGATGTCCGCGGGACGCGAGCGGCGAGCCGGACAGCTGGTGTGGAGCGGAGGCGGTGGCTGGGTGTGGCTGCGCGGCGACCGGCAGGATCCGAGGCGGCACGGAGTGCTGGAGCTCGTCGGATGAGGGAATGCAGAATGGCGAATGCAGAATGCAGAGTGTTGAATA
>DATFTG010000170.1:0-3032 GCA_035262265.1 Gemmatimonadales bacterium
TCGACGCGCTCGGGCGAGAAGGCGAGGAAGAAGTCCTCCCCCACCTTGAGGCCGGTGCTCTCGAGCGCCGGCAACATCAGCTCGCGCGTCGTGCCGGGGTAGGTCGTGGACTCGAGGATCACGAGCTGGCCGCGGCGCAGCGTCTTCTTGATCGACTCCGTCGCCGACAGCACGTAGCTGACGTCGGGATCCTTGGTCTTGGAGAGCGGCGTCGGCACGGCGATGGAAATCGCATCCGGCTCCGACAGCCGCGACAGGTCGGTGGTCGCGGAGAACTTCCCGGCCGACACCGCATTGGCCACCGCGTCGGACGCGATGTCCTGGATGTGGGAGCGGCCGGCGTTGAGCCCGTCGACCACGCGTTTCGAAATGTCGAACCCGAGCACCCGGTAGCCGGCCCGCACCAGCTCCATCGCGAGCGGCAACCCGACGTAGCCGAGGCCGACGATGCCGAACAGAGCACTGCGGTCTCTGGCTTTGGCCAGCAGGACATCCCGGGGATTCTGTGCGGCGGTCATAAAGTGATCGGGGCTCCTCCACTCGCGAGCGAACGCGTCGCCGCATCGAGCACACGGACCACGCGAACACCGTCGGCGGCGCTCGCGCGGGGAGCCTCCGTCCCCCGGGCGACGCGCACGAAGTGCGCGAGCTCGGCGGCCAGCGGCTCCACGTTGGGAATCTTGGGAATGAAAATGTCACCCTCACGGATAGCGAGACTCTCACCCCACGACGCGTACTCCGGGGGCCGCGTCACCCCCTTGTCGTAGATGCGCAGCTTCTCGCGCGGCTCCATGTCGTCGAACATCACCATCTTCTTGTCGCCCACCACTGTGAGCTTGCGCTCTTTATGAGGATCGAGCCACGAGAGCTGGACGTGCGCCAGCGTCCCGCTCGCAAACTCCATATGGAGGAACACCACATCCTCCACTCCCGGCTGCAGATACGACGACCCCTGGGCCGTCACCCGCACCGGCGCCTCCCCTAGCAAATGCAGGGCCACGGAAACATCGTGGGGCCCGAAGCTCCACAGCGCGTTTTCGTCAGCCCGGACCTGACCGAGGTTTACCCGCAAGCCGTACATGTAGAGCACGCGCCCCAACTCCCCCCCGGCGATCAGCTTGCGCAGCGCGTCCACGGCGGGGTGAAAGACCAGCAGGTGCCCGACCAGCACCGGCACCTTGGCGGCCACGGCAGCGGCCGCCACCTCCTCGGCGTCGGCGACCCGCAGCGCGAACGGCTTCTCGACGAGACACGGCTTCCCGGCGGCGACGGCTTTGCGGGCATACTCGGCGTGCGTCCGGGCCGGGGACGCAATCACCACCGCGTCGACCCGGGCGAGGAGGGCGTCGGCGTCGTGGGTGACGAACGCGGCGGGGTACTGGCGGGCCACCCCCTGCCGCACCTGCTCCGCGGTATCGCAGACCGCTGCCAGCTCCGCGTCGGCGAGGCCGGCGGCGGTGCGAACGTGATTCTTCCCCCACGCCCCGGCGCCGATGACGCCGAGCCGCAATCGGCTCAACGGTAGTACTCGCGGATCGCGTCAACGACGTAGTCGAGCTGCGCCCGCTCGAGCTCCGGATAGATGGGCAGCGAGATGACCTCCAGCGCCGCCTGCTCGCAGCGCGGCAGGCTCCCCGCGCGGTACCCCAGATTGGCAAAGCACGGCTGCCGGTGCAGCGGGATCGGATAGTAGATCGCGTTGCCGATCCCCTTGGCCTTCAAGTGCGCCTGCAGCGCATCGCGCCGCTCGACGCGCAGCGTGTACTGATGGAAAATGTGCTCGTTGCCGGGCGCGGTGACCGGCGTCCGTACGGCCGCTAGCCCGCTCAACGCCTTGCTGTAATACGCGGCGTGCTCGCGTCGCCTGGCCGACCACCCAGCGAGGTGCGGCAGTTTCGCGAGCAGGACCGCGGCCTGCAGCGTATCGAGCCGGGAGTTCGTCCCCACCTCTTCGTGGTGGTACTGCTTCGCGCCGCCGTGCAGCCGCAGCTTCTTGAGCCGGTCCGCGGCCGCATCGTCCGAGGTGACGATCATGCCGCCATCGCCCCAGGCGCCGAGATTCTTGCTCGGAAAGAACGAGTAGCCCGTCGCCCAACCCAGCTCGCCCGCCATCCGCCACACGCCGTCGATCGAGCGCCGCGCCCCGATCGCCTGCGCCGCGTCCTCGATCAGCTTCACCCCGTGGCGGCCGGCGATCTGCAGCAGCCGCTCCATCTCCGCCATCTGCCCGTAGAGGTGCACCGGCATGATGGCACGGGTGCGGGAGTTGATAGCGGCCTCGGCGGCGGCGGGATCGATGTTGAACGTATCGGGGTCGATGTCGACGAATACCGGCTTGCCGCCCGCGTTGTGGATCGTGCCCGCCGTGGCAAAGAACGTGAACGGGGTCGTAATGACCTCGTCCCCCGGTTTCAGATTCAGCGCCTTGAGGGGAAGCAGCAGCGCATCGGTCCCGCTCGCACAGCCGATGCCGTGCTTCGCATGCGACAGCTCGGCGATCTTCGCCTCGAGCTGCCCGATGCCGGGACCCATGATGAACTGCTGCGACTCGATAACCGCCTGCAGGGCGGGAATGACCTCGTCCTTGATGGCCCTGTATTGGCCGACGAGATCCAGTAACGGCACGTTCACAAAGATGTTATCCGCAAAAGAGGCAACAATTTACATAGGCGGCTGGGGTTCAGGCAATTGGGCGCAGAATCGCACCCGTTTCCTCGTACTTCGTGCCGCAGGCAGCGCACACGGCGCGGCCCCCGCTCACCGTCAACCGCTCGCCGCAGCGGCACATCCAACCGACGCGCCGGGCCGGCACGCCGACCATGAGTCCATACGCCGGGACGTCGGTGGTCACGACAGCGCCGGCGCCGACAAAGCCGTATTCTCCGAGCGTAACGCCGCAGACGATCGTGGCGTTGGCGCCGATGGTGCTGCCGCGCCGTACGAGAGTGCGCTGGTACTCGTGCTTGCGGGAAACGTGGCTGCGCGGGTTGATCACGTTGGTGAACACGCAGGAGGGACCGCAGAAGACATCG
>DATFTG010000171.1:0-22247 GCA_035262265.1 Gemmatimonadales bacterium
GGCCGCGCGCGCCACCGCACCGGGCGCGGATCGCTTTCAATTTCGTGCTTCGCGTGGCACGACACGCAGGCATCGCGGGTCTGGGTGACGCCGCGCGGCAGCAGCTTGCGGTTGGTCACGCCGCACCGGGTGCAGATCCATTCAGCGGTCACGAAGTCGGTCGCGGTCGTCATACGCTCACTTGGTCGTGAGGACATGGAGCGCGCGGCGCACCAGCGCTTCGGCATCGGCGTCGCCGCCGTCGCCGGCGAGCGCCTGGCGCAGCGCCCGCTCGGCCTCCGTCCCGCCATACCCGAGGCGCTCGAGCGCCGCCAGGGCGGCGCGGGCGGGAGCGTCGAGCGGAGCGGGCTGTCCGCCCGCAAGCTCGCCGAGCTTGTCCGAGAGTTCAAGCGCCAGCCGCTCGGCGAGCTTGCGCCCGACTCCGGACACCGAGGACAACGTGGCGAGATCCTTCTTCTGGATGGCCCGGGCGCCGCGCTCGGCGCCCAGCGTCGACAGGAAGGCGACGGCGATCCTCGGTCCTACACCATTCACCGTGAGCAGCCGCTGGAACAGGCGCCGCTCGCTCTCGTCGAGAAACCCGTACAGCGACCAGCCGTCCTCGCGCACGACCAGCTCGGTGCCGAGCGTCACGGACGCACCGATACCGGGCAGGCGCTCCATGACGCCGAGCGGGACGGTGATCTCGTAGGCGACGCCGCCCGGCGTCTGCACCACGACCCGGTCGGCGGTCTTGGCGGCGAGGGTGCCGGCGACGGCGGCGATCACGACCGGATGACGTGCGTGAGCGCCACCGCCACGCCGTCGGCGGCGTCCGCTGGGCTCGGCGCGTGCTTCAGCCGCAGCAACCGCGCGACCATCGCCGCGACCTGCGCCTTGGGCGCGCCGCCGGCCCCCACGACCGACTTTTTCACCGTCGCCGGCGGATACCAGGCCATGGCGACGTTGTTCTTCTCGGCGGCGAGCAGCACCACCCCGCGCGCCTGTCCGAGCACCAATGTCGTGCGCACGTTCTTATGATAGAAGGTGTCTTCGAGGGCCAGTGTGTCCGGCTGATGCCGCTCGATCAGCTCGACGATGCCGTCGTGCAGCCGCGCCAGGCGGCTGGGGAGGGGACTGCGTTTGGCGAAGCGGATGACGCCGCACTCGATGAGGCGTCCGAAGCCCGGGGTGCCGTTGCCGTATTCCACGACCCCGTAGCCGGTGACCGATGTGCCCGGGTCGATCCCCAGGACCCTCACGTCACCCGCCGACCTCGGCCATCGCCTCGGCGTCGATGTCGAAGTTGGAAGAGACCTTCGCCACGTCGTCCAGCTCTTCGAGCGCTTCCATGAGATTGAGCAGCTTCCTGGCATCCGCCCCTTCGACCTTCACCGTGCTCTTGGGAATCAGCGCCAGCTCGGCGCCCTGAATCGGCAGGCGCTTTTTGGTGAGCGCGTCCTGGACGGCATGGAAGCGCGCGGGCGAGGTCGTGACGACATAGGACTCGCCGTCCTTCTGAATGTCGTCGGCACCTGCGTCGAGCGCCGCCTCCATCGCCGTATCCTCATCGACCTTGGCGGCGTCGAGATGGATCTGCCCCCTGCGGTCGAACATCCACGCGACCGAGTTGGCTGCGCCGAGATTGCCGCCGTTGCGGGTGAACTGATGCCGGATCTCCGCCACCGTGCGGTTGGGGTTGTCGGTCGTGGCCTCGATCAGGATCGCCGCGCCGCCGGGGCCATAACCCTCGTAGGTGACCTCCTGGTACTGCACCCCTTCGAGCTCGCCGGTGCCCTTCTTGATCGCCCGGTCGATGTTGTCGAACGGCATGTTCTCGGCCTTGGCCGCGTCGATCGCGGTGCGCAGCCGCGGGTTGCCCGCGGGATCGCCGCCGCCCGCCTTGGCGGCGATCGTGATTTCCCGGATGAGCCGCGTGAACAACGCGCCCCGCTTGGCGTCGGTGACGGCTTTCTTCCGTTTGATCTGCTTCCACTTGCTGTGACCGGCCATACGCGAACCCCGTTGTATGACGGTACGACGCAGGTTGTACGTACAACATAGCGTCCCACCGTCCCGCAACGGTATCTTCACCCTCTATGCGCTACGCCCCGCTGATCGTGCTGGCGGCCGCAGCCGCCTGCAGCCGTCCGAAACCGCCCGACACCCGGGCGATGATTCAGAAGAGCCTGCACGGCGTGCTCGTCTACCCGCGCTCCACCCTGGTCGACCTCGCCAGCGGCAGCGACGCCGCCCAGGTGACGCTCACCACGCTCGATTCGGTCGGTGTCGTCGCCGGCTGGTTCCGCACCGAGCTGCGACTCAATGGCTGGGCGTTGCAGAGCGACGTCACGAACAACGACGGATCGATTACGATCGCCGCGCAGCAGGGAAGTCGGCCGTTGTGGATCACGCTGCGGCCCAACGTGGGCGGGGCCGGCTCGACCTACACCGTCATCGGCGCAGTGGTGTCGGGTGATTCGATGACGATCACCGACTCGGGAGCCAGGAAATCTCCCGGTCGTTGAGCGTCGGCTACCGCGCGGCTTCGATGCGGTAGAGCTTTCCCGACGCCATTACGGCGTACACCTCTCCATTGGCGTCCTCGCCGAACGACACCGGGTTGTCATTGATGAGCGGTGTTGCGAGCGCGGGGTAGGGCTCCGTGAGCGCGCCGCCCACGAACTTCAACGAGCGTACCCACCCGCCGCAATAATCCCCGTAGAAATACGTCCCGTCGAGCTCGGGGAATGCTTTGCCGCGATAGACGTAGCCGCCCATGACCGCGCACGCGGGTGAATGGGTGTACTCCCAGACCGGCTGGACCAGCCCCGCGGTCGGGCAGTTGAGGAATGGCTGGTAGCAGTGCGTGCCCTCCTGGAGCGGCCACCCGAAGTTGTTGCCGCCACCGACGGGCCCCGGCAGGAAGTCGATCTCCTCCCACTCCGCCTCGCCGACGTCGCCGAACCAGAAGTCGCCCGTCTTGCGATCGAAGCTCCAGCGCCACGGATTGCGGACGCCGAGCTGCCAGATCTCTTTGCGCCAGCCGGCGCGGTTGACGTAGGGATTGTCGCTCGGGATCGCGTACGGCGTTCCCGCGTCGACGTCGACGCGCAGGATCTTGCCGAGCAGCGATGCGCTGTCCTGAGCGTGACTCAGCGGGTCGCCGCCGACGTCTCCGTCGCCCAGGGCGATATAGAACTTCCCGTCAGGCCCGAAGCCGACCTGCCCGCCGTACAGCACGGCGATCGAGTCCTGTGCCTGCGCCAGGATGACGCGCACCGGTGCGGGGTCGGCGTGGTCGAACGAGGCGTCGGCGTGGTACTCGACGACGCGGGTGTCGCCGTTGTTGTCCACGTAATAGACGAACGCCCGACCGTTGGTCGCGTACTGCGGATGGAACGCGATGCTGTACACGCCGTACTCGTGCCCCAGCCCCGTCAACGCAGTGAGGTTCAAGTAGGCGGAATCCTGGAGCGCGCCGTGTTTCCGCAGCCGGATGCGTCCGCCCCGCTCGACGACGAAGAGCCGCGCGGTGTCGCCGGGGGGCGCGGCGACGAACACCGAGAAGTCGTAGCCCGAGTCGAACGGCGCCAGCCGGACGGCCGACCCCACCGGGGGCGACGTCGACGAGTCGCTGCACGCCGCGGCGAGCCCGAGGAGCAGGGGGATGACCCCGCGGCGCATCCCGCTCACCGGTCGGGGTCCACCATGTCTTCGAAGCGCATCCAGCGTCGGTAGAAGTAGAGATCCACGAAGCCGGTGGGGCCGTTGCGATTCTTCGCCACGATCAGCTCCGTGGCGCCGTCGACGCCATAGCCGGGGTGATACATCTCCTCCCGGAACAGTCCCAGCACGACGTCGGCGTGCTGCTTCACCGCGCCGAGGTGCCCGAAGTCGTCCAGCTGGGGACGGAGGTTGGAGCGGCCGGGGGCGAAGCGCGGCAGCTGGGCGACGACGAGCACCGTCACGTTGCGCTCCAGCGCGAACGATTTGAGGCGGCGCAGCACCGTCGCCATCTCTTCGTCCTGCACGCCCGACGCGGCATCGGCCGGCGGCGGCACGAGCTGCAGGTAGTCGACCACGACCAGCGCCAGCGGTCCCAGGCGATCGAGCAGACTCAGCGCGCCCTCGAGGTCGGGGGCGGTCAGGGGCAGCAGCGAGAGCGGCAGTCCCCGCAGCCGCACCGCCGCCGCGCCGATCCCGGCGCGCATCTGTTCGCTCAGGCCGGCGGAGCGCAGCTCGTCGACGGCCACGCGCCCTTCGATCGCGAGCGCGCGCTCCATCAGGCGCTCCTCGTCCATCTCACCCGAGAGGAACGCCACACCGAGCGGCTGCTGCGCGACGCGCAGGGCGAGACCGAGCGCCAGCGCCGATTTGCCGGCGCCGACGTCGCCGCCGAGAACGACGAGGTCGCGGCGCCTGAGGCCGCCGCCCAACAGGCGGTCCACCGAAGGGAAGCCGGTGGGAACGGTGTCGCGCGGCACCGCCCCGGGCGGGTGCGCGTCGACGCGCTGCACCAGCGTTTCGAGCGAGGGTCGGCGGGGGAGGCGGCGGGTGCTCATCGTGCCTCACTAATGTAAGCGGGCGTCCCGCGCCGCGGCTGCCACCGCTTCGGCGGCCTCCGCCCCGAGCACCTCTCGGCAGGGCGCGACCAGCTGGGAGAGCACCAGGGCGGCGGCGGCGGCCGTCCCCGGCTCGAGCTGCGCGCGCGCGGCCGCAAGCGCCCGCTTCAGGGGGGCGGGGAGGGCCAGGCCGCCGAGGCGATGCTCCAGCGCTACGAGTCGGCGCCGATGATTCTTGATGCTCACCGGATGCGGCGGGAGCAGGGCCTCCGCCGCGCGCAGCGTCAGCCACAGGGCGTAGAGTCCATCGCGACGAGGCCCTCGCTCCGCTTCCGCCGCGAGCGCCACGAGGCGCGCTTCACTCGCCGTTACCGAGCCGACGCCGCTCATGCGACGAGTCCAAGCCGGGCGGCGGCACCCAGCACGTCTTCAGGGCTGATGTCTACGAGGCAGCGATGATGCCCCATGGGACAGCGCGCTCCGCCCATCACCGAGCAGGGGCGACAGTCGAGCGCTCGCTCGAGCACCTCGGACCGAGCCCGATAGGGAAAGAATCCAAACTGGCGGACGGTGGGACCGAACAACGCGACGATGGGTGTCCCGACGCCCGTCGCCATGTGCATCACGCCGGTGTCACCCGACACGACCAGCCGGGCGCGCGCGAGCAGCGCGCCGGTTTGCTGCAGCGACAGCGCCCCAGCCGCGTTCACGGCGAGGGGCGCCAGGACTTCACCGAGCGCGCGATCGTCCGCGCCGCCGACCGTCACGAGCGGGAAGCCGCTGTCGCGCAGCCGCGCCGCCGTCGCCTGCCAGCGATCGAGCGGCCAGCGTTTCGTGAAATGGGCGGCGCCCGGTGCCAACACGGCGAAGCGCCGCTCCTCGAGCCGCTGCTCGCCGAGCCACTGTCTCGCCCAGCCGGTCGCCGCCTGACCGATGAAGAATTCGGGGCCGGCGCCATCGGGCCGGACATCCAACCCCCGGGCCGCTTCGAAATACCGCTCCGGCACGGGGATGTCGGTGCCGTAGAGATCGATCTTCGTCGCCACCAGCACCGCGCGGGCGACTTTGTGCTTCGAATACCCGCGCCACGGGCAGCGCACCAGCATCCGCAGGGCGGTGCTGCGCAGCGACCCGTGCAAGTCGAGCCCGCGCGTCGGCGCGAGGGCGGCGAGCCGCCGCGCCAGCGAGCGGATCGACTCGCCGGGCTCGAGCGCCACGACATCCGACAGATGGGGATTGTCGGCGATCAGCGGCGCCATCGTCCGCTTGGTGACGAAGACGATCCGGGCGTCCGGGTGTCGGGCCCGCAGCACTCGCACGAGGGGGGTGGTCAGCAGGACGTCGCCGATGGAGCTGAAGCGGACGAGGAGGAGACACGCCACGCAAAAAAGGTATGATGTCGGTAGCTTACGCGCATGCCGCGTCCCAAGACCATTCTGTGGGTGGACGACGAAGTCGACGGCCTCGCCGCGCACCGCCGCTTCCTGGAGGACCAGGGGTTCGCGGTCGAGCAGGCGGCGCACGGCGACGACGCGCTCGCCCTGCTCAGACGCCAGCCGTACTCGGTCGTGTTGCTCGACGAGCAGATGCCGGGTCGCCGTGGGCTCGAGCTGCTTTCGGAGATCCGCGCCATCGATCCCGCGATGCCGGTCGTGATGGTGACGCAGAGCGAAGACTCCGGGGTGCTGCGCGAAGCGATCGGCGTCGAGGTCGACGATTACCTCGTCAAGCCGGTCCACCCGCGCCAGATCCTTTCCGTCGTCACGCGCCTCGTCGAAGGCGACCGTATCCGCCAGCAGCACCTGGCGCGCGATTTCGTGACGCGCTTCCGCGAGCTCGAGGCGCGGCGCGCGTCGTCGCTCGCGTGGCGCGAATGGATCGAGCTGGTGGTGGAGCTGACGCGCTGGGAGGTCCGGCTCTCCTCGGGAAACGAGCCCGGGCTCACCGAGGCAGCCACGACGATGCAGGCCGGTCTGCGCAAGGACTTCACCGAATTCATCCGCAGGAACTACACGAGCTGGCTGGCGCACCCCGAAGGGGACCGGCCGCCGCTCTCGGTCGATGTGGGCGCCGAGTTTCTGGTGCCGGTGCTGCAGTCCTCCACCCGGGCGCTGCTCGTCGTCGTCGACTGCCTGCGGCTCGATCAGTGGGAGGTCATTCGCGATCTGATCACGCCGCTCTTCGACATCGAGGAGTCGTACTACTACAGCATCCTGCCGACGGCGACCCCGTTTTCTCGCAATGCCATCTTCTCGGGGATGTTTCCGATGGAGATCGCGGCGCGACACCCCGAGTGGTGGGGACAGCCGTCCGACGAGGAGAGCCTGAACGCCTACGAGCCGCAGCTCCTGGCGGAGCAGCTCGAGGATCTGGTCGGCCACGCCGTCCCGGTGCGCTACGAGAAGCTGTTCTCGGCGGCGGACGGCGGCGAGCTGCTGCGACGCCTGCCGGCGCACCTCGCCCAGGACGGCGTCACGGCGCTGGTGTTCAACTTCATCGACCTCCTGACGCACGGGCGCTCCGAGAGCGCGATTCTGTACGAGGTGGCGCGCGACGCCGCCGCGCTGCGCGGCCTGACGCGCACCTGGTTCGAGCGCTCGCCGCTGCGGGCCGCCCTCTCCGAGGCGGAGCGGCGCGGCGTCACCGTGCTGCTGACCACCGACCACGGGTCGATCCACTGCGAGACGCCGGCCACCGTGTTCGCCAAACGCGACGCCACGGCGAACCTGCGCTACAAGTTCGGCGAGGACCTGCGCGCCGAGGATCCCGAAGCGGCGATCGCGATCGATGATCTCAAAGCGTGGGGGCTGCCGCCACACGGTCTCGGCGTGCGGCTGCTGCTCGCCGCGAGCGACCGCTTCTTCGTCTATCCCACCAAGCTGCGCGAGTACCAGGCCCGCTACCGCGGATCCTTCCTGCACGGGGGCGTGAGTCCCGAGGAGGTGATCCTGCCGGTGGCGCTGCTCACGCCGCGCCGCGCGAAGCAGGGCCCCCGCTAAATGGCGGACCGCGCCGTGGGGAGAGCGCTCCTCCGGCTGCTGCGGCCGTACACCACGCTGTTCGCCGCCACGATCGGCGCGACGCTCGTCGCATCGCTGCTCGACGGCTTCACCTTCGTGTTGTTGATCCCGTTCCTGCGCACGCTGTTCCACCAGCCGGCGATCGCGACCGAAGGCGGTTCCGCGGTCCAGGTTCTGCTCGGCAAGATCGCCGGTCCGTTCCTCGCGGCGGGCGCGCCCGAAGCGGCTCTGCGCAACGTCGTCGTCGTGCTGCTCGCGGCGCTGGTGCTGAAGAACGCATGCGAGTATCTGTCCGCGTACTGGTCGGTCGTGATTCAAGAAGGCGTCGTCCGCGACCTCCGGGTGCGGCTGTTCGCCCACCTCCAGACCCTGCCGCTCGGCTACTTCCAGCGCACGCGGGCGGGGCAGACGGTGGCGCGGTTGATCACCGACACCGACCAGGTGAAGCTCGCGGTGAGCGCCGCGCTCGCGTCCTTGTTGCAGAACATCCTGATGATCGTCGTCTACCTCACGATCATGCTCGGATTGTCGCCGCGCCTCACGCTCGTGGCGTTGCTGTTCGCTCCGGTGCTGTTGTTCGTGATCCGGCCGCTGGTGCGCCGGCTGCGGCGCCGCTCGCGCGAGGTCGCCGCCGAGCGCGGGGAGATCACCGCGCACGTGGGGGAGATGGTCGGCTCGGTGAAGCTGGTGCGGGCGTACGTCGCCGAGGCGTTCGAGCGCTCGCGGTTTCTCGCGCTGGCCAACCGCTATCGCATACGCGTGCTCCGCGCCCAGCGCTTCTCGAGTCTCACGAGTCCCGTGAGTGAAGTGTTCGGCGGGATGATGATCGTGGCGATTCTCTGGTACGGAACGCTGCTCGCGCTGCACGGCACGCGGGGGCTGGGCCCCGAGGAGCTGATCACCTTTCTGATCGTCGCCCTGCGGCTCAATTCTCCGATCAAGAGCATCGCCAACTATCCGGCGATCATGTCGGGGGCCACCGCGGCGGCCGAGCGGGTCTACGAGGTGCTCGACCTGACGGCGGAAGAGGTCGATCGGCCGGGCGAGGGCCCGGCGCGCTTCGCGCAGTCGATCGCCTATCGCGGCGTGTCGTTCGCGTACGGGCACGACGCCGCTGTTCTGCGCGACGTCGACCTCGAAGTGCAGAAGGGTGAAGTCGTGGCGATCGTCGGGCCCTCGGGGGCGGGGAAGACGACGCTCGTCGACCTGTTGCCGCGCTTCTACGAGCCCACCAGCGGTACGATCAGCTTCGACGACGTGCCGCTCACCCGCTTCACCCGCGGCTCGCTGCGCGGCCTGATGGGGATCGTGTCGCAGGACACGATCCTCCTCAACGACACGGTGCTCGCCAACATCGCCTACGGCTCTCCCGGGGCGACGCTCGCCGACGTGCAGGCGGCGGCGCGCGCGGCCAACGCCGCCGACTTCATCGAGCGGCTCCCCGAGGGCTACCGGACGGTGCTGGGCGAGCGCGGCACGAGGCTGAGCGGCGGACAGCGCCAGCGCATCGCGATCGCCCGCGCGCTGCTGCGCGATCCGCCGATCCTGATCCTCGACGAAGCGACCAGCGCGCTCGATACCGAGTCGGAGCGGCTGGTGCAGGAAGCGATCGACCGCCTGATGCAGCACCGCACGGTGCTCGTCATCGCGCACCGCCTCACCACGGTGCAGCACGCCGACCACATCGTCGTGCTCGCCGAGGGCCGCATCGTGGAGCGGGGGGCGCACGACGCGCTGCTCGCCCGCGGCGGGCTGTACCGGCGGCTGTACGACCTGCAGTTCGGGCCGACCGCCTGATGCTCTCGGGTTTCACCCTCGTTCGCAACGCCGTCAAGCTCGACTTCCCGATCGTCCCCGCGATTCGATCGGTGCTCGAGGTGTGCGACGAAGTCGTGGTGAACGTCGGCGCATCCGACGACGCGACCCGCGATCTCGTCGCCGCGGTGGACGACCCCCGCGTGCGCATCCTCGACAGCGTCTGGGACTTCACGAAGAAGAACGAGATGCTGTCTCTGGAGACGCTGAAAGCGATGCGCGCGTGCCGGGGGACGTGGGGGATCTACATCCAGGCGGACGAAGTGCTGGAGGAGAGCGGGGCGCGGCTGTTGCGCGAGAAGACGGTGGAGTGGGATACGGACGAGCGAGTGGAAGGATTGCTCGTCGACTATCTCCACTTTTACGGCGGCTTCGATCGGATCGCCACCAACCGGCGCTGGTATCGTCGCGAGGTGCGCTGCATCCGGCTGGGTCGCGACATCCGGCCCTATCAGGGAGCGCAGGGGTTTCGCGTCGGCTCCGAGTACCGGAAGATTCGTGCGCGGCCCACCGGGGCGCGCATGTTCCACTACGGCTGGGCGCGACCGGCGCGCGCGATCCGCGAAAAGCTCGAGATCTCGAAGACGATCTATCCGTGGAGCCGCGAGCGCTCGACGCGCGAGCAGGAGCGGGGCTACCTCGAGTGGCTGCCGCTCCTCAAGCCGTTCACCGGCGCGCACCCGCGCGCGGCCGACGCGTGGGTGCGGGAGCGGATGGTCGATCCGGACCGGCGCGTCGGCCCGCGCCATTTCCGGCCGGAACACCTGCGGTTTTACCTGTCGGACTGGATCGAGCGGCTCACCGGAGCGCGGCTATTCGAATTCAGGAACTACCAGGTTGTCTGAATGATGAACGCAGAATGCCGAATGCAGAATTGCAGGTGCAGTCATTCTGCATTCGTCATTCTTCATTCTGCATTTGCATCCGGTCGCCTCCCCGCCGGCAGCGTCCCACTGGTCAACAGGCCCTCGTACATGCGGACATAGTCGCGCGCCATCCGGAGGTGCGAGAAAAACCGCTCAGCGCGCTTGCGCACCGCGGCCGGGTCCCACTGGGCGAGTCGTTGCCGCAGCGCGATGAGCTCGTCCTCGGTTGCGCCGATCCCGCCACCGTCATGGCCGATGAGCTCAGGAAGAGAGCCGCGTGGCGTACCGATCACGGGTGTACCGCACGCCATGGCCTCCAGCACGTTCACCGGACAGGGGTCGTCCCATGCCACCGGCATCCACAGGCAGCGGGCTGCGGCGAGCAAGTCCAGCTTGCGGTCCCCGCTCACCTCTCCCACGAACCGCACGTAGCGGGAGAGTGAGGGACGCCAGCCGCCGGCCAACAGCAGCTTGAGCTTGCAGCGCCGGGCGATCGCCGCGGCGGTGCGCCAGCCCTTCACGCTGTGCAGCCGCGCCATGAAGAGGTCGTAGTCGCCTTTGCGCGGCTCGTAGCGGTACTCCTCGAGCCGTACGCCGTTGTGCACGAAGCTGTGTGTTCCGTGTCGCTGCGCGTGATTCTCGCTGACGCAGATGGTGTGGGCGTCCGCCCGGCCACCCGGTCCCATGTTGCCCTGCAAGGTCCAGACATAGGGAATCGTCGGCGTCGAACGGGGCGGTCCGTGGAAATGCAGGACGTCGATCGGCCCGGACACGAGGCGGCGCACGTCGAACGCCGGCGCGTACGGCTGCTCCGCTCCGTAGGACACGCACTTGAGCCCCGGCAGCGCGGTTCCTGGTGCGCCGACGACGGTCACGTCGTGTCCCAGCTCGGCCAGGCCCTGTGCCAGCCACATCGCGGCGCGCTGCGCGCCCCCATAGCCGGCAACGGGGAGTCGCCAGTGAACCGCCTGAACGATATGCATCAGTTGCAGGTGGGGAGCTTGCCGGTCGTGATCAACGATTCGTAGATGTGAACGTACCCTTTGGCCATCGCCATGTGCGAAAACAATCGCTCGGCGCGCGCACGGCAGCATTCCGGGTCGCGCGTGTGGATCTGCTCGGATGCCTCCACCAGCTCCTCGAGGGTGTCGCCGAGGGCGCCGACGTCCGGAGTAATGACTTCGGGGAGCGCGCCGCGGCGCGTTCCGAGAACGGGGGTTCCCGAGAAGAGCGCCTCGATCGAGGCGAGGCCGAAGGGCTCGTCCCACAGCGCCGGAGTCCAGAGACAAC
Organism: Gemmatimonadales bacterium; assembly: GCA_035262265.1. GTDB lineage: Bacteria > Gemmatimonadota > Gemmatimonadetes > Gemmatimonadales > GWC2-71-9 > DASTHG01. The sequence continues at coordinate 11,536 of DATFTG010000171.1, forward strand.
GAGCGCGGGCGAGCAGAGCGGCCTTCTGCTTGTCGTCGACCTCACCCACGTACTTGATCTCGTTGGAGAAACTGGGGCGCCATCCACCGGCGAGAATCAGCCGCCGCCCGGTGCGCTTCGCGGCCTCGATCGCCCAGTGGTAGCCCTTGGCGCTGTGCAGCTTTCCCAGAAACAGGCTCCACGCTTCCTTGCGACGCCGGAACGTGAATTCGCCCGGCACCAGTCCATTGTGCACGAACGTGGTGCCGCCGTGACGCGCGGCATGATCGCGAGACAGGAACACGGTGTTCGGAGGAAGCGGAGTGCCGGGCTTTCCATTGGCGTGGAAGGTTTGCGCCAGCGGGACCGGCAGCGGCCAGGTCGTGACGGGATAGTGGGCGTGGACGACGTCGGCATCACGCGGCACGAACGCCGCCACTTTGGGGCCGGCGTGATCGCGCGGCGGCACTTCGAGCACCGGGGCGGTGGGGAGCTTGGAGCCCGGCGCGGCGATCACGGTGACGCGATGCCCGAGCTCCACGAGACCGCGTACCAACGCCACGACGACGCGCTGCGGTCCGCCGTACCCCTTCACCGGCAGGCGGTGGTGCGAGATCACGGCGATGTGCATCGAGGCCAATGTACAACTAGCTTCGCTCCATGCGCGAGGCCCCGTGGACTATTCTGCAGTTGACGTTCCAGGGCGACGGCGCCGGCTCCACGCAATCGATCGTCAGCCTCAGCGAGCAGCTCGCGCGCCGCGGCCACCGCGTGCTCGTCGGCTGCCGGCCCGAGTCGCTGCTGTTCGGACTGGCGCGGGGCGCCGGGCTCGAGGCGGTGGCGTTGGACTTCTCCCACCTCGGAACGCTGGCGCGCGCGCTGCGTGGTCTCGTCGCGGAGCGCGGTGTCGACATCGTCAACTCGCACGCCACGCGTGACCGTCGCGCCCTCACGCTGTTGCGCATGCGGCGCACGCTTCCCGCGGCGCTCGTCGTCACGCGGCGCACCATGCCGCTCACGTCGCCGTTCGAGCTGCGGCTGGTCGGCGCCGCCGCCGACCGCACCATCGCCGTCAGCGGCGCCGTGGCGGCGTCGCTGGTGCGGCGCTGGCATCCCGTGGCGCGCCTGCGCGTCGTCCCCAACGGGATCGATCTGGCGCGCGTGGACGCCCCGGTCCTCCCGGCGGAGCTCGCGGCGGCCCGGGCGGCGCTCGGCGACATCGGCGGCCGCCGCGTCGTCGCGGTCGTGTCGCGCCGTAAGGACCAGCACGTCCTGCTCGCGGGGCTGGCCGGCGTCGAGCACCCCACCCTGGTCGCGTGCGTCGGCGTGCAGCCCGACGCCGAGCTGCAGGCGCGCGCCGCCGATCTCCCGTCGCGGCACCGCGCCGTGTTCGTTCCCTTCGTGCCCCGGCCACTGGCCTTCTACCGGCTCGCCGACATCGCCGCGCTGCCGTCGCGCATCGAGGGGCTGTCCCAGACGCTGCTCGAGGCGATGGCGCTCGGCGTCCCGGTGGTCGCCTCGGATGCGGGAGGAAACCGCGATCTCGTGACCGATGGCGTCACCGGCCGCCTCGTCCCCGCGCTCGATCCCGCGGCCTGGGCCGACGCCCTCGCCGCGCTGCTCGGCCCGCCGGCGCTGGCGCAGCGGCTGGCGCACGCCGCCCGCGCCCTGGTGCGGCGCGAATTCACGCTGGAGCGCACGGCGCAGCGCACCGAACGGGTCTATCGCGAGGCGCTCGAGCGGCGGACCCGATTGCTCCGGCGGGACGCCTCGATGTAGAGTTCTAGAGACATGCCGGGGCCGATCACCGTCGTCATCCCGACGCTCAACGAGGCGGAGCAGATCGTCGCGTGCGTGGGTCACCTGCGGTGGGCGGACGAGGTCCTGGTGGCCGATGGCGGTTCCTCCGACGATACCGTAGAGCTGGCCCGGCAGGCCGGCGCGACGGTGCTCGACGTCCCGGGCGTGACGATCGCGGGACAGCGCAACGCGGCGATCGGCCGCGCCCGCAATCGCTGGGTGTTCGCCCTGGACGCCGACGAACGAATTGCACCGGAGCTGGCGGAGGAGCTGACGCGACTCGCAAGTGACGGAGGCAGCGGCGCGCGACATGAGGCCTACGCGGTGCGGCGCAACAACGTCTATCTCGGTCGCCTGATGCGGCACGCGGGATGGGGCGACGCCTGGGCGGTGCGGTTCTTTCAACGCGATCGTCGCTTCGTCGAACGTCGCGTCCACGAGGGCCTCGAGCCCGTGTCCGACGTCGGACGCCTCGCCCATCCGCTGGCCCACACCCCTTACAAAGATCTCTCCCACCACGTGCGCAAGCTCGTGCAGTACGCCGAATGGGGCGCCGCCGACCTCAAGGACAGCGGCCGCCGCGTGCACGTCACCGATCTCCTGTTGCGGCCGGGGTGGCAGTTCTTCCGCACCTATATTCTGCAGCTCGGGGTGCTCGAAGGTTGGCGCGGCCTCGTGCTGTGCGGGCTCGCCGGTATCAGCGTGTTCCTGAAGTACGCCCGCCTCTGGGATCTGGAGCGCCACGCGTGATGCCGAAGACGTTTCTCCTGACCGACGAATTTCCGCCCATCGTCACCGGCATCGCGCGACTGATGGGAGAGATCGCGCGCCGCTATCCACCGGGTCAGCTCGTCGTCTCGACGGGACAGCACCGCGACTCGCTGGAAATCGACTCGCGGTTCAGCGGCACGACGATCGACCGGCTGCCCATTCCGATGCGCAGCCTGCACCGCTTCGCCGGACTGATGTTCTGGGCGCGCCGGGTCGTCTCGCTCGCCCGTGCGCACAAGCCGCGCTTCGCCTGGGCCGACTCGGTTCGCCCGGCGAGCTACCCGGCGAAGTGGGCGTACGAGCGGGTCGGGACGCCGTACGGCGTGCTGGTGCACGGCGGCGATCTGCTCGCCGAGCTGCACGCGATCCATCACAAGCCGTTCGCGCGCAAGTCGGCGAAAGCCCTGCTCAAGTCCGCCGCCGCCGTCGTCGCCAACAGCCACTGGACCCGGGAGCAGGCGCAGAAGGTGCTGCGCGAGCTGGGACTCGATCCCCAGGCCGAGCGAGTGAGAGTCGTGCCGCTCGGCACCGATCCGGAGCTGTTTCGTCCCGACATCGATCCGCGCGACGTGCGGGCGCGCTATCGGCTGAACGGCGGCCGCTGGGCGCTGACGGTGGCGCGGCTCGAGTCGTACAAGGGCGTCGACGTCGCGCTCGAGGCGGTGGCGCAGGTGCGCCGCGCCGGGTCGGACCTCCACTACGCGGTGGTCGGCAGCGGCAAGAAGCGGGACGAGCTCAAGAAGAAGGCGCACGATCTCGGGCTCGGCGACGTGGTGCGCTTTGTCGGCTCGGTTCCCGACGCCGACCTGCCGGCGCTGTACAACGCCGCCGAGGTCTACCTCGGCGTGACCCGCCACGGGGAGGGCGACCGCATCGAGGGCTTCGGCGTCGCCCTCGCCGAAGCGTCGGCCTCGGGCCTGCCGGTGATCGCGGGGCGGAGCGGGGGCCTGGCGGAGGCGGTGCAGGATGGGGAGACGGGTCTCGTCGTGGATCCCGACGCACCCGCGGCGGTGGGGCAGGCCCTGGAGCGTGTGCTCGGCGACCAGTTGTTCGCGCGCCGGATGGGTATGGCCGGGCGCAAGGCGGTCGAGACGTTCTACAACTGGGACCGCGTCATCCAGGACTTGAGGGAAATCGAAGCGCAGGTCGCCTGACCACCCTCCTGCTGTCGTTCAATTTCCCGCCGCACGGCGGCGGCATCGCACGCATGATGGGAGAGCTGGCGTTGCGCTACCCGGCGCAGTCGCTCGTGGTGTCGACGGGCACGTACGCCGACAGCGCCGCGAGCGACCGGCAGTTCTCCCAGATCATCGATCGTACTGCAATCCGCGCCACCCGTCTGCGCACGATCAACGGGCTGGCGCTGTGGACGGCGCGCGCGGCGCGGCTGGAGCGGCGACATCGGTTCGGCTTCACCTGGTGCGGTGAGCTGAAGCCGGCCGGATACCCCGCGTGGTGGCTGGCGAAGCGCTACGGCGTCCCGTACGGCGTCGTCGTGCATGGCACCGAGCTGCTGCTGCTGGAGCACAAGATCGGAAAGAGCCGCTTCAAACGCTGGACGGCGTCGGGACTCGTCACGGGGGCGACGGTCCTCGCCGCGAACAGCACGTGGACGGCGGCCCTGGCGCGGCGAGTGTACGAACGGCTCGAGCGGCCCGATCTCGCGGCGCGAGTGCAGGTCGTGCCGCTCGGCACCGAGCCCACCCAGTTCCGCCCCGGGATCGACGCGCGCGAGGTGCGGCGGCGCTACGGGCTCGAAGGCAGCCCGTGGCTCCTCACCGTAGCGCGGCTCGAGTGGCACAAGGGGATCGACACCGTGATCCGGGCGTTGCCGGCGATCCGGGCGATGCATCCCGGGGTGCGCTACGCCGTCGCCGGTACGGGTCCCCGCGGTGATGAGCTGGCGCGCATCGCCGGGCAGGCGGGGGTGCATCATGCGGTGAAGCTCCTCGGATTCGTTCCCGACGCCGACCTGCCGGCGCTGTACAACGTTGCCGATCTCTATGTCGGGGTGTCGCGCTATCACGAGCTGCTGGCGGAAGGGTTCGGCATCTCCCTCGTCGAAGCCCAGGCTTCAGGCGTGGCGGTGGTCGGTGGGCGCTCCGGAGGGGTGGCGGACGCGGTGCGCGACGGCGCGACGGGGGTGCTCGTGGATCCCGAGTCTCCGACGGCGGTCGCGGTCGCGGTGAACCGGCTGTTGACCGACGAGCCGCTGCGCCGGCAGATGGGCGCAGCGGGCCGCCAGGCGGTGGAGACCTACTTCAACTGGGAGCGCGTGAGTAGCGACTTGCTCCGCATCGACGCGGAGTTCCGCCGGGGCTAGTGCCGCAGCCAGTAATTCACCTTGATCTGCAGCACGTGCGTCGGGCGATCGCGGAACGTTGCCTGTCCCAGGTCGCCCACCAGGCCGTGGTTGACGTCGGTGAAGTATCCGTACCGCGTCTGACTCCAGACGAGGAAGATCGTGGAGCCGGGACGATACTCCCACCGCAGGACGGCGTTGGATCGGAAGGAGCGCTCACGGAAATTGGGATTGTAGATGTCGAAGCTCTGCGCGGGCCCCGGCCCGTCGGGGTCCACCGTGTAGGTGTCTCCGTTATTCACGATCGTCGAGTGGTTGTTCACCCCGTACTGACTGAAGTAGTACGTCCGCGGCTTGTAGAGCTCCGAGAAGCGGTCGTAGGCGCCGATGAACGTGAACGGCTGGGCGTAGAGCTGCAGGCTGAGTGTGCGGGAGAAGGCGGCGTTGACCTTCAGCGTCGCATAGGCACTGCGTTGCCGGATCGCGGCGAACACGTAGCGACTCCCCAGCGTCAGGACGGCGGTCGAGTCGGAAACGGTCTGCACGTACTGCGCTGCACTCCACCCTGCTTCGTATCCCAGTCCGAAGCTCAACGACAGGGACTTGCTCGGCCGCGCCGTGACCGACTGCAAAGCGCTCAAGTACCACCCGCCAACCTTGTTGCGGGAGTAGGACTCGTAGGTATAGGCGCTCACCGTCTTCCGATTGTCGGTGTACGCCTCGGCCGCGGCCGTGAACGCTGACGGCTTGCTCGCCAGCAGGCCGCCCCGCGTCAGCCGGTCGTCGAGCACCTGGGAGTTGATGGTGAGACTGAAGTCCGCTTCCCAGAAATTCCGGAACCGGCCGAACACATACCCGTTGTACGACCGCTGGATCAGGTCGCCGTCGTAGTTCCAGCTCGACTTGGTGGAGAGGTAGCCATAGGCCACGCGAAACACCCGACCGGGGCGCGTCCACTTGTACCCGGCCGCACCGAACAGCGAAGCGATATCCACGCGCTCCTGGAACCCCAGGTCGTTCACCTCGAACCCCGGCGTCATCGTGTTCGCGGCGAGGCTCCACACCCAGTTCCCGCCGACCTTGTTCAGGTACACGTCGGCGGCGAGGCCGCTGAGTGACGTCGCGGTGGAATCGAACCGGTAATGACGCGCATCCGGCCGCTGGTAATAGCGGTCGGAGGCTTCCTGGAATTGGTTGATCGCGGCCGTGTCGCCGTGGACCAGCGAGCCGCTCACGCTCGCCGCGAGGGAATATGCCCGGTCTCCCCAGCGGTGCAGGAAATCGACCCCGCCCGCATAGGCGCCTGAGCTGAGGAACTTGAGCGCCGGCTGGTCGATGGATCGCTGCACGCCGGTTCCGACAAACCCCAGAGTCGTATTCCCGGCAGCGAAGTCCCGCTTCACGCGGGACGCGAAGTAATTGGTGAAGGGCTCCACCTCGTCGCGGTAGTGCGGGGCCGAGGCCGAGTCCGCCACGGTCGCGAACTCCCGTGCCGTCAGCGCCTCGACCGCTCCGACGGACCAGCCGCTTGCCGTTTTGCCGCTCAACTTGGCCGCGCCGAGGATGGTCGTGGCTTCGGGGGCGTCGGTGAAGTCTCCCGACGACGTGGGCTCGCCCTGTGGCGGTCGGCCGATGCGCCGCGAGTAGAACAGGAGCGGCGTGTCGAAGCGCGGACTGATCCCGCCGCCGGTGCTGCCGAACGAAAACAGCGACGATCCCTCCGTGAAGAACGGGCGGTGCTCGGTGAGGAACTGCTCGAAGGCGGAGAGGTTCACGAACGCGGGATCGAGCTCGACCTGACCGAAGTCGGGGTTGACGGTGAGGTCGAGCTTGAAGCTAGGTGACAGACCCGCCTTGACATCGAGTCCGGCTCCGCCGAACACGGTGTGGCCGTCGTCGAACGGGTTGTTGGCCTCCGGGCGATCGAACCGCTGGCGCGCCACGGTATACGGGAGGATCTCCAGACCACGCACGTCGTGCAGATCGCGCAGCCCGACGAGCTGCGCGAAGCGCGAGGCGACGCCGCTCTCGGTCTTGGCGACGAACGGGTACAAGGCCAGCTCGTTCTTGCGCTGGATCCAGCGCACGAACCGCACGCCCCACACCTGACTCGCGGCCTTCGAGAAGCGCAGCTGCGAGAAGGGAATGCGCATTTCCACGGTCCAGCCAAGCGAATCGATCGTCACGGCCGACTGCCACACGGCGTCCCACGACTCATCGAAATCACCGGCGTCGTCGCCTGCGACGGCATCGCGCTGCACGCCGCTCGAGCTGACCGCAAAGAGAAACGACGTGCGCCGGTCGTGATACGTATCGAGCATCAGCCGAAACTCGTCGCTCGGCGTTACCACGTCGCGCCGGCCGAGCAGGCGCACGATGCCGTCGGGGTCGCGATCGAACATCCGGGCACCGATGTACAGCGCCGTGCCGTCGTAGACGACGCGCACCGCGGTGGATTCGGAGACCGCGCGTCCCTCGTCGGGGTCGCTTTGCACCAGTCCCGACACCAGCGCGGCCGAATTCCAGGCCGCATCGTCGAGCCGGCCGTCGACGACGGGCGAGCGATCCACCCGGACGGCCGACACCGTCGGCACGGCGCGCGCGCCATCGGTCCCCTGCGGCGGGAGCGTGACCGCCCCTTGGACCAGCGCAGCGGTGACGGACAGGATCAGCATGCAGGTGCTCCCAGTGTCGCGTTGAGGATATGCTCGAGCACCACCGTCCCGTCGAACCAGGTGGCGGCGATGTCGCGCGCCGCGCGGGCGTGCTGCTCGTAATCGGTGTTGACGCGGTCGAGCGCGGCCACGGCTTCGTCGAGCGTCGTGAAGCGCAGCAGCCCGAGACCGTCGGGCAGGTACTCGCTCGGCCCGGTGTGCTGGACCACGGCGGGTTTGCCGCTCGCCAGATAGCAGAGGGTGCGGTCCGAGATCCAGGCGTTCTGCAGCCGCATGCACGAGGGCTTGGCGCAGCTGAACTCCCCGCGCGATTGCTGGATGTAGGTGCGGTATTGCTCCGGCGTTCCCGCGACGTCCTGCGAGTGCTCGATGCGCCAGCCGTGGCCGCGCAAGCGGGCCAGGTCGTCGCCGTCGTCGGCGGCGAGGTACAGGGCGAGCTCCAGCGGCTGGCTGGTGCGCGACGCGACCGCGTCGAATTCGAGGAACGAGACGCGCTTGGTGTTCTCGTACAGCACCTCGCGGCCGTTCTCGAGGTCGCGGACCCACTGACCCGACCACCACCCCGCCACGGTCGTGAACGGCGCCGGGCGCGGGTCGAAGCAATAGGGCCACGCGTCGAGGCTGACGGGCGGCCGGAACCGGATCCACGACACGCCACAGTCGGGGAAGCGCGCGGCCGGAGTTCCCACCGTCTCGCCGATCGTCAGATAGCAGTCGTGCGGGGGCACCCGCAGCTGGCCGGTGCTGATCCAGACCTGCAGGAGCCCCGGGTCGATGTCCACGAGAGCGGTGCGGCGCGCGCACCCGAGCAGCCGCGGATCGATGGCGTAATGGAAGTTGAGCAGCAGGTCGGAGCGCCGCAGCGCGGCCTCGGCGTGCTGCCGCGACGTCCCGATGAACTCGACCACCGGGTCGCCGCTCTCGAGGGGATCGTCCTGTCTGTAGAGCAGGACGCGGCCGTCCATCCCGAAGCGCGCCATGCGCTCGAAAAACGTGTCGACCGCGCGCTCGTCCTTCGCGGGGTCTTTGCCGCGGCGGAAACGCTCGAGCCAGGTCACCTCACACCCGACGGCCCGCAGCGCCAGCACGTACTGCATGTAGACCCAGAAGTGACCGCCGCCTTCGGGGAAGCTGGCGACGTTGTAGCAGGAGACGACGACGCGGGCCATGGTCGGGTTACGCCGGCGAGCGGGCGGCGACGCCCGGCAGCTCGTGGAAGCTGGTGAGGTGGAAGCCGAGCCGCGCGACGACTTCCCGCGCCGCTGGATCGCACAGCGTCCGTACTTCGAGCTCCCGCTCCGCGTTATAGCTGGTGCGCAGCGCCGTGTCGGGGTACCCGGGATGGCACGTCAGCTCGGTCACCAGGTCTTCGATGTCGGCGAGCACGCGCTCGAGTCCCGCCACGCTGATCTGTTCGGCGTGCGTCTCGCCGCCCCACTGGCCGTAGAACTTCGTGCACACGCGAATGCGCGCGTGCCCGCGCAGCCGCAATCCGTGGCGGCGCGCGAACTCCACCACGGCGGGGTACGCGCGTGGGTGGCGATGGGTGTCGTGATGCGTATCGAGATGGGTGGGCGCGGCGCTCATCAGGGCTTCGAACCGCTCCAGCTGCCGTTCCAGCGCGTCGCCGATCTGCTGCGGGTCGACGCCATCCAGATCGGCGTGCAGCCCGACGCTCAATTCCGGCGCGCCGGCCGCGAGCTCGGCGGCCCCGGCGCTGGCGGTGCCCGCGACGAGCAGGCTGGTGCTCGTGACGATGCCGTTCTGGTGCGCCTCGAGAATGCCGCGGTTCGTCCCGGGACTGGCGCCGAAGTCGTCGGCGTTGACGATGAGCAATTTCATCACAGGACCGGCCGCCAATCGTCGAACCACCCCGCGACCATGGCGAGCTCCTCGAACGCCCAGTCGGCGCCGTCCACCTGCCACGCAATCGCCGGCCAGATCGCCCGGTTGGCGTAGCGGGCCAGCTCTGCGGTCTCGAGGTGAGCATTCAGATCGCGCGCCTCGGGCATTTCCCAGCGGCCGCCGACGGCGGTGCGGTAGCGATCGAGGATCCACGCCCGCTCCTCGGGGGGGAACCGCAGCAGGAAGGTCGACAGGTCGTAACTCGCCCGCCCGACGCCGGCGTGGTCCCAATCGACGAGGCGGGCGCGACATCCGTCCGTGCTCTCGGTGACGAAGGCATTGGTCGTCCACAGATCGCCGTGCAGCAGCACCTCGGGGCCGCCGTCCCGCTCCAGCATCTGCACGCGCCGCGGCAGCTCGTCGCGGAGCCGCTGCAGCCGGTTGAGCAGCCGATCTCGTACGCGCTGCTGTACCGCGGACAGCGCCACGCGCGGCGCGCACAGCTGGGCGAGGGCCCGGACCGCGTCCCTCACGTTCGCGATCAGGTACGCCTCGCCCAGGTCCCCACCGTGTGCCCGGACATCGGGGAGCATCGGGTGCTCCGCCGAGCGCACGTGCAGTCGCGCGATCAGGTCGACCGCAACGGTCACACGGGCGCGATCGGCCATTGCGGCGTCGAGCCGCGCGATCCCCAGGTCCTCGTACACGAGCCAGATACGCTCGCCGCGTGGGTCGGCGGCCGAGCCCTCGAGCCGGGCCGCGCCGTCCGAGAGGTCGATCAGCGGCAGCCAGCGCCGGGCGACGAGCTGGTTATGCCGCGCCAGACCCGGATTGCACGACTTGATGACGAACGAATGCAGGCGCAGTTCAGCGTGGTGCGAGAACGTCACACGATAGACGTTGGTCTTGAGCTGCCGCACGGCGCTCACGCGAATCGTTCCCTCGGGGGCGGCGGTCGCCGTTTCAAGCGCCCTCGCCAGCTCGGAGGCGTCCGGCAGCCGGTCCGACGGGACGCGCGCCCGTACGTCCTGGTTGGCGACGAGTGTCACGCTGCCACTCCCGTCTTCTGGAGGTATCCGGTCAGGCGCCGGCGCAGCACGGCGAGACTCGCGAGCGACCGCACGATCTGCCGGCGCGCGTCGAAGCGCAGCCCGGCGCACTCCCAATCGATGGCGGCGACGGTGCGGAATACCTGTCCGAGATGCGACAGGCGGTAGACGGCGTCGAGACTCAAGCCGGGGCACCAGTCGCGCGCGACCGACCAGTAGGCGGCGACATCGATGCGCGTCAGGTCGGCCGCCGGCACGCCCCACCCGGCGGTCTCCCAGTCGATCGGGTAG
>DATFTG010000172.1:0-10925 GCA_035262265.1 Gemmatimonadales bacterium
TCGTGCGCCAGGAAGGGTTGATCACGATCTGGGACCTGCCGGATATCCAGCTCAACGCCCGCGACGGGCTGCCGCTCGGCTACGTATTCCCGAAGAGCGGGACGCCGGCGATCGAAGATGCGATCGGTGTGATTCGCCGAGCTCCTCACGAAGCGGCGGCGCGCGCCTTCGTCGAGTGGGTCGGGTCGGCCGCGGTGCAGCTCGTGGCGGCGCGCGAGGCATACCGGCTCCCGGCCCGCGCCGACCTCCCCGTCGATTCGTTGCCCGATTGGGCTCGCGACGTGCGCAACCACATGGTCGAAGCCGACATGGATTGGGACCTGCTCGCGCGGCAGGGTCCGCAATGGATGCGCTACTGGGATGAGCACGTCAGGGGGAAGGGTGGTCGCTGAGTCGGCTCCCCCGTTCCTCGCGCTCGACCAGCTTCGCGTCCAGTTCAGCGACACCGTCACCATCGGGCCCGTCTCGCTCGGCATCGCCCGCGGCGAGATCCTCGCGCTGCTCGGACCATCCGGAAGCGGCAAGACGACGCTGCTGCGGATGCTCGCGGGATTCGAGCGGCCGGACAGCGGGCGCGTGTCGATCGAAGGGGAGGACGTGACCCGAGTCCCCCCGGCGCGGCGCCGCGTGGGGATGGTGTTTCAGCATTACGCGCTGTTTCCGCATCTCGACGTCGGCGGGAACGTGGCGTTCGGTCTGGCGGGGAGCGGTGAGCGCGCCGCGGTCGATGCCAAGGTGCGCGAGGCGCTCGCGCTGGTCGATCTCGCCGGATTCGAGAGGCGCCGGGTGCACGAGCTCTCGGGCGGTCAGCAGCAGCGGGTGGCGCTGGCACGCGCCCTCGCGCCGGCGCCGCGGGTGCTGGCGCTCGACGAGCCGCTCTCGAATCTCGATCCTTCCCTGCGCGAGCGGACGCGGCGCGAGCTGCGCCAGCTGGTGAAACGTATCGGGATCACGGCGGTGTTCGTCACGCACGAGCAGGAAGAAGCCTTCGATCTGGGAGACCGGATCGCCGTGCTGCAGGCGGGCCGGCTGGAGCAGGTGGGCACCCCCGAGGATCTCTACGAGCGTCCCGCGACATTGTTCGTGGGGACGTTCGTGGGGCGCTCCAACGTGCTGCGCGGCGCCGCGGCCCGCACGCTCGGCGCCGGTTCCGGTGAGGTCGTGCTGGTGCGCCCGGAGCAGTTGCGGTTCGGCACAAACGGGCTGCGCGGCGTCGTGGCTGAGCGGCGCTACACCGGGTCCACGGCGTTCTTCACGGTGACCATCGACAGCGGTGAGCGACTCGAAGTCGAGGCGCCTCCCGACGCGGCGCGGGTCGGCGACCGCGTCTCGCTCGACTCCGGACGTACGCTGCGCTTCCCGGAGACGGACGTATGACCCGCCGCGCGCGGCCATGGGGTGGACCGGCCGGGCTGGCGCTCGCGCTGCTGCTGACCTGGCTCGTGCTGTATCCCATCGTACTGCTCGTGCTCGACGGCCTGCACGGCGACGCGCTGCGGAGTTTCGTCTCGCGCTCCGGGGAATGGAGCGCCCTGTGGGCCAGTGTATGGATTTCGCTGGCGAGCGTCGCGCTGGCCGCGCTGGTGGGCGTGCCGCTCGCGCTGCTGTTCGAGTGGTTCGAGTTTCCGGGGCGGAAGCTGCTCGGGGCTCTCATCGCGCTGCCCGCGGTGTTGCCGCCGTTCGTCGGAGTGATCGCGTTCCTCTTTCTCTACGGCGAATCCGGCTTCGTCGCGCGGTTCGTGCAATCGCTGTTCGGCCTGTCGCAATCGCCGTGGCGGCTGCAGGGGGCGGGCGCGATTCTCCTGGTGCACGCCTACTCGATGTACGTCTACTTCTATCTGTTCACCCGCGCGGGACTCGCGCGGCTCGATGCCGCGATGCTCGAGGCGGCGCAGGCGCTGGGCGCGAGCCGCTGGCGCACTTTCACCGGGGTGATCGTTCCGCTGCTCCGGCCCTCGCTCGGCGGCGCCGCGTTGCTCACGTTCATGACGTCGCTCGGCTCGTTCAGCGCCCCGTACGTCTTCGGTGGCGGCTTTCGCGTCATGACGACGCAGATCTTCGCGTCGAAGCAGAACGGCGAGCTGGGGCTCGCCACCGTGGAGACAATCGCGCTCGCGCTGGTGGCGCTCGTGGGGCTCGCCCTGCTGCGGCGCACGGAGGGAGACGCCATCCTGGTGGGTTTGGGGAAGGGAGCCGCCCCGCGGCGCCGCGTACTGCGCCGCCCGCTGGTGCGCGTGGCCGCGACGCTCGCCGGCTGGTCGTTGGCGATCGCGTTGCTGCTGCCGCACCTCACGCTGCTGCTCGTGTCGCTCGTTCCCTACGCATCCTGGACGACCGAGACCTTGCCGCCGCTCGTCGGGCTCGACAACTATCGCCGGCTGTTCTCCGAGCCCGAGCGACTGGAGCCATTGCTCAACTCCTTCTGGATGGCGCTTGCCAGCACCGCCGGTGCCGTGGCCGTGGCACTGGCCGCCGGGTGGCTGGTGGTGCGGCGGCGCGTGCGGGTGCGGGGGTGGATCGAGGGGTTGCTCGCGATTCCGTGGGCGCTGCCGGGGACGGTGTTCGCGGTCGCGCTCGCCACGGCGTTCAGCGTGTCCGCGCCGCTGGCGCTGCGCTGGATCCTCGTGGGGAGCGTGTTCATTCTGCCGCTCGCGTACCTGGTGCGCGGACTGCCGGTCACCGGGCGCGCGATCCTCGCCGGATTCCGCCAGCTCGACCCGTCGCTCGAAGAAGCGGCGGCGAGTCTGGGGGCCGGTCCCTGGCGGACGCTGCGCCGCGTCACGTTGCCGCAGCTCCGGCCGGCGCTCGCCGCGGGAGCGAGTCTCGCGTTCGTGGGGGCGCTGGGAGATTTCGTGACATCCATCCTGTTGTACACGTATCGCAATCGCCCAATCGCGATGGAGATCAATGCCGCCCTGCGCGTGAATGAGATCGGCGTCGCAGCGGCGTTCGGCGTGGTCCTGATGGTGGTGAGCGCGGTGGTGCTCGGAATCGGAGCGAGACGATGAAGCGGCTGTGGGTGCTGATCGCGGTGTGTTTCGTCGACATGATCGGCCTGATGATCATCGCTCCTCTGCTCACGCCGTACGCCCGTCGCTTTGGCGCGCCCGATTGGGTCGTCGGCGTATTGTTCTCGTCGTTTGCGATCGCGCAGCTGCTGGCTTCGCCGATCTGGGGGCGGGTCTCAGACCGCTACGGCCGCCGGCCGGCCCTGATCGCCGGATTGTCGGGCGCGTTCTTCGCGTACCTGATCTTCGGTTTCGCCAACAGTCTGTGGCTCCTGTTCGTCTGCCGCACCGTCCAGGGGCTGGGCGGCGGGACGACCGGCGTGGCGCAAGCCTACGTCGCCGATACGATGGCGCCCAGCGAACGGGCCAAAGCGCTGGGCTGGTTGTCGGCGGCGACGAGCGCCGGCGTCAGCATCGGCGCGGTGCTCGGCTCCCTGGCGGCGAATCTGGGGCCTGCGGCTCCCGGTCTCGTGGCTGCCGGTCTCGTCCTGCTCAACATCGTGTTTGCCTGGTACTGGTTGCCCGAGTCGCGTGTCCCGCAGCCGAAGGTGGCGACGGCGAGTGGTCGGATCGTCGTGCGGAGCGAACGTTCCATCCTCCACGCTCTGTGGGAAGTCGTGCAGCACCCGAGCCGTCCGGTCTCCGAGATGATCTGGATTTACGCCGTCGGGATGCTGGCGCTCAATGTGGTTATCGGTGTGATGTCGCTCTACCTGATTGATACCTTCGGCTTCACCGAGAAGAACGTCGGCTATGTGTTCACGGTGTTCAGCGTCGTTGGGGTCGTGTTGCGGATCGGTCCGGTCGGCTGGCTCAACGCCGCGATCGGCGAACTGCGGACGTTGCGTGTCGGGGCCGGTCTGCTGGTGGTGGGTCTGCTGCTCCTGCCGCTGCCCAGATTTTTCCCGGTCTTCGTCCTGTGCCTGTTGCTCGTTCCCGGCGGCACGGCGTTTCTCTTTCCGGCCACGTCGTCGCTGGTCAGCCAGCGGAGCGACAAGCACGAGCTGGGTCTGACGATGGGAGTACAGCAGACGTTCCGGGGCATCATGGCCATCATCGGCCCGATCGGCGCAACGACCGTCTACCAGGTCTTCGGGCACGGCGTCCCGTTCTGGATCGCCGCTGCGATCGTTGCCGTAGTGCTTGGACTGTCGTGGCGTGTGCGGCACGACACTCCCGTCCCCGAGGCGGCTGCTTCGCCTTAACTTCCAGCATGCCCATCATCGCCGTCGTTGCTACGCTCTCCGCCGCTCTGGGTGGTCGAGGTCCGGCGCCAGCCAAGCCCAGACTCGTCGTGATGATCACGGTCGATCAGCTGCGCCCCGACTACCTGACGCGGTGGCGCACTCAGCTCACCGGAGGCTTTCGCCTGCTGCAAGCGGGCGCGGTGTTCACCAACGCGTTTCAGGATCACGGCGTCACCGAAACGGCACCGGGACACGCGACGCTGCTGTCGGGGCGCTGGCCGGCGCACACCGGCATCATCACCAATGCCGTCGGCGTCATCGATTCCTCCACGACACTGCTCGTGACGGGAAACCCGGGCGCGTCGCCCAGGCGATTCCGCGGCACGGCGCTGTTTGACTGGCTCCACGCGACCTCGGCGGCGAGCCGCGCGCTGTCGGTCTCGCGCAAAGACCGCGGAGCGATCCTGCCGATCGGCTCGGCACGGCAGGAGGTCTACTGGTACGACGCCGGGCTGTTCACCACCAGCACGTTTTACCGGGATTCGCTCCCCCCCTGGGTGCGTGCGTTCAACGCGCTGCGCATCCCGTTCAAGGCGGCGGGCCACGAGTACCGTTTGTTGTTGCCCGACAGCGCGTACGCCGAGCCCGACAGCGTACCGTGGGAGAGCGGGGGGCACGGGGTGTCGTTCCCGCACTACCTCCCGACCGACAGCGCACGGGCGGCGCTCGTCTATCCGGGCGTGTCGTCGATGGACTCGCTCACGCTGGCGTTCGCGCTCAGCGGCGCCGACGCGATGCGCCTCGGCCGCGGCGACGTGACCGACTTGCTCGCCGTCAGCCTCTCGACCACCGATGCCATCGGGCACACCTTCGGTCCCGACTCGCGCGAGATCCACGATCAGGTGCTGCGGCTCGACCGCTACCTCGCGTGGTTTCTCGACCGACTGTTCGACCGCTACGGGCGCGACAAGCTGCTGATCGTGCTCACCGCCGATCATGGGGTGACGCCGTACCCGGACTTCTCCCGTCTGCACGGGCACCCGCAGGCGCAGTTCGTGAACATCGACACGCTGGTGAGCGCGGTGAACCAGCAGCTCGATCATGTGACCGGCTCGCCCGCGCCGCGGGACTGGTTCGTCTTTGACCCCGGAATTCTGTTTCTGCGCGACAACGGGCGGCTCGCGGCCCTCGGGTACCGCACCGACAGTATCGTCGACGTGGTGGCGCGGCGCATTCGCGCCGTGGCGGGCGTCGCGCGGGTCGATACGCCGGCCGCCATCGCAGCGGCCGACACGGTCGCCGATCCGATCGCACGACGCTGGCTCCACCATCTCTCCCCCGACGCCGGCGCCGCAGTGGTCGTGACGCTGGCCGAGTGGAATGCGTGGGGATGGCCCAGCGGGATTCAAATCGCCGAGCACGGGCAGCCGAGCGATCTCGACGCGCGGGTCCCGCTGATCCTGTGGGGAACCGGGTTGCGAGGTGGCGTGTACGGGACTCGTGTGAACACCGTGGACATCGCCCCAACGCTCGCCCGGGTGCTCGGGCTGTCGCCGCTGTCGGTGGTCGACGGCCGCGTCTTGTCGGAGGCGATCGACGTGCGATGGTTGGTCGACGTGAAATGAAAGTGCTTCGGGGACTGTGCGCGGTCGCCTGGCTCGTCAGCTCGTTCTACCAGAGCGGCACCCTGACTTGTGGACGAACCCTAGCGCATCACCCTGTCTGTCCGATGCACACGTCGACGGGAGGGACGGGGGGAGCGGCCCATCTCGAATCGGCGAGCGACGATCCCTGTCACGACTCCGCTTCGCAGGCGCACTGCGTACCGGGGCAGCTCTGCTCTGCGTCCGTCCCGGCGTTGGCCCCCGGCGTGGTGAGCGTCCAAAACGGCCACCAGGTCCGGCTGGCCGGATGGGCTGCGGCTCCGCGCTGGCTCTCCTACGTTGCCGGTCGAACCGGCCCACCCCCGAGACCCTCGATTCGGATCGCTTGACCCCGGCGCCGCATTCCGTGGCGCCGCATCCGACAATCGATCGAGGGCTGTCATCATGCGATGTGCTGTTGCCGCGCTGTGCGGCGTGCTGGCGGTAGCCGTACCGTTCGCGCGCGCCGCGGCGCAGATGGAGATGAGCGGAATGTCGCGACCAGCGACCCTCCCGCTCGGGATCTCCGAGAATCGCCTGGGATCGGGAACGTCGTGGCTTCCAGATGCCG
This sequence comes from Gemmatimonadales bacterium, assembly GCA_035262265.1. Taxonomy (GTDB): domain Bacteria; phylum Gemmatimonadota; class Gemmatimonadetes; order Gemmatimonadales; family GWC2-71-9; genus DASTHG01. The sequence continues at coordinate 6,410 of DATFTG010000172.1, forward strand.
CTCCCATGAATGCGATCCACTTTCCACTCGGTGGATGGACGGCGATGGCCCACGGCGTGGTGTCGCTGCTGTTCGACGCCCAGGGCGGCCCGCGTGGCGCCACCGAGGTCAAGCTCATCAACTGGGGAATGGCATCGCTCGCCCATGCCGCCGCCGGCGGGCGCTTCGAGGTGCGGGTGATGCTCAGCGCCGAGCCGGCGACCGTTGGGGCCGGCGGCTACCCGCTGCTGTTGCAGTCCGGAGAATCGAACCACGGTGTCGCCCTGCACGACCGGCAGCACCCCCACGACCTCTTCATGGAGACGGCGCTGCTGTACGACAGGGCGATCAGCCGGACGGCGGCCGTGTCGGTCTACCTCGCCCCGGCGGGTGAGCCGGCGCTCGGGCCCCCGGCGTACCCGCATCGCCCTTCGGCAGCGTGGGATCCGATGGCGCCGATCGGCCACCACTGGCAGGACGGTGCCCACGTCAGCTATGGAGTCGCGACGGCGGGGATCTACACGCGCGCGGTCAAGCTCGAGGGGTCGCTGTTCAACGGACGGGAGCCGGATGAAAACCGTACCGACTTCGACTTCCACGGCCGGCGACTCGATTCGTACTCGGGACGGGTGATCGTCAACCCCGCGGTCGGAGTAAGCGTGAGCGCCTGGTTCGGATACCTCAAGAGCCCCGAGGCCCTGGAACCCGGGACCTCGCTGCACCGGGTGGGCGCGGCGCTGCTGGCGAGCGGAGGGGACGGCGGTCGCCGCTGGTCGGGCGCCGCCGTCTACGGGGCCAACATCGCCTCCGGGGCGAGCCGCTGGTCCAACAGCGCCCTGCTCGAAGCCAATGTGGACCTCGATCGGGTGAACACCGTATTCGCCAGGGTCGAGTACGTTCAGAAATCGCCGCTCGATCTCGCGCTACCCACGACCGCGGGGTGGAGCGACCTCGGCGAGTGCTCACTCGGCTATGCCCGGACGCTCCGGGTCCACGCGGGCATGGTCCTCGGCGTGGGGGCGCGAGGAACGGTCAACGTGGTACCTCCTGCGCTGCGCGGCGTCTACGGGAGTCGGTTCCCGATCGGCGCCGCGGTGTTCGTATCGATACGGCCCGCTGCGTCGGGGCCCCATCACATGCACGATATGGAGTAGGGAAGGGAAACGGAAAAGTGGTGTGGGGTGCCGCACTGTACTTGGTGCGCGCCATTGAAGGGACGGACGCCGCGTCACCACCTACATGTGCCGCCACCCCCACACCACCTACCCCAATCCTACTACACGGCCCGGGATACGCAATATCTTCCCTTCCCATGGCTGAGCCCAAGCTGACCCCCCTTCAGGTGCAGCGCATCGAGCAGATCACCGGGTTCCTCAAGACCGTGGACCTGGTCAAGAAGCTGGTCGGTGAGCTCGAGGCGAACCGTGCCGCGCGCCCCCAGATCCTCCAGGAGATCTGCGCCCGCATCGGCCGGGAGCTGTCCCGCATGCGGATCCGGGCGGTGGGGGCGAACATCGGCACCGTCGCGGACGTCGCGGGAGGGCTGTCGACGATGGCGAACCGGTCGACCGGCCTCCTGATGAAGATCCGCGGTCTGAAAGACGGCGTCGCGAGCCTCACCTTTCAGCTCGATCGCGCCCTGGTGCAGGCGCAAACACCCGAGGACCAGAAGGACACGCAGTGACCGCGGGGGCGCGGCCGCCCGCGGTGCGCTGCGCCGGGCTGGTGAAGCGCTACGGCGACGTCACCGCGGTCGCCGGGTTGGACCTCGAGGTCCGGGCGGGGGAGTGCTTCGGCTTGCTGGGCCCGAACGGGGCCGGGAAGACGACGACCGTCGAAATCCTCGAAGGGCTGACGCCCGCCGACAGCGGTATTGTGGAAGTGCTGGGTCAGTCATGGACCGGTGGCGCTGCGGACCGGCGGCTGCGTGAGCGCCTCGGTATCCAACTGCAGGAGACGAAGCTACCCGAGAAGCTCTCCGTGGAAGAGACGATCCGTCTCTTCGCGAGCTTCTACAGGGAGCCGCAAGGCCTGGAAGAGGTTTTGGCGCTGGTCGAGCTGGGAGAGAAGCGCCGGGCGTGGTACACCAAGCTCTCGGGCGGCCAGAAGCAGCGGCTCGCCGTCGCCTGCAGTCTCGTGAACCGGCCGGAGCTGTTGTTTCTCGACGAGCCGACGACGGGCCTCGACCCGCAATCGCGCCGTCAGCTGTGGCAGGTGATCGAGACGTTCCGCGCACGCGGCAACACCGTGCTGCTCACTACCCACTACATGGAAGAGGCGGAGCGTCTGTGCGACCGGGTCGCCATTCTCGATCACGGCAAGGTGATCGCGCTCGGATCCCCGCGCGAGCTGATCGCCAGCCTCGGCGCCGAGCATGTGGTGGAGTTCACGCTGTCCGAATCCGCGGCCGGTCTCGAAACGGAGCTGGGGGTGCTGCCCGGTGTGCAGGCGCTGCGGCAGCGGGACGGGGTCTACGCGCTCACCGTCACCGAGCTGCATGAGGCGCTGCCCGCGATGATGGGGGTGCTCGAGCGGCGCGGCCGGCATCTCGCCTCGCTGACGACGCATCACGCGTCGCTGGAGGATGTGTTCGTGTCGCTCACCGGCCGTCATATCCGCGATGAATGAGCGCTCGCTGGTACAGCTGACCCTCGCCTGGGTCCGCGGCTTCTATCGCGAGCCCGAGGCGATCTTCTGGGTGTTCGGCTTTCCTATCGTGCTCGCGTTCGCGCTCGGCATCGCGTTCAAGAATCGAGGGCCCGGCGAGCTGCGCGTCGGCGTGGCCCGCGGGGCGGGGGACAGCGTCGCCGCCCGTGTGCTCGATTCGGCCCCGGGCCTTGCGGCCGTGGTACTGGACAGCGTCGAGGCGCGAGGCGCGCTGCGCACCGGGCGGATCGCGCTGCTCGTGATTCCCGGGACGCCGCTCACGTATCGCTACGATTCGACGCGGACGGAGAGCCATCTGGCCCGCCTCGAGGTCGACGCGGCGCTGCAGCGCTCGTACGGGAGGGCCGACCCGGTGGTGGTTCGGGACGACCGCGTCGTCGAGCTGGGGTCGCGCTACATCGACTTCCTGATCCCCGGCCTTCTGGGGATGAACCTGATGGGGAGCGGACTGTGGGGCGTCGGGTTCTCGGTCGTGCAGGCGCGCACCAAGGGCCTGCTGAAGCGCTTCCTTGCGACGCCGATGAAGAAGAGCGAGTACCTGCTGAGCTACATCCTGTCGCGGCTCGTCTTCCTCGTACTCGAAGTGGGCGCGCTGATCGGGTTCGGGTGGTGGGTGTTCCATGTCGGCGTGCACGGGACGCTGCTCGGGCTCGCGACAATCGTGCTGCTCGGGGCATTCTCTTTTTCGGGATTGGGGCTGCTCGTGGCGAGCCGGGCGAAGACGGTCGAGGCCGTCTCCGGTTTGATGAACCTCGTGATGCTCCCGATGTGGATTCTGTCGGGGACGTTCTTCTCCTACGCCCGGTTTCCGGACGCGATGCAGCCGTTCGTGAAAGCGTTGCCCCTCACGGCGTTGAACGACGCGCTGCGCGCCGTCATGGTCGACGGCGCGTCTCTCACCCGGGTGAGCTCCGCAATCGCCATCGTCTGCACATGGGGGCTCGTCAGTTTTGTGGTGGCAGTGAAAATTTTCCGCTGGCGCTGACTGCCTGGCTGACGAAGAACGCCGGCGCGCTCGCGGTCGAGATCCGGGCGGCGGCCGGGTCGCAGCGGTCTACTGCACGGTGATCGTGCCGTGCATCTGTGCGTGAAACATGCAGTGGTAACTGTAGCTGCCGGGGGTGTGGAACGTCACCTGAAAGATCCCGCCGCTCGTCATCCCCCCATAGGTGTTCCCCATCGGCGCCGCGAGGGCACCGCTGTCGAACCCCGTCGAGTCACTGGTCACGCTGTGGGCTGCGGGACCGTTGTTGGTCCAGGTCACCTTGGTGCCGACCTGGACCGTGATCGTCGGAGGGGCATACGAGTAATTCTGGATCGTCAGAGACGCCGTCGGACCGCCGTTACCGCCGCTCCCCGTCTGGTTCGTCACCGACAGGCCGCTGCAGCCGACGAGCAGCACCGCACAGCACGTGCGCAGGTTACGTTGCATCGCGGTCACCCTTGTCGAATGTAGCGTCTTGACGTGGGGCCGTGGAAGAGCGATTGGTGGCCGGACAAGGAGGGGTTATGGGCGACACCGTGACGGTTGTGGACTACTACTACACGATGGTGCCGGACAAGGTCGGGGAAGGGGCTCGCATTCTCGGTGCACTGCGGGACGCCGGGGTCAACCTGCTGGCGTTTACGGGCTTCCCGGAGGGTCGCTCGGTGCAGCTCGACTTCGTGCCCGTGGACGCGACGTCGTTCGTGGCTGCGGCGAAGGCGGCCAAGGTGAAGCTCAGTCGGCCCAAGAAGGCGTTCCTGATCAATGGCGACGATCGTCCCGGTGCGATGGCGGAGATTCACGCCCGGCTGGCGGCGGCGAAAGTCAACGTCATTGCGGCGGACGCGGTGACGGCCGGTGTGGGGCGGTTCGGAGCGATCCTGT
>DATFTG010000173.1:0-18037 GCA_035262265.1 Gemmatimonadales bacterium
CCCAGTCGCTGCGGCCCATCGACGCGCGGATCGAGCCGTTCACCGTCGTCGCTTCGACGTGCCCCGCCGCCGTGACATCGACGCTGCCGTTCACCGTGCTCACGTCGGCATCGGCGCCGAGGTTGTCCGCCTGGAGGTCGCCATTGACGGTGCGCCCGTCGAAGTTGATGCCGGCGGGCAGCTTGATCGTGAAGTCGACCTCGACGTCGTTGTTGTCGGTGCTGGAGGACCAGTCGTCACCGGGCTCGCAGCTGTTCTCACGCCGCGCCCGGCGGGGCGTGGGATACACCGCGCAGATCGCGACCCCGTCCTCGAACGGCACGACCTTGATCTCGACCTCATCGGGATCGGAGCGGCGGGCGGTCTTGCGGGCGGTGACGTCGATCTGATCGCCCGTCGTGCCCATGGCGCGGATCGCGCCGTTCACGCCCTTGATCTCGAGCCGTTTCCCGGCGGCGAGCTTGCCGGTCCAATGGAAGTCCTGCGCGGCGAGCGTGGGTGCCGCGGCGAGGAGGACGGCGCAGGCTGCGCCGAGCGACGTGATGGTGCCGCGCATACTGTTACTCCTTGTTCTTGTCGTGGACCCTGCCGGGGCGGCAGATGCTGATGCTGCCGTCGAATGATTCCATCTCCAGGCGGGCGCTGCCCGTCCCGAGCACGAAGGTGAAGCGGTGCTTGGTCTTGTCCTTGAGCTGCAGCGGGAAGCACGAGTCGAAGTCGCCACTGAACGTCGACACCGACACGGTGACGTTGGCCTTTTCCGCTACCGACACGGTGACGTCGCCGTCGTGCGACTCGAAGTGGTAGCGGCCGTTGTCGCGGATCGTACCGTCGTATTGCACGCTGCCGTCCACAGTGCTGGCGTCCACGTTGGCGGACTCGATGCCGGACATCGTGATCTCGCCATCCACGGTCTCCGCCGTGATGTCACCGGAGCAGTCCTTTATAGAGATCGCGCCGTCGACGCTGTTCAGCTCGATGTGCCCCCGTGCGCCCTCGATCGAGACTTCACCCTCGACGGAGCGCAGCGACACATTGCCGCTCCCTCCCACGACGTGCACCGACCCCTCCACGGTTTCAACCGTGACTTCCGCTTCGGTGCCTTCGATCGAGACCTCCGCCGATGGCGTACCGGAGACCGACAGCGGCATCCAGGGGGGGACGAGGAGCTCATAGTCGATCGTGGCGGGCCCATGGCGCGACGACGCACTGATGCTCACGACGGAGCCTTCGTTCGAAACCGAGATGCGGTCGCGGCTCGAGTGCATCGCCTTCACGCGGATCGAGCTCTGACGCCACGCCTTGATCGTGACCTGGCCGCCGAAATCGCTCAGCTCCAGTCGCTGTCCCTGGCGCACCGCGAACGACGTATCGGTGTCCTGGGGAGGGGCGATGGTCAGCCCCAGGGTGGCGGCTAATACCAACAACATGCTGACTCCGTTCTAGGTGCGCGCGGAAGCAATACGGTTCGCTTCCCGCAGGAATTCCAGCTTGCGCCGCATCGTCTCGGCGAGATGCTGGTTCAGGTATCCGCTGTTCGGGTCGGCGGCCAGGGCGCGCGCTCCGTCGGCAATCGCGCTGTCGATGACCGCGAGGCTCTGTTCGATGCGATGCGCGGTCACCGGGCTCAGGCGGCCGGTGCGTTGGCCCTCAGCCAGTGCCAGTCGCAGGTCCGCCACCGCGTGATCGGCGCTCGAGTCCGCTTTCCTGTAGCTAGCGGGCAGAACAACGGGACCGGGCTGGGTGGCTACCGTGTTGCTGTTCTCGTTCGGCTGCAGCACGAGCCGCGCGGCCCCCGCCGACACCGCAACCAATGTCACGCTGGCCGCGATCAGCTGCGGGACGGTGAAGCTGAAGCGGCGCCGCGCGCGTCGCCGGGCCAGGTCGTCAGTCGAAACCCCGATCCGCTCGGCAATGCCGGACCACAGGTCGCGGGCCGGGGGGCGATCGTCGAAGGCCTGTGCGCGTGCCACGACGCGGCGCAGATCCGCGAGCACGGCGGTGCACTCGGCGCAGGTCGCGAGATGGGCTTCGAGCGCCACCCGCTCCGCATCGTCGAGCTCGCCGTCCAGGTATTCCGAGAGCCGGTCAGTCCATTGGTCGTTCATCGTGTCGCTCCTGCTTCCTTTATCGATCCAGATACTTGCGTAAGGCCATGCGCGCGTGATGCAGCTGCGATTTCGACGTGCCGGGCACGATGCCGAGCAGCTTGGCGATCTCCTCGTGCCGGTAGCCCTGCACGTCGTGCAGGACGAACACCTGTCGCGCGCCCTCGGGCAGCCGGGCCAGCGCCTCCTCGAAATCGACGCCGTGCTCCGGCGTGCCTTGTCGTCCCGCCACCAGCTCCAGCGTTTCGCCGGAATCGTCCCCGAAGCGGCGCCGCTCACCACCCAGCGTCTTCCGCTTTGCGAGGATGACATTCACCGCCAGCCGGTGCAGCCATGTGCCGAACGCCGATTCACCACGGAAGGTGTGCAGCTTCTCCCACACGCGTACGAACACATCCTGCGTCACGTCGTCATGGTCGCCGCCGCTCATCATGCGGCGCACCAGCCCATGGATCCGGGGGACGTGGGTGCGGTACAATCGCTCGAACGCGCGGCCGTCGCCGCTCTGCGCCAGCGCTACGTCCGCCGCTTCCGCGTCCATCGCCGCCGTGATTGCATCCGTTTTCAGTGTCGGCACTCCCGAACCCGGTAAGCCGGTGTCGGACGATTGGATAGCCGCAATGCACCACAAGGTTGCATTCTTGTGAAGCCTCCTAAAACTGCGCTGCAATTCGAGTTGTGGGGAGGAAGGGTACATTACGGTCTTGGCGACCCCATCGCGACGCGCCTTCACCCTCGCCGGTTCCGACGGTGGCCCGTTGCGCGGCGAGATCCACTCCGCGGGGGGATCGCGCCCCGCCGTCGTCATCTGCCACGGATTCAAGGGGTTCAAGGACTGGGGCTTCTTCCCCGTAACCGCCGACCGCCTCGCCCACGCGGGCTTCGCGGCGGTCTCTTTCAACTTCTCGGGCTCCGGGGTCGGTGAGCCCGGAGACTCGTTCAACGAGCCCGAGCGGTTTCGGCACGCCACCTATTCGAATGGATTGGAGGACCTCGCCCGCGTCCTGGCGGAGCTGCGCGGCGGCAGTCTGGGCGTTCAGCCGACGGCGATCGGGGTACTGGGACACAGCATGGGTGGCGGCGTCGCGGCGCTACTGAGCGCGCGTGATCCTGGGATCACAGCGCTGGTGACGTGGTCGGCGACAGCCCGCTTTGGGCGGCTGTGGCGCGCTGAACAGATCCCGGAATGGCGGCGCACGGGTACCCTCGAGATCGTAAACCAGCGCACCGGAGAACGCTTGCCTCTGGCGACCGACATCCTCGACGATCTCGAGCGCAACGCCGAGCGGCTCGACGTCCTCGCCGCGGCCGAGTCGCTGCACGCCCCTTGGTTGGTGGTCCACGGCGCCTCCGACGAATCGGTGCCCGCAAGCGATGCCCGTGACCTGGCGGCGCGGGCGCACGGCTCCCGTTTGCTGCTGATCGACAACACTGGCCACACCTTCGGAATCAAGCACCCCTGGAGTGGCTCGACGCCGCAGTTCGATCAGGTGCTGGGAGCCAGCGTTGACTGGTTTTCCCACCACCTCGTCCCATGACGATCGGGGCGGTGCGACGCGCCCTTGCCGGTTACACGGCGCGGGTGGAGGACGCACCGGAAGCGCTCCCAGCCGCCGTCGCGCTGATCGTGATCGAGCGCAACGGGCTCGAAGCCTTGTTCATCAAGCGCGCCGCGCGGGTGGGCGATCCCTGGTCGGGCCAGGTGGCGCTTCCAGGGGGACGCTATGAGCCGGAGGATGGGGATCTGCTCCACACGGCGATCCGCGAGACGCGCGAAGAGACGGGAGTCGACCTCAGCGGCGCGGAGCGGCTCGGTGTGCTGGACGACCTCTATCCGCGTACTCCTACCCTCCCACCGGTCCGCGTCAGACCGTTCGTGTTTACGATTGCCGCGGCGCCGCCGCTTGTCGCCAGTGACGAAGTAGAACGCGCCTTCTGGATACCGCTCGCGCGGCTGGCGGAGCCGGGGGTGCGGCGCGACGTGAAACTGATCGTGCGCGGCGAGCCCAGGATCTTCCCCGCCTACGACCTGGGGGATGACGTGATCTGGGGGATGACCGAACGAATCCTGACACCCTTCCTGACGCTGACAAACATCGCCCGCAATAGCCCCGTCTAAGCCTCATATTCGCTTGCCAACAAGCTCATATTAGTTTACACTAACGTTACGTGTGCGCAGTGAGTTAAGGGGCTATTTCGCTGTGGCATGAAGTCCGACATATCACTCTGGAGTCCGATCTTGCCGGCGAGTATCCAGGAGCCGGTTCTCAGCCGCTCCGTCGAAGACTACCTCAAGGCGATTTTCCGCCTCTCCAATCAGGGCGGGTTCGCGACCACGAGCGATATCGCCGCGCTTCTGGCACTCGCCCCTCCTTCGGTGAGCGGGATGGTGAAACGGCTCTCCGAGATGGGGCTGATCGAGCACGTCCCGTATCGCGGAGTGCAGCTGACGGCCCAGGGCCGGCGTGCCGCGCTGCGTATGATCAGACGCCACCGCGTGCTGGAGCTCTATCTGGTGCGCAACCTCGGCTACGACTGGGACACCGTACACAACGAGGCGGAGCGGCTCGAGCACGCCGTCTCCGATGAGCTGATCGAGCGCATGGCTGCGGCACTCGGCGACCCGCACTACGATCCCCACGGCGACCCGATTCCGACCGCGACCGGGGACATCGAAGAGACCGAGCTCGTCTCCCTCGCCGACGCGCAGATCGGCGACGCCCTCGAGCTGCGCCAGGTGGTGACGCAGGACCCCGCGCGGCTGCGCTACTTCGCGGAGCAAGGCCTCGTGCCCGGCGTGCGCGTCATAGTCACCGATCGTCAGCCGTTCAACGGCCCGACTACCGTTCTGCTCAACGCCTCTGGGACGGCCCGCATCGTGGGACAGGAGCTCGCACAGTTGTTGTCCTGCCTCGTCGCGGCTCGGGAGGCCTGACGTGGCGACACCGATGCGCCGTCCAGCACACGAGCCGGGGTGGAGGCACCCGCGTCTCACCCCGAGTCTCGCCGAGGTCTACCGCTCCGTTCCCGTGCAGGGGAAGAGCTGGTGGCGCAAGGCACTGGCGTTCGCCGGGCCGGGCTACCTCGTCGCTGTCGGCTACATGGACCCGGGAAACTGGGCCACCGACCTTGCCGGTGGGGCGCGCTTCGGCTACACGCTGCTGAGCGTCATCCTGATCTCGAACCTGATGGCGATTTTGCTGCAGGGTTTGGCGGCGAAGCTCGGGATCGTGACCGGTCGTGACCTCGCGCAGGCCTGCCGCGATCATTACTCGCGGCCCGCCACGATCGCCCAATGGGTGCTGTGCGAAATCGCTATCGCAGCCTGCGACCTGGCCGAAGTGATCGGCTCGGCGATCGGGTTGAATCTGCTGTTCGGCATTCCGATGACGGCCGGCATCCTCATTACTTCATTGGACGTGCTGCTGGTGTTGTACCTGCAGAACAAGGGCTTCCGGCTGCTCGAAGCGCTGGTGATCGCCTTGATCGCCACCATCGCCGGCTGCTTCCTGTTCGAGATCTTCATCTCTCGGCCCGACAGCTGGGGGATCCTGGGCGGGTTCGTGCCGAGCCCTCCCATCCTCGCGAACCGGGATCAGCTGTACATCGCCATCGGGATCCTCGGCGCGACCGTGATGCCGCACAACCTGTATCTGCATTCCTCTATAGTGCAGACCCGCGCATACGACGAGACGACCGCGGGGAAGCGTACGGCGGTACGCTTTGCGTTCATCGACTCGACGATCGCCCTGACCTTCGCCCTCTTCATCAATGCCGCGATCCTGATCGTCGCCGCGGCGACGTTCCACAGCACGGGCCACACCGAGGTGGCCGAGATTCAGGACGCATACAAGCTGCTGACCCCGCTGCTCGGGGTCGTCGGCGCGAGCGCCGTCTTTGCGCTGGCGCTCCTGGCTTCCGGCCAGAATTCGACGCTCACCGGAACTCTGGCCGGGCAGATCGTGATGGAGGGGTTTCTCAATATCCGGATCCGGCCATGGCTGCGCCGCCTCATCACCCGGGCGATCGCGATCGTGCCGGCGGCCATCACCGCCATCTTCTTCGGCGAGCACGGCACCGCGCAGCTCCTCATCCTGAGCCAGGTGATCCTGAGCCTGCAGCTGTCGTTCGCGGTCTTCCCGCTGGTGCGGTTCACCTCGGAGCGTGCCAAGATGGGCGAATTCGTGAATCCGACGTGGCTCAAAGTGCTCGCCTACACCGTCGCGCTGGTGATCGCGGCCCTCAACGCCTGGCTGTTGTTCCGCACGGCACAGGGGCTCTGGGCCTGATGTTCAAGCGCATCCTCGTGCCGCTCGAGCACTCGCCGACCGACGAAGCGATCCTCACCTACATCCGTCCGCTCGCCGGCGCGTCGCATGCGGCGCTCGTGCTGATCCACGTCGCCGATGGGTGGGTGGCGCGCAACATCCAGCAGCTCGACCTCCGGGAATCGGAGGAAATGAAGGACGATTTCGGCTACCTCGACCGGGTCTGCAACGACCTGCGGCAGGATGGGTTCAATGTCGAAGCAGTCCTCGCGGCGGGCGATCCGGCGCGGGAAATCGCCGCCGCCGCGGAGCGGGAAAAGTGCGATCTCATCGCCATGGCGACGCACGGGCACCGGCTGCTGGCCGACGTCGTCCGAGGGAGTGTCGCCAGCGAGCTGAGACACATCACGACGGTGCCGGTGTTGATGGTGCGGGAAAACAAGAGACGTAAGGAAGAAACGTAAGGTTGAAAATACGTATAGAAGATTCGTACGACTCTTCCCTTACGCACCCCAACCATACTTCTTCTCCCTACGTCGTTCTAGCCTGCTCTAATGCGCGCAGAATTGCACCGAGCCGCTCGTCTCTCGCAAACCGCAGCATCACAATCTTGTCCTCGTACGCTTTCTCGATCGCCGCGATCAGGGCCCGCTGCTGGCTCGCGTCGAGCCGTTCCCACGACGCCAGGTCGCCCCACCACTGCTCGAAACTGGTGAGCAGCTGCTGAAGGAAGATGTGGACGCCTCCCGCGCCGGCGCCGAGGTGGTAGGTCAGGTGGGGTCCCGCCGCGGCCCAGCCCAGCGCCGGGCCGAGCGACACCGCCCGGTCGAGATCCGAGACGTCGATGGCGCCCTTCAAGACGAGGTCGATGCACTCGCGCCAGACCGCCGCGGCGATGCGGCCGACGACGTATCCAGGCACGGCCTTGTGCAGGACGATCGGCATGCGGCCCAGCGCGCGCAGATAGGTCTTGGCGCGCTCCACAGTCGCCGGATCGGTCTCTTCCGCGGGAACGAGCTCCACGATCGGCAGCAGCTCCGGCGGGTTCAGAGGATGCGCCACCAGACAGCGTTGCCTCTGCAGCAGCCGCCGGAACAGGTCGCCCGGGGCGAGCCCCGACGACGACGACGTAACGATCGCCTCGGCGTCCGCGACCTGTTCGATCGATTCGAGCAAACGCTGCTTGGCGCCGAGGTCCTCGTGGATCGCTTCGATCACCCAGTCCGCTTCGCGCACCGCCTGCAGCAGGCTCTTGGCCTGCTGGAACTCCATGAGTCCGCGCTCGACGATTCCGGGTGTCGCCCGTCCCAGGCCGATCAGCGTGCGGGCCCGGCGCGGCACGTCTACGACGGCGTCCTCGATGGCGCGGGCGTTGGTGTCGAAGATCGTGACCGGCCATCCCGCGGAGGCGCACAACGCCGCCCAGCCGCCGCCGATCGAGCCGGCTCCGATCACCGCCACCTTGCGGGGAAGGGCGCCGCCGTCAGGGGCGGTCACCGCGCCGCGCCCGCCCAGGCCGGCCGGGAGGCCGCGAGCACGCGGTCAGCGACGAGGCGATGGGCGACGTCCGCCCGCACCGCCGTGGCGACGCGCGCTTTCGAGCCTTCGGGATCGACCCGGGTGCGGCCCCGGTTCTCACCGTCTTCGACTTCGACCTTGATCCGCAAGGGTTCGAAGGTGAGCGTCCCCGGGGCCAGCAGCTCCGCGATCGGCAGCACGTCGTTCAGAACGCAGCCGTCGAGATGCTCGCGCTCGCGGTGGAAGGCGAGGTAGTAGCGCAGCGCGGCAAAAAGCCACTGCTGGCCGTCGTCGCCGGACTGACCGAGCCGGGCGATCGTGGACCCCGGCAGGACGAACTGCCGCGTCACATCGAGTCCGATGATCTCGGTGGGCAGCTCGGCGCGCAACACCTCGCGCAGCGCCTCGGGGTCACACCACGCGTTGAACTCGCTGTATTTCGTCGTGTTGCCGGCGGATTTGATGTTCCCGATCATCGCGAGATGGCGCGACACTTTTTCCCGGACCAGCTCCGCGTCGCGGCGCAGCGCGAGGGCGAGCCCGGTCACCGGCCCCAGCGTCACGAGCGTCACCGGCTCCGGCTGCTCGGCGAGCAGGCGATCGAGCGGCCTGACGTAATCGAGGATCACCCCGGCGCTCGGAACGGGCGCGTCGCCCAGGCCGGATGGGCCATGGGTCTCCGGGGCCGTGGCGAGGGCGCGCTTCAGCGGACGCCGGGCGCTGACGCCGAGGGGCAGACGCCGGTTGAGCCGGCGCAGGATGGCGATGCAGTTACGGTAGGCGTGCTCGACGGTGGTGTTGCCGTACGTCGCGGCGAGGCCTCGCACCTCGAGCTCGGGGGATTGCAGGGCGAGGAGCAGGGCGATGGTGTCGTCGATCCCGGGATCCGTGTCGATGATGACGGGACGCGGGGCTCGGGACTGGGACGCTGCCTCGGGCACGGCGTAAGCCTACGGGCCTGCTAACCCCTTGGCAATAGCCGTTGTATCACACCAGGCGCTTGGACTGCGCGTACAGGATCAGCTCCACCCGGTTCTCGACCTTCAACTTCCGGTAGATGTGGTGCAGGTGGATTTTGACCGTGCCCTCGCTGATCGCGAGGCGCTTCGACATCTCCTTGTTGCGCAATCCCCGGGCGACCATCCCGACCATCTCGATCTCCCGCGGCGTGAGCACGTTGGCCGCCTCGCGCTCTCCGGCCTCGCGGCGCAGCAAGGAATCGACCACCCGGCTCACCGCGTGCTTCTCGAGCCACTGCTCCCCCGCGTGCACTTTGCGCACGCATTGGACCACCATCTGCGGGGCGAGCTCCTTCAGGACCATGCCGCGCACGCCGAGTCGCAACGCCTCGAGCACCTCTTCCTCTTCCAGGACTGCGGCCAGCAGGACGACTTTCGTCGGCAGTTTGTCGTGTTGCAGGTCGCGCAGCACCGCGAGCCCGTCCTTGCGTGGCATGTGAATGTCGAGCACCAGGACGTCGGGGCGGTGGCGCCGCACCGCGACCACCGTTTCTTCGCCACTCACGCAGCGGGCCGCGACCTCGAAGTCCGGCTCCAGGCGGAACAGGGTTTCGAGACCGTCGAGCACGATCGGGTGATCGTCGGCGAGCACGAGGCGGATGGACACCGTCAGCTTCCCGGACCGCGCGGCACGCGGATGTCGAGACGGGCGCCCGCGGGCGTCGAACGGATGGCGAGGGTCCCGCCGAGCGACTTGACGCGCTGCTTCAGCATCACCGGTCCGATCCCGAGGGACATGAGAGCCGCATGGTCATAGTCTCCAAGGAAAGGAAAGCCGCGGCCGTTGTCGGTCACGACCACGTGCACCTGCCCATCCACCGACGCGACGTCGACCCGGACGTCCGAGGCCGCGGCGTGCCGCGCGGCGTTGACCAGCGCCTCCTGGACGATGAGGCAGAGGTCGTAGGTCAGCGCGTCCGAGGCCTGTTCCTCGAGGCGATCGAGCTGCAGCGTCACCCGCAGCCCCCACAGTCCCTCGAGACGTTGTACCAGCTCGCGCAACCCGGCGTGCAGGCCCTCGGTACCGGTCGTGAGTCCGGCCGGCGCCAGCTGCGAGTCGCGAATGAAGCCGCGCAGGTTGCGCTGCTCCTCGGCGATGAGCCGCTGGATCGCTCCCACCCGTTCCCGAGCGCCGTCGGGCTCCGCCTCCCACAGGCGCTGCACCGTCTGCAGCTGCAGCGCAGCTCCCGTCAGCGATTGCAGCACGCCGTCGTGCAGATCCCGCGACAACCGGATGCGCTCTTCCGCCGCCGCCGCTTGCCGCAGCCGTCGAGACAGCAAGGATTGATCCATGGAGGAGACGACCTGGTGGGCGACGACATCTCCGAGCAACAGGTCGTCCCCCGACATGCCCCGCTTGTCGAGGGCGAAGAGGTGCCCGTCGAGGCATTCACCGTGGAGTGGGAGACACAGTACCGCAGTGATCCCGAAGCGCTCTTGCAACGCGGGGTGGATGGGGGCGCCGCGCCACCCGCGCTCGTGGGGAGCTTGTCGCAGGATCACCGGGGCCTGGGCGCGGACGTCTTTCGACAGAAACGTCAGGCCGGCGAGCGGCTCTGCGACCACGGGCTGGAACGTCTCGGGGGCTTCACGCCACGTCCGGTATTCGCCGCTGTTCCAGGTGGCAAGATGGAGCCACGGCTCGTCCGGCTCTTCCCAGGCCAGCAGCACACGCGGGGCGGCGAGGATGCGCGCTGCGCTCTGCAGGATCTCAGGGTGCGGTACCATCTGTTCGCGCGCCGTCGTCCAGGGCCATCCCGCGAGGGCCGACATCTCCCGGCGCCGCCGGTCTTCGTAGGCGCCGAGATATCCCAGGAGGCCGGCCATCACCGCGAGGTAGACGCTGCGGATGATGAACCGGTTCTCCTCGAACGCGGGGTCGTTCATCACCTCGCTGCCGTACACTCCGATCCCGTTGAACGCCACCAGTGCGACCGCCGCGGTCCACAGCGCGCCGCGCAGATGCCAGCGCAACGTCGCGCTGACGATCGAGAACATGAAGTAGGTGAAGAAAGGGCTTGTCGGACCTTCGGTGAGGTAGGTGAGCACGCAGAACAGCGAGATATCTAGGACGTGGCTGCCGAGCCCCAGCTGCGCCAACGGAACGTGCGCCAGCCACACCACCGCAGCCACTGCCAGCGCGAACACGCCGTAGCCCACCAGCAGGATATAGAGCGTCTGGCCGTACGCTGTGGGCGTGTACGGGTCCAGCCAGACCGCCAGGAGCGAGAACGCGGCCAGGACAACTCGACTCGTCGCGATCAGGCGCTCGGCACGGATTCGCGGCGCATAATCTCCGACGACCCGCTTCGTCAACTCCGCTTCAGCCATAGGCGATTGCTCGCGCCCGGTTACCACTGGGTGTGCGACCGACGGCGATGCGCAAGGCGGGAACATAGCCCGCGCGCTGCGGTGACGATAGACGAATGTCGCGTCGTGGTGTGGCAGAACGGCGGCGAATGGTGCGCGGCCACGGCAATAGAACCGGGCTACCAAAAGTTATACGTCGTCCTATCTGCGCATGTATGGTGACGCCGAACCTTCGACTCCACTGTTACTCCGCCGTAACCGGGTTGGACGACGCATGTCCGGCGAAATACGCGCAAAGAACTTGCTGCCGAGGACGGATATGCTATCCACAATCCTGCTGTTCAGCACCGTGCTCGTCTCGCCTCCCGCGGCCCCGGCCGACTCGCTGCATCTCGTCTTCACCGTCCAACCGAGCGCCACGGTTGCAGGCGCGACGATCACACCGGCAGTGCAGGTGAGTGTGGTCGACGCGGCTGGCCAGACCGTGACGACGTTCGCGCGCGCCGTCACCGTGGAGATCTCCGACGGTACTGGGAATGAAGACGCGGAGCTTTCGGGCACGACGACGGTCCGCGCCGTCGCGGGCGTCGCCACGTTCGGCGCACTTTCCATAGACAGTGCCGGGGCCGAGTACACGCTCACCGCTGCCGTCGAGGGCGCGGGGGAAGTCACCAGCGCGCCATTCGCGGTGACGGCTCCGGCTGCCGCGGCGGTGCCGGTCGCCGTCGCGACCGCCGCGCCGGGGGGAGGGTCGGGCTCAGGAGCCGCGCGCGCCGAGTTCACCGTGCAGCCGAGCCGCACCGCGGCGGGCGCACCGATTCAGCCGACCGTCGCTATTACCGTGCGGGACGCCACCGGCCAGACGCTCGAAAGCTTCACCGCGAACGTGACCGTCGAGATCACCGATGGAACGGGCGACGAGGACGCCGAGCTGACGGGCACGACGACGGTCGCTGCCGTGGCCGGCGTCGCTGCGTTCGGCGAACTCCGCATCGACAAGCCGGGGACGTACTCGCTCACCGTCAAAGCACCGGGACTCGGTCCCGTGACGAGCGCCACGTTCGACGTCGGCAAGGCGGAGGGAGCGCCCGCCGCCGCGGCGCTGACCACGTTGCGCGCCACTACGTTCGATAGCGAAGTGACGCTGGACGGCCGCCTCGACGAGCCGGCGTGGCGCAGCGCGGATTCGATCGTCGACCTCGTCACGATCGAGCCGACCGAGGGCGCCAGGCCCGCCGGCCAAACGATCGTGAAGGTGCTCGCGAATCCGAGCGAGCTGATCTTCGGCATCCTGTGCCGGGATTCGAACCCCGCGGGCATCGTTGCCTTCGCGAAGACGCGGGACTTCGATCTCGAGCTCGAGGATCACGTGATGCTGGTGCTCGATCCGTTCCAGGACGGGCGCACCGGTTACGTGTTCGCCGTCAATCCCAACGGTGCGCGGTTCGACGGACTCGTCTCCGCCTACGGCGAGGACGTCAACACCGATTGGGACGGCATCTGGGAAGCCGCGACGGCGCGCGACGAGCGCGGCTGGAGCGTCGAGATCCGCATCCCGATCAAGACGCTGAGCTTCAAGCAGAACCTGACCGGGTGGGGCTTCAACGTGCAGCGCCGGGTCCAGCGCCTGTTGGAGGTCAGTCGCTGGGCGGGAGCCCACCGCGATTACGAAATCTACCAGACGAGCCACGCGGGACACCTCACCGATCTGCCGGCGTTCAACCTCGGCCTCGGCCTGAGCATCCGCCCCGGTATCGTCGGCAACGCCAACCGGCCCGCCCCCGGCGCCGAGCGGGTCTACAAGACCCAGGGCAGTCTCGATGCGACGAAGAAGCTGGGCCCCAACATGATCGCCTCGCTCACCGTGAACACCGACTTCGGCGAGACCGAGGTGGACGCGCGGCAGACCAATCTGACCCGGTTCGATCTGCTGTTCCCCGAAAAGCGGACGTTCTTCCTCGAAGGCGCGGACATCTTCGAGTTCGGCGTCGGCAACGACGAGGATCTGATCGCGTTTCACAGCCGCCGCATCGGACTGCAGGGCGAGGCTGAGGATCAGGTCCAGATCCCCATCACCGTCGGCGGCAAGCTCAACGGTCGCATGGGCAACACCAACATCGGCGCTCTGGCCGTGCGCACACGCGGCGTCGATTCGCTCCCGACCGACGCCACCATGGGCGCGTTTCGCGTCAAGCAGAACGTGCTGTCGGAATCGTCGGCGGGACTGATCGCCACCTTCGGCGATCCCCTCGGCATCGCCGGCAGCTGGATGACCGGCGCCGACTTCACCTTCCAGACGTCGGAATTCCGGGGCGACAAGAATCTCATCATGGGGGTGTGGGGGCTGCACAATCACCGCGACGACATCGGGAGTGACAACGCGTTCGGCGGGATGATCGATTATCCCAATGATTTGTGGGACGTCTCGCTGCGCTACAAGCGCATCGGCGAGCGCTTCAACCCGTCGCTGTCCTTCGTACCCCGGAGGGGGGTGCAGCTGTGGCAGGTCGAGGCCGGGTTCCGGCCGCGCCCGGCGTGGCCGCTGGTGCGCCAGATGTTCTTCGAGTTCAACCCGGCGGTGATCAGCGACCTGCGCGGGCGGTGGGAGAGCTACATCCTGTCCTTCAAGCCGCTCGACTGGCAGCTGGAAAGCGGCGACCGCTTCGAGTTCGACATCGAGCCGCAGGGCGATCGGCCGACCGAAGACTTCGATCTGTTCAGCAGCGATACCACATCGGTGATCGTGCCGGCGGGCACGTACCGGTGGACCCGCTACACCGTGCAGGGAGCGCTCGCCGCCAAACGCCGCTTCAACGGCGAGGCGACGTGGTCGACCGGCACGTTCTACGGCGGCCACCTCAACAGTCTCGCGCTGACGGTGCGGATGAAGCCTTCGGCCTTCCTCACCGCGGAGCTGGGCTGGGAGCGCAACAGCGCACGGCTGCCGGTTGGCGACTTCGTGCAGCGGCTCTATAGCGGCCGGGTGCAGGTGAACGTCTCGGCCGACTTGCAGGTGTCGAGCTTCCTGCAATACGACAACGAGAGCCGCAACCTCGGCACCAACACGCGGCTGCGCTGGACTTTCAATCCCCTCGGTGACCTGTTCGTCGTTTTCAATCACAACATGCTGCGTAATCTCAATGACCGCTTCGCGTTCGACTCCAACCAGCTGCTCGTCAAGCTACAGTATGCCTACCGCCTCTAGAATCGCGGCGGCAGCCGCCCTCTGCATCGCTACGGCGCTGACGCTCGCCTGCGGGCGGGCCCCCGATCGCACGGCGCAGGCCGCACCGCCGCGGACGCCCGATCTGCCGGCCTTCGAAGCCGGCCGCTTCCTCCGACCCAGCGCCATCAACAACCCCTGGATGCCGCTCGCTCCCGGGACGCGGTTCGTCTATGAGGGTACGGCGGTCGAGGACGACGGCAAGAAAGTCCCGCATCGCATCGTCGTCACGGTCACCGATCTCACCAAGGTCATCGCCGGCGTTCGCACCGCAGTCACCTGGGACCAGGACTACAACGACGGCGAGCTGGTGGAAGCGGAGCTGGCCTTCTATGCGCAGGACTCCACGGGCACGGTGTGGTACCTCGGTGAATACCCGGAGGAATACGAGGACGGCAAGTTCGTCGCCGCCCGGCCCTGGATCCACGGCCTCGAGGGGGCGAGCGCGGGAATCATGATGCCCGCCGCTCCGCGCCTCGGGACGCCGAGCTATGCCGAAGGATGGGGACCGGCGGTCGAGTGGAGCGATCGCGGCCAGGTCGATCAGATGGGGCAACGCACCTGCGTCCCTGCCGCGTGCTACGACAGCGCGCTGGTGATCGCTGAGACGAGCTCCGGCGAGCCGGACGCGACGCAGCTCAAGTACTACGCCCGCGGCACCGGCAATGTCCGCGTCGGGTGGCGTGGCGCGGGCGAAAAGACGCAGGAAGTCCTGGAGCTCGCGCGCGTGGAGCGGCTCGATGCGCAAGGCATGGCCGCCGCGCGCGCGGAAGCGAAGAAGCTGGAGCAGAGCGGTTATCAACGCAGCAGCAGCGTTTACGCGCACACGCCGCCGGTGGAAGGGATGGCATCTCCATGATGCGTTCGCTCGTGACCTGGAGCACCAAATACCGCGTGACGGTAGTGGCCGTCGCCGCCGCGCTGCTGCTGGTCGGTGTGCGGCAGCTGCGCGAGCTACCGGTCGACGTGCTGCCCGAATTCTCGGCGCCGCGGGTCGAGATCCAGACCGAAGCGCTGGGCCTGTCGGCGCAGGAGGTCGAGCAGCTGGTGACGCTTGGCCTGGAGCAGGATCTGCTCAATGGCGTGCCGTGGCTCGAGTCCTTGCGCTCGGAATCGGTCCCTGGTCTGTCCTCGATCGTTCTCACCTTCCGGCCGGGGACCGATCTCATGCGGGCGCGCCAGATGGTCTCCGAACGGATGACGCAGGCGTTCGCCCTCCCGCATGTGTCGCGCCCGCCCACGATGCTGCAGCCGATGTCGTCCACCAGCCGGGTCATGCTGATCGGCTTGTCGTCGAAGACGTTGTCCCCGATTCAGATGTCGGTTTTGGCGCGTTGGACCATCGCCCCGCGCCTGCTCGGCGTCCCCGGCGTCGCCAACGTCGCCATCTGGGGGCAGCGCGACCGCCAGCTGCAGGTGCTGGTCGATCCCAAGCGCCTCCACGATCGCCGCGTGTCGCTGCTGCAGGTGCTCGAAACCACCGGCAACGCGCTGTGGGTGTCGTCGCTGACGTTCGTGGAAGCCTCCACGCCGGGCACCGGCGGTTTCATCGACAACGCCAATCAGCGCCTCGGGATCCGACACATTCTGCCGATCGTGTCGCCCGAGGGTTTGGCGCAGGTGCCGATCGAAGCCACCGGCGTGCGACTGGGCGACGTCGCCGACGTCGTCGAAGGGCACCAGCCGCTCATCGGCGACGCGCTGACGAACGGCAGCGCCAACCTGCTCCTCGTCGTCGACCGCTTCCCCGGCGCGAACCTGCGCAACGTGACGCGGGGCGTCGAAGCCGCTCTCACCGAGCTGCGCCCCGGCATGACCGGTCTCGAGGTGAATTCGTCGATCTTCCGGCCCGCCGGCTTCATCGAATCGGCGCTGCACAACCTTGGCTGGGTCGCGCTCATCGGATTCGCGCTTGCGGCCATCGCGATCGCGGTCGGCTTCTCCGACTGGCGTGCGACGCTGATCACGATCAGCGCCATCGCCACTTCGCTCATCACCGGCGCCTGGGTCCTCTACCTGCGCGGTGCGACGGTCAACGTCGTGGTGCTTGCCGGCATGCTGATGGCCCTCGGGGTGATCGTCGACGACGCGATCCTGCACGTCGACGCCATGCGGCGTCGCTTCCGGGAAGGTCGCGACGAGTCGCGCGCGGCCGCCGTCGTCGCCGCCGTCGCGGAGCTGCGCGGTGCGGCGGTGTTCGCCACGCTGATCCTGCTGCTGTCGCTGCTGCCGCTGTTCGTCTTCGGCGGTTTGCCCGCGGCGTTCTGGCGTCCGTTCGGAGGCTCCTATGTCCTCGCCGTCCTGGCGTCGATGGTGGTCGCCCTGACGGTCACGCCTGCCCTCGGTCTCGTGCTGTTGCCGAACGCCCCCGTAGCGCCGCGCGAGGTGCCGTTCGTACGACGGCTGCAGGCGTGGTACGAAGGGGCACTGGCGCGAACGCTGCAGCGGCCGTGGCGTGCGGTGGCGATCGTCGCGCCGGTTCTGATCGTCGGATTCGCCCTGCTGCCGCTCGTGGGGCGGTCCGGAGGGGCGTTGCCCAAGTTCGCCGAGCGAGACCTGCTGGTCCATCTCGTCAGCGCGCCCGGGACGTCGCAGCCCGAGATGAGTCGCATCTCCGGACGCGTCAGCCTCGAGCTGCGGTCCATCCCCGGCGTATCCAACGTCGGTGCACACCTGGGCCGGGCGATCTTCGGCGACCAGGTCGTCAACGTCAATTCCGCCGAGCTGTGGGTCAGCATCGATTCGACGGCGGACTACGATCGCACCGTCGCCGCCATCCGCGCGGTGGTCAATGGCTACCCCGGCCTGCGTCCGCGAGTGGAGACCTACCTCAGCGAGCGTACGGAGCCGCTGAACGCGCAGTCCCGTGACTCCGTCGTCGTCCGCGTCTACGGCGACGCCGATGCCGTGCTGCGGTCCGCGGCCGGCGCCGTGGCGAAGGCGGTCAGCGAGGTCGGGGGCGTGACCACCGCGCGGCTGGATCAGCCGGCGCAAGAGCCGGTGCTGGAGGTCGAGGTCGATCTCGCCGCCGCACAGCGCCACGGCATCAAGCCCGGTGACGTGCGGCGTTCCGCGGCCACGATGTTTTCGGGACTCCAGGTCGGCAATCTGTTCGAAGAGCAGAAGGTTTTCGACGTGGTGGTGTGGGGAGAGCCGGAATCACGTCACAGCCTCAACAGCGTGCGCGACCTGATGATCGACACGCCGGGCGGCGGCAGCGTCCGGCTGGGAGACGTGGCGCAGGTCCGCATCGTCTCGAGTGCCCGCACGATTCGGCACGAGGCCGTGAAGCGCTACCTCGACGTCATCGTCGGAGTGCACGGGCGCGATCTCGGCGCCGTCGCCGGTGACATCGAGGCCCGCCTGCAGACCGTTCCGATGCCGCTGGAGCATCACGCAGAGGTGCTCGGCGGGTTCGCCGACCGCGAGACAGCTCGTCAACGGGCGTTGATGCTGGCGGTGGCCGCCATGATCGGAATGCTGCTGCTGCTGCAGGCGGCGATCGGGAGCTGGCGACTCGCCGGAGCCGGCCTCGCGACGGCAGCCGCCGCGCTGGTAGGCGGACTCGCGGCGGCGGCCGCCGGCGGATAC
>DATFTG010000174.1:0-7280 GCA_035262265.1 Gemmatimonadales bacterium
TCCTCCAACCACTCCTGCGGCACTTCCATCCCCCCGAGCGG
This sequence comes from Gemmatimonadales bacterium, assembly GCA_035262265.1. GTDB lineage: Bacteria > Gemmatimonadota > Gemmatimonadetes > Gemmatimonadales > GWC2-71-9 > DASTHG01. The sequence continues at coordinate 42 of DATFTG010000174.1, forward strand.
CGCGTGCGCGCCTCCCGTATCGCCTTCCCCGTGCCAGTCCGATCCCCCTGAGACGGCGAGGTCGAGTTTGCGCGCCAGTTTGGTGAGGCGCGTCTCGACGTGTTTGGGATGACTGGGGTGGCGCACTTCGATGCCGTCGAGGCCATCCGCCTGCAGCGCTTTGAGCTGCGGCTCCTGCCCGCGCTCGCCCAGATGAGCGGCGAGCACGAGTCCGCCGCTCCTGTGCACCAGGTCGGCGACTTCGCGCAGCGTGGGGAGCAGCTTCTCCACGAAGGCCGGACGGCCGCGGCCGAGGAACCGGTCGAACGCCTGCTCGAAATCGTCGACCACACCGGCATCGATCAGCGCGCGCGCGACGTGCGGCCGTCCCAGCGACCCGGCGCCGGCCTGGTAGGCGAGATCCTCGAGATCGATTGCGACGCCGAGCTGCTGCAGCTTCTCCACCATCTGCGCGCCGCGCCGCTGCCGTGCCGCGCGTGCCCCGGCGAGAAACTCCTCGAGGGTCTGATCGCCGACCGGCAGGAAGTAGGCGAGCAGGTGCATTTCGCCCCAGGGCGCGCGCACGCTGAACTCGCAGCCCGGGACGACGCGCACCCCGACGCTGGCGCCGGCGGTCTGGGCGAGGGCGATCCCGGCCAGGGTGTCGTGATCGGTCAGGGCGATCGCGGCGAGCCCCACGGCTTTGGCGTGCTGCACCACCGCGTCCGGAGTGGCTTGGCCGTCGGAGGCGGTGGAATGACAATGCAGATCAACGTGCGCCGTAGGCGCCTTCCGGAGCGGTCCAGGCCGGCTGCGACTGGTGGAACAACGCGAGCAGCTCGCGGTCGGACAGGTCGCGCAGCGCGGCGTCGGTGCGCCGGACCCCCTGCGGGGTGTAGCGGGTGAAGCGGCGTTTACGCTCGGGGCCGGTGCCGAGCTGGAACATCAGGCCGTACTGGTCCTGGCCGTACACCGTCGAGCGGCCCGACGGGTACACCGACCACTCCTGGCCTTCCACGGTAAGGGAGCGCGGCGGCATCAGGCCTCCGCTCCCGCGGCGAGCGAGACCTCGCTCCACAGCTCCCACGCGTCGGGCGCGTAGGTCACGAGGCTCTGCAGCCGCTTCTCGAGCTTCGTCTCTTCGGGCAGCCGCGAAGCCTGGGCGCGATGGGACATCTCGGTCTGGCTCTCCGAGAATTCGATGAATAGCCGCGGGTCCTTGGCGTTGCGGAACACCCAGATGCGCTGCCCGCGCGCGTCGGCGAACTGGGCCAGCTCGCGCAGCGTGGCGAGGTAGTCGAGCTCGTTCGCGGCGGGGACACGCACGCGCGCCGCCGTCAGCACCTTCGGCATCGCTACAACTCCTGCTCGGGGAAGTTCTGCAACGTGGCCTTGACGTCGGCCAGGAATTTGTCGGCGTCCGCCCCGTCCACGACCCGGTGATCGTAGGACATCGTCAGCATCCCCATCGTCCGAATGGCGATCGCGTCCGCGCCGTCGTCCTGGGTGATCACCTTGGGACGCTTCTCGATCGTGCCCACGCCGAGGATGGCAACCTGCGGTTGATTGATGATCGGGATGCCGGCGTAGGGACCGAACCCGCCGGGATTGGTGATCGTGAACGTGCCGCGCTGGATGTCGTCGGGGGAGAGCTTCTTGGTGCGCGCGCGCTCGCCCAGATCGTTGATGGCGCGCGCCAGACCGAGCAGCGACAGCTCGTCGGCGTGCTTCACGACGGGAACGATCAACCCCCAGTCGAGCGCGACGGCGATGCCGATGTTGATGTCGCGGCGGTAGATCGTGCTTTCCCCCGACACGGCGGCGTTGATGATCGGATGCTTGCGCAGATTCGCGGAGCACGCTTTCGCGATGAACGCCAGGAACGTGAGGTTCACCCCGCGGTCGGCGTAGGACGCTTTGTGCTTCGCGCGCAGCCGCGCCACCTGGGTGTAGTCGACTTCGAAGAAGCTGGCGACGTGCGCCGACACGCGCCGCGACATGATCATGTGATCGGCGGTGATCCTGCGGATCTTCGACCACGGCTCGACGCGATCGCCGGGCCAAGGGTCGGTGGCGGGGTGCTCGATCCCGGCGGGTGTCAGGGGTCGGGTGCCAGGTGTCGGAGGCGCTGGCGCACCCGCCGGCGCCCGTTCGATGAATCCGAGAATGTCCTGCTTCGTCACCCGCCCGGCGAAGCCGGTTCCAGGAATTTGCGAGATGTCGACTTGGTGCTCGGCGGCGATCTTGCGCACCAGCGGCGTCGACTTCCGGCGCAGCCGGTCCTCGGCGGTTTCGCCATTCCCTCCCGTCGTGGCCACGGGTGCCGGCTGCGACGGGGCGGGACGGGGAGCGACGGGGGCCGGGGCCGGCGCTGGGGCCGGCTTCGCAGCGGCCGCCGGCTCGGGCTTCGCGGCGGCAGGAGCGGACGGTGCCGGCGCCGGAGCGGCTGCCGCAGCTCCCTTTTCCGTCTCGAGGACGGCGACGAGTGTCTGCACGGGGACCGTCTGCCCTTCCTCCACCTTGATCTCCGCCAGCACCCCGGCCGACGGCGACGGGATCTCGGCGTCGACCTTATCCGTCGAGATCTCGAACAGCGGCTCGTCGCGCTTCACCGCGTCGCCGACCTTCTTGAGCCACTTGCTGAGGGTGCCCTCGGCGATCGATTCGCCCATCTGGGGCATGAGGACGTCGATTCGTGCCATACAAGCCTCGAAATGCGTTTTGTGTTATGGGTCCTGGGGTCATCGGGGTTTACCCACGACTCACGACCCATTACGCCTTTAGTACTTCACCAGCCACTTCGCCGCCTTCACGATGTCTTCCGTCTGCGGCAGCACGAAGTCTTCCAGCGTCGGTGCATAGGGCAACGGCACGTCATGCGCCGTCACGCGCATGATCGGCCCATCGAGCCACTCGAAGGCTTGCTCGTTGATGCGCGCCGCGATCTCACCCGCCAGACCGCCGGTGCGGGTGTCCTCGTGCACGATCAACACCTTGTTCGTCTTCTTGACCGAGCTCATGATCGCTGCATCGTCGAGCGGCAAGAGCGTGCGCAGGTCGAGCACCTCGGCGTTGACTCCATCGCTCTGCGCCAGCTGATCGGCGGCCTCGAGCGCCTTCCACACGGTCGCGCCGTAGCTGATGATCGACAGGTCCTTCCCTTCCCGCGCCAGCCGTGCCTGGCCGATCGGGGTGAGAATCTCTTCTCCCTCGGGCAGCGTCTCCTTGATACGACGATACAGCCACTTGTGCTCGAGGTAGATGACGGGGTCGTCGTCGCGAATCGATGCCTTGATGAGCCCTTTCGCGTCCCGTGCCGTCGCCGGGTACACGATCTTGAGTCCCGGCGTATGGAAGAACGCCGCCTCGGGATTCTGCGAATGGAACGGGCCGCCGCGCACGTAGCCGCCGCAGGGACCGCGCACCACCATCGGGGTCGCGAGGCCCGCCCGGTAGCGGGCGGTCGCGACGTAGTTCGTCAACATGTCGTAGGCGCACGAGATGAAATCGATGAACTGCATTTCGGCGACGGGGCGCATCCCCATGTGCGCCGCGCCGGCCGCCGCCCCCACAATCGCCGCCTCCGCGATCGGCGTGTCGATGACGCGCGACTCACCGAACTTCTTCTGGAACCCGTCGGTTACCTTGAACGCACCGCCGTAAGCGCCGATGTCTTCGCCCAGCATGAAGACACGGTCGTCGCGCTCCATCTCCTCCCACAGCCCCTGGCGCAGCGCCTCGAGGAACGTGACTTCGGCCATCAGGACTCCCGGTACCAGAGACGGGGAGTGGCGACGGGATCGGCGTACACACCGGTCAGCGACGTCTCACCGGACGGCAGCGGCTCGTTCACACACGCGTCGGTCGCCTGGTCGACTTCGTCCTTCACCGCCCCGTCGATCTCCGCCAGATCCGATTCCTCGACCCAGCCGTTTTCGAGCAGCTGCTTCACATAGCGGTCGACAGGGTCGTTCTCCCGCGCCCAGCGCTCCAGCTCGTCTGTCGGCTGGTAGGACTGGTCGTCGTGCTCCGCGTGCCCCTTGCGGCGATAGGTCTTCACTTCGATGAAGTGCGTCCCTTTGCCGCGGCGCGCGCGCTCGACGGCGTGCTTCGCGGCGGCGTACACCGTCAGCACGTCGTTGCCGTCGACCGTGACCGCATGAATGCCATACCCCTTCGCCTTCTCCGCGAGGTCCTTCACCGCGAACTGTTTCTCGGGCGGCGTCGAATACGCCCAATGGTTGTACTCCCCGATCACTACGAGGGGGCAGCGCTGCACGGCGGCGAAGTTCAGTCCTTCGTGAAACGACCCGGTCGACGTCGCGCCGTCCCCGACGTACACCATGCCGACGCGCGGCTCGCCGCGCATCTTGAAGGTGAGGGTGATCCCCGCCATCACGGGAATCATGTCGCCGAGATGCGAGATCTGGCCGAGGTAGCCCTTCTCGAGGTCGTTGAAGTGGACGTTCAGCTCGCGGCCGTGCGTGGGACCCTCCGCCTTGGCCATGTACTGGCGCAGGATCTCGATCGGCTTCGCGCCCATCACCAACATCGATCCGAGATTGCGGATCAGCGGGGAGAGGATGTCGCGATGCCGGCCGCGATCGAGCGCATACGCTGACGCGACAGACTCCCCCTCCTGCCCCAGCGAGCGGAACAGCCCCCCGATCACCTTGCTCTGGCGGTACAACGCCACCAGCCGCTCTTCCAGGGTTCGCGTGAGCCGCAGATAGCGGTACATCTCGAGCAGCTGGGAACGCTCGAGCTCGGCCGGCGGACCCTGCGTGGCTGGACCCGTGGTGGGTAGGGGGTGGGGAGACATTCGGCTAAATTATAGTGGGCCGGAACGTTGCCGGGACCATAGGGCTAAATCAAGCACGAGGCATCACATGGCCAGCGCCAAATTCAAGGTGACCGGGATGACCTGCCACCACTGCCAGCAGAAGGTGGAAAAGGCCCTGAAAGGGGTCACGGGCGTGTACTCGGCGATCGTGGATCTGCAGGACGGCGTCGCCGAAGTGGATTTCGACGACGACACCGTGACGTCGACGACCCTCGTCGCCGCGGTGGAGCGAGCCGGCTACACGGCACGGCTCGCCGGCTGAGCCTAGTAGGCCCCGCGCACCTCGTGCGCCGGCTCGACCTGCCGGTGCACTTCGGAGAGAAACCGCTTGGCGAGCTTGTCGAGCTCCGACTCGCCCACCTGGTCGGTTTGGATGTCGATGAAGGTGTAGTGCCCTCCCTCGGGCTTCGCGGAGACCGTCACCTTCCCCAATGAGCCGCGGAATCCCAGCCGGCGCGGCGCCTCTTCCGACGGCGCGAGCCGGGAGCCGAAGTAGGCCTTGGCCGCCGCCAGCGCGGCGTCGGGCGAGAGCGGAGTGCGATGGAAGTAGCGCATGCGTCTCTAAGATATCCACGCCGGGGTGTAACGCCGCAAGCGCAGACTGTTCAACACGACGCTGAGGCTCGACCACGCCATCGCCGCGCTCGCGAGCACCGGCGACAGCAGGGTCCCGGTGAAGGGGTAGAGCGCGCCGGCGGCGATCGGGATCCCGAGCAGGTTGTAGATGAACGCCCAGAACAGATTCTGGCGTATCGTCGTGAGCGTCCGGCGCGACACCTCGATCGCGGCGACGACGCCGCGCGGGTCGCCGCGGATCAGCGTCACGTCGGACGCTTCGATCGCCACCTCGGTTCCGGTGCCGAGGGCGACGCCGACGTCGGCCTGCGCGAGGGCCGGTGCGTCGTTGATGCCGTCACCGACCATCGCGACGTTCCGCCCCTGCGACTGCAGCTTCTTCACCAGGTCGACCTTCTGTGACGGCAGCACTTCAGCCGTGACGTCGGCGATGCCGACTTCGCGCGCGACGGCTTCCGCCGTACGCCGCGCGTCCCCCGAGACCATCCGTACGTCGAGCCCGAGCCGGTGCAGCCGCTCGATCGCCTCCCGGGCGGTCGGCTTCACGGGATCGGACACCGCCATGATCGCGTGCACGGTGTTGTTGACGCTGACGACGAGCGTCGTCTTCCCCTGTTGCGCCAATCGCTCGGCGTCCTGCTCGAGGCTGCCGAGCTCGAGGCTGCGCTCCTTCGCGTGGCGCGCCGAGATCACCTCGACGAGGCGGCGGTCCACCGTGCCGCGTACCCCGCGCCCTTCCATGACGGCGAACTTCTCGACGGGGAGCAGCAGCAGCATCCGCTCTTGCGCGGCGCGCACGATCGCCTGTGCCACCGGATGCTCGGAGCGCTGCTCCACCGACGCGGCCCAGCGCAGCACCTCGGGAACCGCGACGGCGCTGCCGTCCGGCTTGCGCGCCGTGACGATGTGGGTGATCGCCGGCCGCCCTTCGGTGATGGTCCCCGTCTTGTCGAACAGCACCGTGCCCACGCGGGAGAGCCGTTCGAGCGCCTCGCCGCCGCGGATCAGAATCCCCTGCTCCGCGGCGCGCCCCGTCGCGACCAGCACGGCGGTCGGCGTGGCGAGCCCGAGGGCGCAGGGGCAGGCGATGATCAGCACGGTCACGAGCGCGATCATCGCGAACAGCAGGGCGGGCGGCGGCCCGACATCGAACCAGACGACGAAGGCGGCGATCGCGATCGCCATGACCACCGGGACGAACACGCCGGCGACGCGGTCGGCGAGGCGCTGGATCGGCGCCTTCGATCCTTGCGCTTCCTCCACCATGCGCACGATCTGACCGAGCGCCGTGTCTTTGCCGACGCGCGTGATCCGGAATGTGAAGCTCCCCGTCGTGTTCACCGTCCCGCCGATCACTTCGGCGCCGGGCTGTTTGGTGACGGGGAGCGGCTCGCCCGTCAACATCGATTCATCGACGGCGGACGACCCTTCGGTGATGACGCCGTCGGCCGGCACGCGCTCGCCGGGCTTCACGACGACCAGCTGCCGCTCCACGAGCGCGGCAACGGCGACGTACTCGGTGGCGGCGCCCTGAACGACGTGCGCGACGGCCGGCGTCAGCGCGGCGAGGCGGCGAATCGCAGCCGAGGTGGCGCCGCGGGCCCGCGCTTCGAGGAGGCGCCCCAGCAGGACCAGCGCGATGACGGCGGAAACGACTTCGTAATAGACATTGGCGTTCAGCCCCGCGCCGGTGAACAGTCCCGGCGCGACGGTCGCCGCGAGCGAATACACGAAGGCGGCGCCGGTGCCGACGGCGATCAGCGTGTTCATGTCGGCGGTGCGATGCCGGAACCCCGACCAGGCGCCGCGATAGAATTGACGGCCGGACCAGAGGATGACGG
>DATFTG010000175.1:0-5962 GCA_035262265.1 Gemmatimonadales bacterium
TGATCCCAGGGAAGCTGCATGTCTAGGTCGACAGCTCCTGCAGCCGCCGCTCGAGAAACCGCCGCTCAGGCTCCTGTCGCGTCAGCGCCAGCGCCCGTTGATACGATTCACGAGCTTCCGCCGTCCGTCCGAGGCGGCGACGTAGATCGGCCCGCGCCGAGTGCGCCGGCTGGTAGTCCGCGAGATCGCCGCGTACGAGAATAGCGTCGATCAGGGCGAGTCCAGCCGACGGACCGTCGCGCATCGCCACCGCGGCGGCACGATTCAGCTCCACTACCGGCGAGGGATCGATCCGCAGCAGCACGTCGTAGAGGCCGACGATCTGCGCCCAGTCGGTATCGGCGGCGCGCGTGGCCTCGGCATGCACCGCCGCGATCGCGGCCTGCAGCGTGTAGGGGCCGAAGCGACGGCTACTCAGCGTCTGCTCGACGAGCGCCTGGCCTTCGGCGATCTGCGCGCGGTTCCACAACGTCCGGTCCTGCTCGTCGAGCAGGACCAGCTCGCCCGTGGCGGTAGCGCGGGCTGGCCGGCGCGCCTCGTGCAACAGCATCAAGCTGAGCAGCCCCGTGACCTCGGGGTCGGGGAGCAGCTCCCGCAGCACGCGGCCCAGCCGGATCGCTTCACCCGACAGGTCCGTGCGCACGAGCGTCGCGCCGGAGGACGCGAAATACCCCTCATTGAATACCAGGTAGACGACGTGCAGCACGGTGTCGAGCCGGACGGGGAGATCCTCTGCTGCGGGCACCTGATAAGGAATCACGGCATCGCGGATCTTGGCTTTGGCCCGCACGATGCGCTGCGCCACGGTGGGAGGAGTGGAGAGAAAAGCGCGCGCGATCTCCTCCGTCGTGAGGTCGCACACCTCGCGCAGCGTGAGCGCGATCTGGGCGTCGGGGGTGAGGGCCGGGTGGCAACAGGTGAAGATGAGTCGCAACCGGTCGTCGGGGATGTCTTCGTCCTCGTGCTCCGCCGCGGCCCGGGCATCGGCCTCGAGGCGGTGGGCGATCTCCCCTTGCGAGGCGTCGAAGCGCGCGCGGCGTCGCATCGCGTCGATCGCTTTGAAGCGGCCGGTCGAGACGAGCCACGCCCGCGGGTTGCGCGGCACCCCTTCCGCCGGCCAGCGCTCCACCGCCGCGGCGAACGCGTCCTGCAGCGCCTCTTCGGCGCGATCGAAGTCGCCGAGCAGTCGGATCAGCGTCGCGAGGACGCGGCGCGACTCGGCACGGTAGACGGACTCGACCATGGCGCGCGCCTCGTCGCTCATGGTCCCGTGAACGCCAGGCCGGTCCGCACAAAGTCCAGATCATGAGGAGCGGTGCTGCCGGTCATCGCACACACAACCAGACCGAACCCACGGATCGCATGTGGAAGGCAGCGAATCTGGATGTAGACACCGGTCGCGATTCGCGCCGCAAACTGGTATTCCCCGGTGCCCCCAGCCCATGTCGTGCTGTCGAGGAGCACGTCGACCCCCCGTCCCGCCGCGGTTTCGCGCAGACCGTGGGCAAACGCACGAAAGTTGGTCTCGCCACGAACAATCCATGGCGGATGCCGGTCGGATCGACGACGAGCCCGGCGCGCTCGCTGTCCGAGATCGCGATCCTGGCCGCACGCTCCACGAGCTCCTGTCCACGCGTGATGAATGCGCTGCACTGGCCCACCGCCGCCACGCCGGTCGTCCACATCGCGATCTGCCACATCGCGGCGGTCGTACGCGCTTTCCCCAGTGCGCGAGCGATGCCGAACACGATCGCCCACAGCAGCACCGGACTCAACAGGATCCCCGCCACCTCGCCGGCTTTATAGGATGTGTCGCCCCGATCCCAGAGAGCGTCGAGGATGCTGAGCGCGCTCACCAACAGGTAAGCGAGAACGGTCCCGACGACGTACAGGGGGTTCGTGCGTTTCGGTTGATCGGCCGGAGCGGGCGTGGTCATGGGACGGCACTCCCGGTGTGGAAGGTCAACGCCGCCACCCGCGGTACCCGGTGAAGCACCGCGGGCGGCGGGTGGGATGTCACGGCTGATCGAACGTCATGATCGGCCGCACCTCGATGCTGCCGAGGCGCGCCGAGGGAATCTTCGAGGCGACCTGGATCGCGTCGTTCAGGTCCTTGGCGTCGATCATATAAAACCCGCCCAGCTGCTCCTTCGTCTCGGCGAAGGGGCCGTCGGTGGTCGAGACTTTGCCATTGCGGACCCGGACCGTCGTGGCGGTCCCGGTTGGTTGCAGCGCCTCTCCCGCGACGTACTGCCCGGTCTTCTTGAGCCCGTCGGTAAACGTGAAATACTCGCCGGTGAAGGCGTCCAGCTCTCCCTTCGGCATCGTGGCGACCTTCTTCTCGTCCTCGTAGATCAGGCACAGATACTTCATGGCTTCCTCCCGAACGGGTGGACAATGGTGGACGCCCTGTAGTCGTTCGGGGGATTCCCAAATCGACAGCGTCACGCCGTGGTCGGCGGCGGCGCCGGAGCCTGCGGGGACTGTTTCCTGCCGAATATTCTGCGCACCCAGACCCCCACGGCCGCCACCGCTGCGATGATCAGTTTCTTAAACGCCAGGATGCCGACCCACAAGAGCTTGAAGAACCCGGCTTTGGCCGCGACGGCGCCGACGATCAGCCCGGCGACCCCGTACGCGGCCTTCTTGTCCGCGCCGGGGATGAAGTCCTGGTAGCGGTGCCCCTGGTTGAAATCGACGAACCCGATCACGTTCTGCATCGACTTGGCGATTTCGGGGAGGGCGTTCATCGACGAAACGGCGTTCAAGACCAGCACGCCGCGCCGGCCGAGCACGCGCACGTTGTAGTTGAGGGTGTGATGGGGGGTGTCGGAGAACGCCAGCTCCTTCGCCCAGTAGAGCTTGTGCGTTTCGGCGTTGTAGTGCGGCGGCTCGGCCCATCCCACGAGCTGCACCGTGGCGTAGCCGTCTTTCTGGCGCTCCTTGTTGGACTCGGCGATACCCTGCTGCATCTGCTCCATCAGCTTGGAGTAGTCGATCGCCGCGGCGCCGGAATCGTCGACGTACCCGTCTTCGTCGAACGAGATGATCACCCCCCACGACCCGGAATCGAGCGGCGAGACGTCGGCGGGATAGAGCATCCCGAGGACGCCCTCGGCCACGCCCGGAGGATTCCCCCACGCCTCGGTCAGCAGACGCTTCGACGCCGCGGCGTCGATATAGCGGAAGGCGGGTGGCACCTGCAGTGTGGCGAGGCCGTTGCTGATGACGACCGTCCCCGACCGCGGCGCGAGCTTCGCCATGAACTCTTCGGCGGTGATCCGGTTCGAGTCGGCCTGCTGCGACAGGAGCAGGGTGGGAAGGCAAAGAAGCGCGACGGACATGAAGGACCTCGGCGTGTTCGAGAGTGAAACGCCCCCCAACTTGGGGAACGGCTCCCGTCACGACAAGGCTCCGTTGTCCTACATGAGGGTTAGCGGCCGGTCACCACGATTCGTCGGCGGTGGGGCCGTACATCGAGGGCAGCGGGACGTCGTTAAGGCGGAGATAGACGCTGAGCTGGCCGCGGTGGTGGACCATGTGATTGATGTGCTGGCGCACGACCACACCGCGCGGCGCGGTGAACAGCGCACGCTCGCCGTGTTTCAGCGACCACGGCAGCGCGAAGTCCGAGTCCTTGGCGTCCTTGAGCGCGTCGCGCGCCTCGGTGACGTGCTGGTCGAATTTGTCGAGCAGCGTGTCGGTCGACTCGAGGGTGTAGTGCGGCGCCGCTGCGAGATCGAGATGCGGGAACCGCAGCATCGTCGTCATCCATCCGGGCATCGTCGCGACGAGCTGCGCGAGATGTCCCAGCGCAAACGATTTCGGGTGTGGCTTCCACGCGCCTTTGTCGCTCGGTACGCGCTCGAGCAGCTTGCGGGTGGTGGCCATTTCCTGATCGAATTCCGGCAGCAGCGCCTGGGAGATGCTCATGGGGCATGTCCTTCCAACCGCGATGCTGGTGGGAATGAATCGACCTACTGAATGGACCTGCCAATCCTACCCCAGCGGGGAAGTTTCGTGTCGGGGTCGAGGGAGAAGTGCTTCAGCAGCTTCCCAAACTGCGGCTGGAGCACGAGCAGGTTCAGCGCGAACGCGGCGGCGTAGACGTACCAACGATTGTAGGACTGAGGGATGGATGCCGCTTCGGCCCGGCGGGCGCATCGCATGGCGTCCCAAGCCACGGCGACGGTCAGGGCAGAGTCCTCGTGCTAGCGATGCGCAGGATCTGAGCATCCGGAGCGATCGACATGAGATAGACGAGCAGGCATTCCGTTGCGCGTGCACCCAACCAGGCGCCCAGGGCTCGCTTCCAGCGGCCGGCATAGAGGTAGCCGACTCCCAACATCAGGACGCTGAGCCACCAGAGACCCATGGCTTGCGCTGGCTCGCGACTGGGGCCGTAGTCACCGGATCACGAAGGGCGAGAAAACCAGCGATGATAGCGGCGTTCCAGCACGCACGACGGTGACGATGCGGCGTGTGTTACGGATGTCCTCGAGCGGATTCGCAGCGAGGACAACGAGGTCGGCGACGTCCCCCGGCGCGACTTGACCGACGGTGTCCTCAGCCTGGAGATATGTCGCGGGGTTGAGGGTGGCCGCACGCAGCGCCTCGGCGGGCGTGAAGCCCGCGGCTACGAGCAAGCCGAGCTCATCATGCAGGCTCTTGCCTGGGACGATCCCGCGGCTGCCGAGATCCGTGCCCGCCATGATAGGGAGTCCGGCAGTCCGGATCAGCCCGGCGAGATCGCCGAACCCTGAGAGAATGCTCGGAAACTGACGCGGCGCGAACACCCGGAAGCTCGAGATCGTCGGATCGAGCCACACGCCGTTGTGGTGCAGGTGCTCGAGCAGAATTCGGAGGTCGGCCGGACGGCAGCCTGCGGGAGCCGAATCGTGCGCTCGGGTGGTCGAATCGAAGATGACGAGGCAGGGATCGGGAAGAAACTCGAGATGTTCAATACTGGTGAGCCCGTGCGCCGAGAGGGTCTCGGCGCTGAGACCCGTGGGGACGTGTCCGGAGAGCCGCAGGTAGTGGTCCCCCGCAGCGAGGGCGATGGCGAGCCACGCATCGCGCGAGAGTCCCTCGTGCACTTTGATAAAGTCGACGCGGCGGCGGGCGAGCGAGTCCACGGCCCGACGTGCGTCCGCGGCAGTCTCGACCAACGCCAGCCCGGTGTCGGAAGCGAACGACTCTTTACCGTGCAGCGCGAGTCCCGCTACCACGAGCCGCGGTCCGAGCGTGGGGTGCTCGCGCAGCTCCCGGCGCAACGCCAGGGTCGCTTCCAGGGGGCCACTCATCACGCGCGCCCCGGTGACGCCCCACGACAACAACTGTGCCGCGGTTGCGGAGTCGCTCAGGTGGACGTGCATGTCCCAGAGCCCCGGGATGACGAACCGCCCCGTGTAGTCGAGCGTCCGCATCGTACGGCGGTCCGGGACGCGCGGTGCGGTGTCGACCCGCACAATCCGGGGACCGTCGATCAGGATGGTGCGATCGCGGAGCAGGGTGCCGTGGGCGACGTCGACGATGGTGACGTGTCTGATGGCGAGCGTGGGTTGCCTGGAACGGGCGCATGCCGAGCCAAGCGCCAGGAGGAGCATCGCTCCGCGACGCTTCGTCTTACACTCCTTTTGACCTGAGCCAGTCGAGCGACGTTTGCGCCACCTCGCGCCACCCCTTGTCGATCGTGAGTGAATGCCCGCGCGTGGGGATCTGCTTCAGCTCGGTGATCGCCGGGGACCGGTGGTAAAGCTTGAGCGTCCCCCGGGTGATGGCCGGGGGAACGGTGTGGTCGTGCTCGCCCGCGATCAGCAACAGAGGCCCGCGGTTGGCGTTCGCCGTATCGACTTTCGTCGCGGCGTTGGGATTGAAGTTCGCGAACGCCGCCTGAAACAGCGGCCGGCCTGGGGAGGGAATCGTCCAGCGCCGGAACAGCTCTTCCGAGTCCTCGTGCGAC
>DATFTG010000176.1:0-28777 GCA_035262265.1 Gemmatimonadales bacterium
CTCGTATCGATCGTCGCGGGCTGCCCGATCAGCACGTCCCTGGCCATCGTTTCGGGGATCTGCAGCACCGCTTTGAGCTTCCCCGGCTGGACGACTTTCGCGAGGATCGTCCCTTCCGTGACCCATTGGCCCGCCTGCAGCGTCAGGTCGGTCACGGTGCCGGCCACCCCGGCGCGCACCTGCAGCGAGCGCACGCGCGTCTCCTGGAACTGGGCGATGGCCCGGAGCCGCGCGACTTGCGAGACCTGCACGGCGATCTGTGAATCGATGGTGGAGGACATGAGCTCGAGCCGTTGCTGCTCGACGCGGTAGCGCGTCTCGAGCTCCACCGCCCGGTCCTTGGCGAGCGCGGCGTCGTTGGGGGCGATGAGCCCATGCCCCGCCAGCGTATCGGCGCCCAGCGCGGCGCGTTTCGCCGCCTCGTAATCGGTGCGCGTCGTGGCGACGACGCCTTCCTGCGTGAGCTTCTGGCTCTGCAGCGTGGTGCGCAGACTCACGAGCTGCGCCTGGGCGGCGGTGTACTGCTGCTCCGCCTGCAGCGCCTGGATCTGCACGTCGGGGTTCGAGAGCTCGAGCAGCAGCGTGTTCTCCTGGACCTGCTGGCCGGCCACGACGATGATGCGCTCGACCCGGGCGGAGGCGAGCGTCGAGATGTAGCGGATGTGCTCGGGGACGAGCGTCCCCGGGCCGCGGACTTCGCGCAGCATCTCGCCGCGGCGCACCGAGTCGATCCACGGCGTACCCCCTTCGACCGTCGGGGCGGCGGGCTTGAGGCTCGACAGCACGAGCGTGACCACGACGATCACGCCGGCGGCGATGCCGACCTGCCAGAGGCGGCGTCGATTCTTGACGGGGGCGCGCGCAATGTCCAAAAAAGCGTTCTCGGTCGTCGGTTATCGGCTATCAGTAGAAAGCCACGATTCGCACTGGGACAAAGCAGGGTGTATGCCACATCCCCAGCTCGGAAGCGTTTGATAGAAGAGAGGTTACGAAAGGTTGCGGCGGCGGGTCTGCGCGAAGGTGGGAATCCGCGTCCCGGAACCGGACAGTTTCTCGGTCTACGTCGAGCGCCCCTTTGCGGTCGGCCGCAACAGGGCACAACACTCCCCGGGTCGAGTGTTGGCGACGACCTGGTAGCCGGTAAGACCCGCTCCCGTCTTGAATCCGTGGACCAGCGAGCGATTCATCCCGCACACGAGGTCCTTGTGGGTGCGCGCGAGCGCGTCGAAGGGGCAGTTGCGCAGCACGATCGTCCCATCGGAGCGGGTCGACGGCTCGTACCCGTGACGCACGAGGACGCTCACGAAGGCACGCCGGCCCCGGTTGCGACGCTGGGCGGCGAGCCGCCGGCCGACGCGGCGGGCGACCCGTTCCAGCAAGGTCCTTGCCCGCCCCCCTGTAAACGTCTCCGCGAATAACTCGGCGGCGAGCTCATATTCCCGCGGCGGCAACGAGACCGTCAGCTGCTCACGGGCGCGGCGGTAGAGTTTCGCGGGCCGTCCGGCCCCGGGCCCAGCCCGCCCTCTCAGCCGGCGGTAGGTGACCTCCAGCAGTCCGTGTTGTACCAGCTTGTCGAGATGGAACGCCGCGAGGGCGCGGGACACGCCCACGCTGCGCGCGGCCTGGTCGCGGCTCGTCTCCGTCCCGCGCTCAGCCACCAGAAAGTACAAGGCCCGGCGCACCGGGTCCTCGAGCGCCGCGATGCGGGAGAGTGTTCGGGTGATTTCGGTCCCTGACATGCGCTGAAACATACCGCGCCGCCGCTCCGTGGGAACCCCCCTCCAGAGATCCGGTGTTAATAAAACAAGCGCATATTAGTTTTAGAAGCGCCGGGACACCACCACCCTCCTTTCGAGAGGAATTGCCATGATTCCGATTCTCGCTGCAGCAGTGCTCGCCGCTGGCGGGAGCGGCCCTGTGCGCGTGCCGGCCCCCCCGGCCCCCCCGGTTCCCCGGGCCGAGTTTCACGACGCCATGCGCAAGCTGTGGGAAGACCATGTCACCTGGACCCGGCTGTACATCGTGAGCGCCGCCGCGGGTCTTGCCGACGCGGACCAGACGGCGCAGCGCCTCCTCAAGAACCAGGCGGATATCGGCGACGCGATCGTCCCGTATTACGGGGCGGCTGCCGGAACAGGCCTGACCGCCCTCCTCCGCAGTCACATCCTGACCGCAGCGAAAATCATCGCCGCGGCCAAGAGCGGTGATACCAGCGTCGTGCGCTCGGCGTCACAGGCCTGGTACGCCAATGGCGACAGCATCGCCGACTTCCTGAGCACGGCCAATCCGCAACAGTGGCCGGCCACCACGCTGCGGGACGGAATGCGCATGCATCTCGACCTGACCCTGAAGGAAGCGACCGCCCGCCTGCACGGCGACTGGGCCAACGACATCGCGGCCTACGATGCCATTCACCTTCACATCCTTCAGCTGGCCGACCTGCTCAGTAACGGAATCATGCGGCAGTTCCCCGGCCGCTTTCACTAATTCCACCTCGCTATCCAGGAGACCGACATGCCGTTCGGCACCTTCATCAACGCGATACCCGCGCCCGTCTTTATGGTGATTCACCTCGCGGGGCTGGCCATTGGGGCGTACTTCGCGCGTCGGGCGTTTGCTGCGAACGCAAGCGACCTGGGCTGGGCCTTCGCACTCTACGCCCTGGCCGAGCTGAGCTACTTCACCTACCACATGGACTGGACCGTCTTTCTCTTCGCCCACACAGTGAGCGAAGTGCTCGACCTCGTCGCGTTCATCCTGCTGTTCATGGGGTTGGTGCGTCGCGGGCTGGCGGGGGCCCGCCGGTGAACCGCTGGTGGCTGGTCCTGGGCGCGGGCGTCCTCGGGGCGACTTGCGCCCGGGCCGGCGGTGGCGCGAACCCGGTGGCGGTTGACCGGGTGGAGCTCCCCCCTTCGTATCTGTTCCGCCCGGCGGCGATCACCGTGGGAGCCGGTACGGGAGTGACCTGGGTCAACCATGATCACTTCACCCACTCGGTGCGCTTGCTCGACGATAGCGGCACGATTCGGGTGCTACGGCCGGGAGACAGCGTCACCGTTTTGTTTGCGGCACCCGGCGTGCATCACTACGATTGCTCATTCCACCCGCGGGACATGCACGGGACCGTAACCGTCACCCCGAAGCCCTGAATGGACCATCCTGATGCCTGACTACTCATACCTCATCGTCGGCGGCGGCATGACGGCGGATGCCGCCGCCAAAGCGATTCGCTTCGCGGACCCCAGAGCATCGATCGGCATCGTGAGCGCCGACCCGTATCCTCCCTATGACCGGCCACCGCTCTCCAAGGCCCTCTGGAAGGGAGAGCCGGAGGAGAAGATCTGGCGCCACACGGCCGATAGCGGTGCCGTGCTGCACCTGGACACCCGCGTGACGGGGATCGATCCGCGCGCCAAGCGCGCCACCGACGCGAAGGGTGAGGTGTACGGCTACGGCAAGCTGCTGTTCGCGACCGGTGGCACGCCGCGGCGGCTGAAGCTCGATTCCGAGCAGATCATCTACTTCCGTACGTATGACGATTACCGGCGGCTCCACGCCCTGGCGCAGGAACAGTTGCGCTTCGCCGTGCTGGGCGGCGGTTTCATCGGCTCGGAGATCGCCGCGGCGCTGCGCATGGCGGGGCGGGAGGTGGTGATGCTCGTCCCCGAGGACGGCGTCGGTGCCCGCGTCTACCCGGCGGACTTGTCCCGCTCGTTGAACGACTACTACCGCGAGCAGGGCGTCGACCTGCGCACCGGCGAGGGCCTCGCCGGTCTGACGCCGCGCGGCGGCAAGGTGATCGTGAGGACGACGGGCGGTCAAGACATTCCGGTGGACGTCGTGGTGGCGGGTCTCGGCATTACGCCTAACGTCGACGTCGCGGAGCAGGCCGGTGTGCACGTCGACAACGGCATCGTCGTTGACGAGCTGCTGCGCAGCGATGTCCCGGACATCTACGCCGCGGGCGATGTCGCCAACTTCTTCAGTCACGCGCTCGGCAACCGCGTCCGGGTAGAGCACGAGGACAACGCCAACACGATGGGGGCCGCGGCCGGCCGGTCGATGGCGGGGCACGGGGAGCCGTATCACCACCTCCCCTTCTTCTATTCAGACCTGTTCGAGCGAGGGTACGAGGCGGTCGGCGAGCTCGACGCTCGGCTCGAGTCGTTTACCGACTGGAAGGATCCTTTCAAGGAAGGCGTGATCTATTACCTCAAGGGTGGGCGTGTGCGCGGGGTATTGCTGTGGAATGTGTGGGGCAAAGTGGACGACGCGCGGAAGCTGATCGCGGAGTCAGGGCCGTTCGCTCCGGAGAGTCTGCGAGGTCGCTTGTAACTATCTTGGGGCGCATGCTCAGGACCTGGCCCTGCTTGTTGATCGTTATTCCTACGATTGCCGCATCACAAAACGCCGACGTCTTTCCCCCGGACTCGATCAAGCAGACGATCGCGGCGGTCCGGATCGACGCCCAGCTGCGCATCGACGGGGTGCTGAACGAGCCGGAATGGAGCCTGGCGAAGCCGTCACCCCATTTCACGCAGGTCGAGCCGCACCAGGGCGCGCCATCCGACTTCGAAACAACGGTCCGGGTGCTCTATAACAAGCAGTTCCTGTACGTCGGAGTCTTCTCACAGGACCCGGCGGGGAAGAAGGCGATTCGCGCGACCGACTTCAGGCGTGACTTCGATTATCTGGCTCACGACCTCGTCACGCTCACCTTCGACGGCTTTAACGATCGACGCAACGCCATGTGCTTCGCCACCAACGCCTATGGGGTGCAGCGGGACTACCTGGCGTTCGACGATCTCTACTTCGACATCGACTGGGACGGGCTGTGGCGCGTGCGTACCACGCGGACGGATTCCGGCTGGTATGCCGAGATCGCGATTCCGTGGCAGACCCTGCGGTATCCGAAGACGGGGGATTCGCTGCAGAGCTGGGGCTTCAATGTGTATCGCAACCGCAGGCTGACGAACGAAATCTCCGCGTTTTCCCCGTTTCCTCGCGTGTTCGGCGCCTCGCGCATGGAGTACGCCGGCCGCCTCACCGGGCTCGAGCCGCCGCCCCCGAAGCCGAACGTGCGCATTCAGCCCTATCTCCTCACGGAGACCGATCGCTCCACCGGGACCCCAGCGCACTCGACCGCGAAGCTCGGCGGGGATCTCAAGTGGGCGATCAACTCGAGCGACGTCCTCGACCTCACGGCGAACACCGATTTCGCGCAGGCCGATGCCGACCTGCAGGTCAACAACGTGTCGCAGTTCTCCGTCTTCTTTCCCGAGCGCCGCCAGTTCTTTCTGGAGAACGCTTCGCTGTTCAGCCCGGCGATCCAGCAGGCGGGAGATGGCTCGGGAGGCCTGATGCACATTCAGCCGTTCTTCAGTCGCACGATCGGCCTCGATGCGGCGGGGAACCCCATCCCCATCGTCGCCGGCGCGCGCTTCGTGCGACGCGGATCGGGGAGCAACTACGGTGCGCTGCTGATGCGGCAGGAGGCGCGTGGCGCGAGTCCCGCGGTCAACCTGTTCGTAGGCCGGTATTCCGGCAATGTGGGGCTACGCAGCCGCATCGGCGGATTGGTGACGGTGAAGAACTCGGACGCCGGGTCGAACGTGACCAGCACGCTCGACGGACTGATCCGCCTCAGCGAGGCCCAATCGCTCAACACGATCTTTTCTCACACCGTCACGACCGGAACCAACACCCAGGGCCTGGCGGCGTTCGCGCAGTACTACAACTCCACGACGCATTACAAGATGTGGTTCACGCAATCACTGGCGACGCGAGACTATGACCCGCAGATGGGATTCATCTCGCGCACCGATGTGATCGGGACGACGCCGGGGATGAACTGGTACTACCGGGGCAGGCTCCTGCCGTTCAAGAACGTGTTGCGTGCGTTCGAGCCCGGCTTCCTGCCGGAGTGGTACTGGCAGGCCTCGAGCGGAAAATTCATCGAGCGCAGTCTCTATTTCTGGCCCGTCTGGCTGAACTTCCAGAGCGGCGCCTACTTCGGGTATTCGATTACCCCCGTATACCAGAACCTGACCCAGCCGTTTCAGCCGCTCGGCGTGACCATCGCTCCGGGCGAGTACCGGTACGCCCAGAGCTGGATCACGTTCACCACCGATCCGTCGCGGATGATCCGTCTCTACGGGGATTACAAATGGGGCGGGTTCTACAACGGCCGACTGCAGTCCGGCGACTGGAGGCTGCAGTTCGCGCCGATCCCGCACATCTCCGTGATCGCTGAGCTCAACCGCAATCACTTTGTCGATGTCGGCGCATCGCGCACGACATCGACCGTTGATCTGCGCATCATCCAGGGGCGCTTCGCGTTGAACCCGCACCTGCAGCTCACGGGCTTCTACCAGAACAATTCGCTCGACCACTCCGACAGCTACAACGTGCGCTTCTCGTGGGAGTACCTGCCGCTCTCGTATCTCTACGTCATCTACAACCACGGTAAGTCGGAGACCCTGCTAGGCTCGCACAGCGACCAGCACGCCATCGTGAAAATCAGCGTGTTGAAGCAGCTGTAATCGCGCGGCCTAGAACCGAAACCCCGCTGCCAGATTTAGATGGTTGGCGGTGAAATCTCCGCTCTGATAGCGCGTCGAGAAGCGCCGGAACTCGAACCCGAACACCAGCGGGCCCGGGGGCCGCCAGTCGGCGTGGCCCTCGCACACGAAGTTGCGCAACCGCCCCGTCGCGAGCACGTCGGCGTCGTTGGGATCGTCCATCCCGCACCCGCCGCCGACGACGACGTGCTTCACCGCCTTGATGTTGAGCTGCCCCCAGCCACCCTTGGTGCGCACCGGCACGCCTCCGACACCGGTGTTCTGTCCGATGCCGCCGCCGCCCAGTCCCGCGAGCGCCTGTCCGGTGTACGCCTCGCCGATCAGCTCGACGATGCCCAACGAGACGCGCAGATCCGCGGTCACTGCCTTGGAGACGAGAATGGTGTCGCCGGTGGAGGTATCGAATCCCTTGATCCAGCTGTAGTGGCCGCCGACCGCGATCTCGCTCGGGTCGTCGGCCGGGCCCCAGCCGAGGCGCAGCCGTCCCTCGAAGGCGGGACGTTTGGTGCGCTCCGCCGAATCGGGCTGGGTGGTGAAGGTGGTCTGCGCAGTTCCCGCTATCGGCGCCAGCACCGCAGCCTGCAGCGCGAGCCGTATCGTGTAGCCGGTCTCCACCGTCACGCGTGCCTGCGGCGTCCACAGCCACAGATTCCCGGCCCCCGCGAAATCGGGGAGCCCGATCGACGCCAGCGACCGCGGCGAGCGCTCGGCGACCAGCGGCGATTCCTGGCCGAACAGGAGCTGCGCGCGCGACCACTGCAGCGTGCCCACGGCGCGCCGTACGCGCAGCAGCGGAAAGGTGCGATCGCCGGAGCTCGGCTCCTGGCCGCCGAAGAAATCGACGTCGAGCTCGCCGGTGAACGATCCCCCGAGCACTGCCGGATCGGTGACGAACACGCCGAGCCGCGTCTGCCGGATCGTGCCGCCGCTGCCCGCCACGCCGTTGGTGTCGGCCTCGGCGAGCTGCGGCACATCGCTGTTGTTCATGCGCGCGTTGGTGAAGAATCCGTTGATGAGCACGAGCCCCGAGAATTCGACCGTCGGTTTCGACTCCACCGCGGGCGCGGCGGTCGGCTGCTGCGACTGGGCGGGACGTGCGAGCAGCGACAACACGAAGAGCGTCAACAAGCGGCGCATGCGCGCGGACTCCTGGCGAGATCGGATAAACTACAGTAAGCTCCCCGCGTCCGGACGCAACAGATGCTCCGGCCTCGCACGAGGTGACCTATGACCAAACCTGACGATCCCATGCCTGATTTCTCCGACGTGCAGGGGGGCAGCTCTTCGAGCGCGCCGCCGCCCGCGACGCGGACCTATACTGTGAAGTCGGGTGACAGCCTCTCGAAGATCGCAAAACAGATATACGGCGACGCCAACAGGTGGCGGGCGATCTACCAGGCGAATACGGACAAGATCAAGAACCCCGACCTGATCCATCCCGGGCAGGTCCTCACCATTCCACCCGCCTGACGCGAGGAGGCAGTGTGATCGCTCACGCTCGCCACCGGAGTGTGATGGTCGCGGCCCTCGCCGGTGCGGCCGTCGCATGCAAGAAGGCTCCGCCCCCTCCGCCGCCGGCCGCGCCACCGGTCGTGGCGTTTTCGGTCACGGGGGTGACGCTGGGGAAGGCCGTCGGCGCGGACCGTTCGGTCGCGCAGCCGCTGACGACGTTCGGCCCCAAGGACACGATCTACGCCTCGGTCGCGACGGTCGGCAGCACGTCCAGCGCGACCATGGCCGCGCTGTGGACGTTCCAGACCGGCCAGACGGTCTTCGCCGACACGCAGGCTCTCGCGCCGCAGGGACCGGCCCACACCGAGTTCCACATCTCGAAGCCCTCCGGCTGGCCGGTCGGGAAGTACAAGGTGGCTATCTCGCTGGATGGCGCGCCGGCGGGCGCGCAGGACTTCGAGGTCAAACGTTGAGGAGATCGATCGTGGCGGTGAGTGCCGTGCTTGCGGGCAGCGTTGCCGGCACGGCACCCGCCGCCGCGCAGGCGGGGCAGGTGAGCGGCCGCATCACCATTCAGGAAAAGAACAACGCACCGTCGCCCGACCTCGGTGACGCCGTCGTCTACCTCGTCGGACAGGGCGCCGCGCTCGCACCGGCCCGGTTCGAGATCACGATCAGCGACAAGACGTTTTCCCCGCACGTGCTGGTCGTTCCCGTCGGCACGACGGTGGCGTTCCCCAATCACGACCCCTTCGACCACAACGTGTTCTCGGTGTCGGACTCGAACAGCTTCGACCTCGGCCTCTATGGCCGCGGCGAAGGCAAGGCCACGGTGTTCCGCTATCCCGGGCTGGTGCGGGTGTTCTGCAACGTGCACCCCCGCATGGTGGCGCTCGTGCAGGTGATGGCGACGCACCATTTCGCGCAGGCGGGCGGGGACGGGTCGTTCACGATCACCGGCGTCGAGTCCGGGACCTACAAGCTGCACGTGTGGCACGAGCGGGCGTCGCAGGAGTTCGTGCGCGACGTGGTCGTCGGGTCGAACGGCGTCGCCGACATCCAGGTCTCGCTCAACGCGCGCGGGTTCCGCTGGCAGCCGCACAAGAACAAGTTCGGGAAGGACTACCCCACGAATGCCGGACGCGAGCGCTACTAGCGGTACGCGGTTCGGCCTCGCCGGCAAGATCTTCGTCGCATCCGCACTGCTGATCCTCGCCGTGCTGGGCGTCACCTTCGGCGTCACTTCTTTTCAGGCGAACCGCACCGCCGACGCCGCCATCGGCCGGGCCCTCGCGGCGACGCGCACGTCGGTCGAGGACTTCCTCGCCGCGCGCACGCGGACGCTGGCGCGCGCGAGCAGCATCGCGACCGATGTGCCGCAATACCGCGAGCGGCTGCTCAAGCACGGCAAAGACCGCGCCGATGCGCTGGATCAGGCGAACGAGATTCGCGACCTGATCGGCGCCGCCTGGGTGCTCGTCACCGACAACTCCGGCATCCTCATCGCCCGCACCGACTATCCCGAGCAGGTCGAGATCGACCTTTCGGGGGCGCCGCTCGTGGCGAACGCGCTGTCGGGGGAATCGTCGAACGGCGCCTGGCTGGACGACGTACGCAACAAGATGTTCATCGCCGTCGGCACGCCGCTGCGGGCCTCGGCCGACGCCGGCGCGCAGGGGGCGCTGGTCGCGACGTACGAGGTGAACGATTCCCTGGCCGAGGCGATTCACCAGGCGGCCGGATCCGACGTCGTGTTCTTCGCCCTCGATACCCTGAGCCACCCCTACGTCATCGGGAGCACGCTGGCGCGCTCCGAGATCGGCCCGGCGCTCATTGCCGGGGTGAACGCCGAAGCGCTGGCGCGCGACACCGCCGGGGAAGCGATGGCGGCGCAGGTCGGCGGCGCGCACCTGATCGGGCTCGCCGGCGCCGTACGCTCGACGGCGGGCGACCTGCGCGGCGGCTTTGTTGCGTTCCGCTCCCGCGACGCCGAGCTGGCGGCGTTCCGCACTCTGCAGCGCACGATCCTGGCGGCGATCGCGCTCGGCATCATCCTCGCGCTGGCGTCGGCGGGCATGCTGGCCCGCCACATCGCCAAGCCGGTGCAGCAGCTGGCGCAGGCGACCCGCAAGGTGCAGGACGGCGACTACTCGGTGGACATTCCCGTCACCAGCGCCGACGAGATCGGCGTGCTGTCGCAAGCGTTCCGCAGCCTGGTGGCGGATCTCAAGGAAAAGGCGCAGCTCGTCGAGCTGATGACGCAGGCGGCGGCCGGCTCGGCGACGCAGCAGATCGCGGCCGCCCCCACGGCGATTCGCGAGGTGGCCGAGCGCCCGTCGCTGGGCTCCGGTGGCGACCGGCTGACGCCCGGATCGGTGTTCGACAACCGCTACGAAGTGAAGGAGATCCTCGGCGCGGGCGGGATGGGCGTCGTGTACCGCGCGTTCGACCGCGATCTGGGCGAGGCCGTCGCGATCAAGACGCTGCGCCCCGACACCGTCGCCGACGACCCCGTCGCGATCGAGCGGTTCAAGCAGGAGATCCGCCTCGCGCGCCGCATCGCCCACCGCAACGTCGTGCGCACCTACGACCTGGGCGAAGTCAACGGAATGTACTACCTCACGATGGAGTACGTCGAAGGGACCTCGCTCAAGCAGCTGATCCAGAGCCGCGGTCGGCTGCCCGTGCCGGTGTCGCTCACCGTCGGCAAACAGCTGTGCCGCGCCCTCGAGGTGGCGCACGAGCAGGGCGTGATCCACCGCGACATCAAGCCGCAGAACATCGTGGTGGAGCCGAACGGGTTCCTCAAGGTCATGGATTTCGGCATCGCGCGGCTCGCCAACCCGCCCAAAGGCAAAGGACTCACCGAGCAGGGGATGACGATCGGGACTCCCGATTACATGTCCCCCGAGCAGCTCTCCGGCCTCGAGCTCGACCTGCGCAGCGACCTCTACTCAGCGGGCGTGGTGCTGTTCGAGTCGATCACCGGCCGCGTGCCGTTCGAGGCGGACACGCCGTGGTCGCTGATCGCGAAGCACCTCGAAGAAGAGCCGCCCGATCCGCGCTCGATCAATCCGGAGGTGCCGGAGTCGTTGGCAAAGGCCGTGCTGAAAGCGATGGCGAAGGACAAAGAGAACAGGTATCCCAGTGCGGGAGAGATGTACGATGCGCTTGCAGCGATCGGATAAGTCAGCACAAGCACTACTAGACGCAATAGACGCACAGGGGTGAACAGGGAGCAGATGAGGCCAGGTAGTCGTCTACCTGTTCACCATTGGCTGTTCACCCCTGCGCGTCTGTGCATCTAGTAGTGGTTGTTCTAAATCCCACCAAACCAGGGGTACCCCTGGTCTTCCCAGTATCCCCCTGGTCGACTGTCCGTGAACGTCATCGACACCAGGTATTTCGTCAGCTTGTATCCCAGCTTCGTCGGCGAGTACAGCCGCAGCGGCGCGCCGTGGGCGGCGGGGAGCGGATTAGCGTTCATCGCGTACGCGAGAATCGTCTGCGGGTGCATCGCGCTCGCCAGATCCCAGCCGTTCGAGTAGTCGGCGTCGAAGCTCTTGAACATGATGTAGCGGGCGCCGGCGCGCGGCGCGGCGCGCTGCACGATCGCCGACACCGGGACTCCCGCCCACGTCGCGATCGCCGTCCACCCTTCGACGCAATGGTGCTTCACGGTGTAACTGGTGCGCGGCATCCTCATCAGGTCGTCGAGCGTCAGCGACAGCGGCGTCGCGACCAGCCCGTCGACGGTGAGCCGCCACGCCCCGGGATCCTGCAGCACCGGTGTGTGATCGGAGATATAGTAGCTCGGGAGATTCGCGCTGCGCTCACTCGCGGCGTACGTCCGCGCGAGCCGCGTGGGCGAGAACAGCACCTTCTCGCCGACCCAATCGTTCAGCCGGCTGATCGACAGGAGGCGCGGCCGCACCAGGTCGCCGCCATCCCAGCCGCATGACGCGGCGAGGGCCGCCGACCCGGCGGCGATCCCCAGTCGCAGGAACGATCGCCGATCGACTCCGTACAACGGAACCTCGTCGCGACGTACAACGGCGTCGTCATGCACTGGGAAACCTCCCGCGATACCAGCCCGTGAGCATCGCCCGCAGGCTCGCCGGGTCGACGAGGAACACGAGTAGCACGTGCACCACGCTGAAGCCGACGAAGATCCACACGATCCAGAAGTGCCAGTAGCGCGCCGCTTGAAATCCGCCGAACAGCGCGGTGAGCCAGGAAAACTGCAGCGGCTTGTAAATCGACAGGCCGGTCAACACGGCGAGCACGCCGAGCAGCACGACCGTCGTGTAGGCGAGCTTCTGCAGCGGGTTGTGTTTCCCCTGCGGGGGGTGGTCCTTGCGCAGCCGCAGGTAGTACCTGGTCATCGCGATCGCCCCGGGGATGTCAGAGGGCCGGAACAGCAGCGCGCGCCACTCCCCGCTTCCCACCAGGTAGGAGAAGTACAGCAGCCCGAAGAACACGAGGGGCCACATCAGGGCGAAGTGCCAGTTCAGCGCACCCGCCAGCCAGTGGCCGAGGCGGATCGTGGCCGGGAACGTCGTCCCTTCGAAGGGATTGGGGTAGGATGAGGCGCCGCGATTGCCGAAGCGGGCGTACGCTTCATAGATCTGCAGCCCGCTCGCGATCATGCCGGCCAGCACCACCACCGTGGCCCAATGGGTGAGCCGCACGATCCAGTGGTGCCGCCGCACGAACGAGGGCTTCGGCACCGGGGGCGGAGCCGGTGGGGCGGGCGGGGCGGCCGGGGGAGCCGTCGGTTGGTCGTCCATCCGCGCGAATGTAGCCCGGTTCGCGTCGGGTGCCATCCGGGTGTTGCTCATGTGGACACGACGCGCGCGATCCCCATCACAGCCCGAAAGATCAGCTTTCGCTTCATTATCTTCCCCCCTGTGAGACCGAGATGCTGGCTCCCGCTCCTCGCGCTCGCCGCGTGCCGGCCCGCCTCCCACGCGAAGCGACCGGCAGAGCCGCCGCTGGATACGGCCGCCTTGTCCCGCCTGTGGAGAGCCCCGAAGGACTCCGCGAACGACCGGGTGCTGGGCACACCGCGCGTGATTACGAAGCCGACCGTCGTGGTGTTCTGGCTGCGCGCCAGCGATTCCCTGAGCCGGGACTCCGCGCAGGCGGCGTCCCGCGACCTCGACTTCTATACCGAGCAAATCGCCACGACGCTGGCTGACAACGGCATCGGGCTCGTCGCCACCAAGGCCGACACCGTCTACGTCGAGCAGGCCGATCACCACCACCGGGCCATCGTGCTCTCGGGACTCGATTACCCCTACGGCTATCTCCTCATCGATCCCGGCACGCCCGAGCGCATTCTCACCGGCGTGTACGACGACGCAGATCTGATGGACGAGCTGCACGCCTACTTCGATTTGCCCGACGAGTCCGACAGCTCCCAGACGGCGCCCAGGGTCATTACGTAACAGCCACAATGCAGAATGATGAATGCAGAACAGGTGTTCATTCTGCATTCTGCATTCCTCATTCTGCATTGGCTTAATGTCGGTTGGCGCTCTCCGGTTCCCGAACGATATTGATCGGCCGTGGCGCCCTCCCCGAAACGTCCCCGAGTCGCTCGCCCGCTGGTGGTCAGTGGCGCCCGTGTCGTCACGCTCGATCCCGGCCGGCGGGTGCTCGACGCCGACGTCGTCGTGTCCGAAGGGCGCATCGCGGAGATCCGGCCGCGATCGTCACGCGGTCGACGTGCAACCACACGCGGCAATGAGCTCGACTGCGCGGGGCTGATCCTGCTCCCCGGCCTCGTCCAGGCCCACATCCATCTCTGCCAGACGCTGTTTCGGGGCTTCGCCGACGACCTGGCGCTCGAGGACTGGCTGGCCCGCCGTATTTGGCCGCTCGAAGCCGCCCATACGCCCGAGTCGCTGTACTGGTCGGCGATGCTGGGCGCGGCCGAGCTGCTGCTCGGCGGGACCACGGCGATCCTCGACATGGAGACGGTGCGGCATACGCACGCGGCGTTTCAGGCACTGCGCGAGATCGGACTCCGCGCGACGGTGGGGAAGTGCCTGATGGATGCCGCGACGAACCCGCCGGGGCTGCGTGAATCCACCGATCAGGCGCTGCAAGAGGCGATGGATCTGTGCGCGCGCTGGCACGGCGCCGAAGGCGGGCGGCTGCGCTACTGTTTTGCGCCGCGCTTCGCTCCCAGCTGCACCGGGCCGTTGCTCCGTGCGGTCTCGGACGCCGCCGAGCGCACCGGGGCGATGATCCACACGCATGCCGCCGAGACGCCGGTCGAGCTGGAGCTGGTGAAGCGCGCCACCGGTCGCGACGAGATTGCCTACCTCGATTCGGTCGGCATCGCGGGTCCCCGTGCCGCGCTGGCCCACTGCGTCTGGGTCGATCGCGACACCGTGCGGGAGCTGGCCCGGGTCGGAACGAATGTCGTGCATTGTCCCAGCTCCAACCTGAAGCTCGGCAGCGGGATCGCGCCCATTCCGGAGATGCTGGCGGCAGGATGCCGCGTCGCGCTCGGCGCCGACGGGGCGCCCTGCAACAACCGGCTGGACGGCTTCGAGGAGATGCGGCTCGCGGCGCTGATCCAGAAGCCGCGGCTCGGGCCTGACGCGCTGCCCGCCGCCGCGGTGCTCGAGCTCGCCACGCTCGGCGGCGCGCGCGCTCTCGGTCTCGAGCGGGAGATCGGCTCGATCGAAGTCGGGAAGCGCGCGGACCTGGTGGCGCTCGACCTGTCGGGCCCGCACGGCCAGCCCGCCGATGCCGAGATCGCGTCGCGCCTGGTCTACGCGGCCAGGGCGGCGGACGTGCGGCACGTGCTGGTCGACGGGCGCGTCGTCGTGCGGGGCGGCCGGCTGCTCACCGCGGATGTTTCGGAGATTCGGGAGAAATCGAACACGGCTGCCCGGCGACTCGTCCGCGCTCTCGGTTGATCCCGACCTCGTTCCCCCTCTCCCGGAGGGAGAGGGAACAGGGGGCGAGCACCTACTGGAGGTCGGCCCCTCCGTCCACGCCGAAGCGCTGAGTGCTCTGCGTCAGGCGTCCCGCGGCGCGCGACAGCCGGTCGGCGGCGTCGGTCAGCTCGGCTAGGGCGGTGAGCTGGGCGCGCGTCGACGCGTTCGTCTCCGCGGCACCCGCCGCGGCTTCGTCGGCGATCCCCGCCAGCTCACCCATGCGCCGCACCACCAGGTCGATCTGTTTGGCCTGATCGTCCGTTTCTTCCGAGAAGGTACTGGCGAATTCAGTGGTGTCGTGGAGCGCGGTGAAGATCGCGTCGAGCGCTTCCCGCGCCGCACCCGACACCATTCCCGCGTCCTGGGCCGCGGCGCGTCCCTCGCGCAGCGCGCCCGCCACGCTCCCCACCTGCTCCTGCGTCACTCGCAGCCGGCCGCGGATCTCTTCGACGGCGTGGCTCGACTGCTCGGCGAGCTTGCGGACTTCCGCCGCGACGACGCGGAAACCGGCGCCGTGCGCGCCGGCGCGCGCCGCTTCGATGGCCGCGTTCAAGGCGAGGAGCTCCGTCTGGCTCGCGATGCGGGTGATTCCGTCCATCAGCTTCCCGACGTCGCGCGAGCCCTGCTCGAGGGTGCTCGCGGCGCGTCCCGCCTGGTCGATATGCCGCACCAGCGATTCGAGCAGGTCTCGCGCCCGCGCGATCTCCTCGCCATGGCGGCGCGCCTCCTGTGCGGCGGCGCCCACCTGGCGCTCGGCCAGCTGAAAACGCTGGCGCAACGCCAGCGTGACGCGCGCCGCCGCGTCGCTCGCGCCCTGGCCGCTCTCGATCGACCGGCGTTGCCGTTCGGCGCCGGCGCTGAGCGATTCAGTGGTGCGACCGATGTGCCGCGCCGAGCTTTGCAGCGCGCCGGCGGCATTGGCGAGCTGCTGCGCGAGCTGGGCGAGATCGACGGCCTGGCGCTGGACTTCGCGCACCGCCGTCGCCACCGCGGCGATCGTCTGGTCGACGCTGACGCTCAGATAGCCCAGCTCATCGGCGGCTGGGTCGTTCAAGCGGACCGCGAGATCGCCGCGCTCCACCTGCGCCAGCAGGCGCCGCGTGCGGTGCAGACGCGCGGTGATTCCGGTCAGCAGCGGGATCAGGGCGGCGCCGACGAATACCAGCACGAGGGCGGCCTGGGCGTACACGCCCCACGTCCAGCTGTGCCTGCCGACGCGCAGTGCCGCGGCCAGCCCGAAGGCCGCCACATTGACGCCGAGCGCCAGCCAGGCGCTGCGGCGGCCCAGGTGGAGCGCGGCCTGGATCGGGGAGATCAGATACGCCGCCGACAACAGGTAGCCGCTGCCGTCGAGCGCGTAGATCACCGCCGAGATCATCGCCGCGCCGAGCGCGAGGGTAAGCGGCACATAGTACGGCTGGAACGCGGTGCGGCGCACCAGCTCGGACATGGCGAAGTTCGCGCCGACGCTCACCACCGCAAACACGACGAGGAACGTCCAGGATACATCGATGACGTGCAGCAGGCGGGTGGCGGCGAGCAGCACCGCCGCGAACGCGATCAGACGCCAGCGGGCGTCGATGCCGTCGAGCACGAATTGCCGCTGCTTGGAGCGGTGTTCGGCGCTGAATTGGTCGGAGAGCTCTCCCGCGACGGGCCCGGTCATGCCTGAAAAGTAGAGGGCTACGGCTGCAGCGCGACGGGCTCCGCGACCCGCACCGGCCGTTGCTCGTTGTAGGAGGTCCCGTTGCCGAGCTGTCCGGCGGCGTTGCGGCCCCAGCAGAAAACCGCGCCGTCCCGCCGCACGGCGCAGGTGTGCGCGTCCCCCGCGCTCACATGGACGTACGGTCCCCACACATTCCGCCCCAGCTGATCGTCGAGGTTCGTACCCCAGCAGCTGACCGCGAATGCCTCGTGACGGCGGGTGATGCAGGTGTGCCACCGTCCCGCGCTCACCTCGACCAGCTCGAGCGGCTCGACGGCGAACGTGGGGGCCCACAGGATCGGGTCGCCCATGTTGAGCGGTGAGCGGCGGGCGTTGATCTGCTCGTGGAAGTTGTCGCCCCAGCAGAAGACCGACGGATGCTTGTCGGCGGTTATGCCGCAGGTATGGAGGGCGCCGGCGGACAGCATCCTCCAGTGCCGCTCGTAGGCCACCCGTTGCGGGCCGCGGCGCGGTCCCCGCGAGCCGACGCCCAGCTGCCCGCGCCGATTGCTCCCCCAGCAGTACGCCAGGCTGTCGGCCGTGAGGCCGCAGGTGTGGGAGTCCCCGGCGGTGACCATCAGAAACCGCAGTTTCCCCGCGACCGGCACCGGGCGCGCACTGGTGAGCGTGTCCCGCGTCCCCAGCTGCCCGGCGTCGTTCGCCCCCCAGCAATAGGCGACCCCTTCGTCATCCACACCGCAGGCATGGTCGCCGCCCGCGGTCACCGACCGGAACAACACGCCGCCGGTGACGGGAACGGGCGTGGTGCTGCGCGGCGTGGCGGCGTTGCCGAGGGCGCCCGTGGTGTTGCGGCCCCAGCAGTACGCCTCGCCGCTCGTCGTCACCGCGCAGGTGAACTGCACGCCGGCGTCGACGCCGAGGAAACGCTGGTCACCGGCGACCGCGACGGGGGAGGGCGAATCGAGCCGGGTGCCGCTGCCCAGCTCTCCTTCGGAGTTGTCTCCCCAGCAATAGACCCGCTCCGTGGTGGCGAGCGCACAGGTATGCGTGGCGCCCGCGGTCACGGCGGAGAAACTCAACGAGTCCTGAGCGACCGACTGAGCGGGAAGGGCAACGAGAGCAATGAGGGCGAGAATGACAGCCTCCGGCGGCGCGTGGCTTCCACGATACCGGTTACATCCGGAAAAGATAGCTCCCCTTGATGAAGAACCCGTCGCCGGTGCGACGCAGGCCCTGGAAGCGAAACGCGTCGGGCTCGTCGAGCGAGGTGCCGTACCCGAAGAACAGCACGGTGCCGGGCGTGGGCCGGTAGGAAAAGAGGAAGTCGTTGCGGAAGTCGTTGACGGCGCTGCCGCCGGACGGGCCGACGCGTTGCTGCGCGGCCGAGTCGAGCACGAGCGGTGCGCCGGTGCGCGGGTCGACGAGCGCGCGGCGCTGCTGCGCGAAGTACTGGCCGACGTAGCGGAAGAAAATCGCCCGCGTCAGCTGGTACTCGAGCTTCAGGCGCGGGATGTTGGCGGTCGAGAAACCGCTGCCGTCCCGCGAGCGCGTGATGCGCTGATGCGTCCACAGCGCGTCCACGCGCACCGATTGCGTGGGGCGCCAGGTGATCGCCGCCTGCGCGTCGAACTCGAGCCCCTTCGCCGCTTCGGCGAAGATCGGCACCGCGCCGTACCCGGCGCTGATCGATCCGGCGAAGGCGCGGTTCGGCGTGGCGATCGTCGCGTTGCCTCCCATCAGATCGTACAGCCCGTGCGGCTTCACGAACGGCGTTCCCGCGCTGTCGATGGCGTAGCCGACGTACGCCGAGCTGTCGAAGCGCTGCTGCTGGACGCTGCCGTTCAGGGTCACGCCCCAGCCGCCCCGCAGGTTGGCGGTCCAGGTATTCGTGAAACCTCCCTCGATCGAGCTCTTGAAATGCCAGAACTCGTCGTAATGCCACAGCGGGTTGAGGCCGACATAGGTCGAGAGCTGCTCGATCGCCGAGCCGGGTTTTCCGTACCAGCTGAACCGGTTGAAGAACAGCGCCTGCACGTAGTCGGTGCGCGGCACGAATCCCGAGGATGCCCGGAAGTTCGGGCTCACCGCGATGAGCTCGGCATGATTGCCGTAGGCGCGGCCGGTACGGTCGTAGACCGTGAAGTCGAAGATCGAGCCGGAGCGGGCTCCGCCGGGGTCGTGCGTCCACGATCCCACCACCTGCACCTGGGAGAACCAGATCTTGCGCCAGATGATGCGCACATCGGTCCCCGCCACCCGGTTGAAGGCGCTGCCGTCCTCCCGGTCGGTGTAGACAAGACCCGCGGTGGAGCTGGCGCCGAGATCGCGGCGCACACGCAGCAAGTTGTAGACCGGGTTGTCGCCCGTGAACGACTGGCTCTGGTCGTCGACCGCGGCGAGGTAGGCGACGTTGGTCGTGCCGATCTTGCCGGTGAGCTTCGCCCCGGCGATCGGCTGCACCACGCGGCGCGTGTAGATCAGCCGGTTAGGCGAGTCGTACTGCTCCAGTCCTTCGAGGAAGAAGGGACGCTTCTCCGGAAAAAAGAGCGGGAAGCGGGCATTTGCCGTGACCTGGCCGACGTCGGCCTCGACCTGCGAGAAATCGGGATTGGCGGTGGCGTTGAGGCTGAGGTTCTCGGTGACGCCCCAGCGCAGCGTCCCGCCGATGTCGGGTTCGGCGGTATAGAGGTAGTCGCCGGGCCGCGGCGTGCCGTTCACCTTGGTCGTGAATTCCGGCGTCACGTCCATCACGAGCCCGCGATGCAGCCCGGTGAGCCCCGTGAGCTTGCCCGACTGGATCAGAAAGCTGGCGCTGGCGCGGATCGCCGGCGTCCAGGTGTCCTCGTACCCCGAGTGCTGCGTGACCCGATCCACCTGGATGCCCCACGCCTGGGGGTCGGTGGACTGGTAGCGCAGGCTCTTGAAGGGAATGCGGACCTCGACCTCATAGCCGTAGGCGGTGAGCCGGCCGCGCGATTCGTAGACGAAATCGGGATTGAGGTCGATCGTCGCGTCGAAGCGACCGCCCGCCTGCGGGCCGCCCGCCGCCGCTTCGACGCCGTCGCTCCACACCCCGTCTTCCTGGACGCCGAGCGGGTTCACGGCGAACAGCAGGGCGCGGCGGTGGTCGTCGTAGGTGTCGAGCAGGATCTGCACTTTGTCGTCGGCGTCGATGTTGTCGCGGTTGGCGAGCGTAGCGCGGATCACGCCGCCGTGCGCCTCGAACGCGCGGATCCCGAAATAGATCGCATCGGGCCCGTACCACACGAGCACTTCGGTAGTGTCGGAAGCGGGGCGTCCGTCGGCGGGGCGGTACATCGAGAAGCCGGTCAACAGCGCCGCCTGGCGCCACACCGGCTCGTCCAGCACGCCGTCGATCTTCACCGCCGCGTCGACGCGCGGCGGCGCGACGCTCAACTCACGGGCGGCGCCGCGGTAGACGGGACCCGGATCGGATGCCGTCTGCAGGACGAGGAGGACGGCGAGCATGTCTGAGAAACTACTGCGTGGGGAGTGGGGAGTGGTACTATCCTGTCGTCAGACAGCGGTCAGTCTTTCGGTGGTTACGATCCGTAGCCATCCGGCATTCTGTCAGGTGCCACTCGCCGCTCACCGCTCCTCAAGTCCCGCTCATCCCACTGCAGGCCCTGTTCGGCCGTCTATTCGTAACGCAATGCCGCGATCGGATCGAGCGACGCGGCCCGCCGTGCGGGATAAATGCCGAAGAACAGCCCTACGATCGCGCTGAACGCGAACGCCAGCAGAATCGAAGAAGGCGAGATCAGCGTATTCCAGTGCGCGACGCGTGACAGGAGGATCGCTCCTGCCGAGCCGAGCAGGACGCCGATCGTCCCGCCGACGAGACAGAGCACCAGCGCCTCGACGAGGAACTGCAGCAGAATGTTGCCCCGTGTCGCCCCCAGCGCCTTGCGCACGCCGATCTCGCGCGTCCGCTCGGTGACCGAGACGAGCATGATGTTCATGATCCCGATGCCCCCCACCAGCAGGCTGACGGCGGCGATGCCGGCGAGCAGGAACCCGAACGTCTGGGTCGTCGCCTGCTGGGTCCCCAGGATGTCCGCCTGATTGCGGATCTGGAAATCGTTCTCGGCGCCGGAGCGGATCTTGTGCATGCGGCGCAGCACCCGCTCGATCTCGATCATGGCGAGGTTCATGTTCTGCAGGCTGTCGACCTGGGCGGTGATCGAGCGCAGCCGGTCGGTGCCCATGATGCGATAGCGCGCCGTCTCGAGCGGGATGAGAATCTGCTCGTCGGGGTTGAAGAACCCCTGCGATCCCTTCTCGCTCAGGATCCCGATGATTTCGAACGGGATGCCCTTGATCTGGAGCTCCTTCCCGATCATCATCGCCGCGGTGGTGTTGAAGATCGCCGGCACGGCAGAACCGAGGACGGCATAGCGTCGCCGCGCCTCGTTCTCGCCCGTCGTGAACATGCGACCCGACGTGATGGTGTAGGCGTGCACCGGGACGTACGTGGGGGTCGTACCGGTGATGTTGAGATTGGCGTTCTGGCTGCCGATCTGGACCTGCAGGTTGCTGGCCAGCTCCGGAACGACGGCCGCGAGATACCCGGCCTGGTTGGCGATCGCGGTATCGTCGTCCATGGTCAAGCTGACGCGGTTCATCTGGGCGACGCCGCCGCGGAAGCTCTGGCCCGCAAACAAGGTGAGCAAGGTGGGCCCGAGGGCGTTGATCCGGTCCTGCACGGCCTTCTTCGCTCCCGTCCCCAGCGCGATCATCGTGATCACCGCACCCACGCCGATGATGATGCCGAGTGCGGTGAGCATCGACCGCAGCTTGTTGGCCCGGATCGCCTGCAACGCGACGCGGATCGTTTCGTCGAGCAGCATGGCTACCTCGGCGTTGCGGGCCGCGCCGTCTGGCTCGGCGCCTGTTGCGTCTGCTGACGCATGCCGGGGATGCCGCCGCCGGTGAACGACTGCACCCGCTGCTGGAACTGCTTCTGCGCGTTGACGAGCGAGGCAGAGGGCAGCACCAAAACCGTGTCCTTTTCCGTCAGACCGCTCACCACCTCGCTGTAATCGAGGTCGGTGAGGCCGGTGCGCACATTGACGGGAGTCGGCTGGCCGTTGCGCATCACGAACACGATGTAGCGCCCGCCGGATTCGTTCGTGTTGCGCCGTTGTCCGCCACCCGGACCGCCGCCTTGTCCACGGAATTGCGAGAACACCTGCCGCAGCATCGCCTGCTCGGCATTGCTCAGCTGGCCGCCGGAGAACCGCTTCTGCATCGCCGCCTGCACCTCTTGCGCCGTCACGCCGGGCGGCAGCTTGACGGTCATGCCGTTCGGGAGCGTCAGCGTGTTCGACGCCGCACCCGCCGCGGGAGGTGCCGGATCGGTCTTCGCCCCACCGCCGCCCATCGTCGCCGAGCCCGAATCGCCGCGCGGTGCGGCCTGCTGGGCCAGCTGTTGCTGGACGACCTTCTGGTCGAGGCCGAGCACGTCCGCCGCCGAGGCGACGTCGGTTTGCGTGCGCAGGGCGGCGTTGGGAACGGCGAGCACGCCCTGGCGCTGCCCGACGTGCACTTCGACCTCGGTGTTCATCCCCGGCTTCAGGAGGTGGCCGGGGTTCGCGATGTTCACCAGCACCGGGAATTGCGTCACGTTCTGCGTGACCGTCGCCTGCGGCTCGATCTTCAGGACGGTGCCGTCGAACGGCCGGTTGGCGAAGGCGTCGACGGTGATCGTGACGGGCATCCCCGGCTGGATCTTGCCGATGTCGGTCTCGTCGACGAGGCCCTGAACCTGGACGGTGTCGAGGTTGGCCATTTTGAACAAGATCGTGCCGCCGCTGACATCACGCGTCGGGCTCGAAATCACGGTGCCGAGATCGACGTTCTTCTGGATGATGGTGCCGGTCAGCGGCGCGGTCACTCGCGTCTGGTCGTAGGCGATGCGGGCGTCCGACAGATTCGACTGTGCCGTGACGACCGCCGCCTGCGCCTGCGCGAAGGAGACTTTGGTGGTTTCCCACTCCTGCTGCGTCACGACCAGGGCTTTGAGCAGCGTGTCTTCGCGCGCCATCTGGGTCGTGGCGGTCTGGAGCTGCGCCCGCGCGACGGCGAGGCTCGCTTCCGCCTGGTCGAGCGCGCTCCTGGGGAGCCGCGGGTCGATCAGCGCCAGGATCTGCCCCGGCTTGACGTCGTCGCCGGTCTGCACCCGCATCGCCGTAATCGCGCCCGAGGCCTGCGACTTCACGTCGATCGTGAGGATCGGCTGGATGGCGCCCGCCGCCGAGGCGGCGACGATGATGTCGCGCCGCTCAACCGGGACTTTCTCGAATACCGGGGCCGGGGTGGCTTTCTTGCAGGCGGCGAGGCCGCCCGCCAACAGTGCCGCTCGTATCATGCGATTCACGGTGTCCGCTCCGTCGTCTCATCCCGCTCGACGAGCCCGTCGCGCAGGTGGATCTGGCGGCGCGCGTGCGCCGCGATGTCTGATTCGTGGGTGACGAGGACGATGGTCTGTCCCGCCGCCCACAGGTCTTCAAACAACTTCATGATCTCTTCGCCGGTCGCCGAATCGAGATTGCCGGTCGGCTCGTCGGCCAGCAGGATCGACGGGGTGTTGACGAGCGCGCGGGCGATCGCCACGCGCTGCCGCTGCCCGCCCGAGAGCTCGTTGGGCTTGTGATCCATGCGGTCGCCGAGGCCCACCTGTTCCAGGGCGCGCGCCGCCCTCGCACGCCGCGCCTTGCTGTCGAGCCCGGCGTAGATCAACGGCAGCTCGACGTTGTGCAGCGCGGTGGCGCGCGGCAGCAGGTTGAACGTCTGGAAGACGAAGCCGATCTCCTTGTTGCGGATGTGGGCCAGGTCGTCGTCCGAGAGATCGCTGACTTTCTGGCCGTTCAACCAGTACTCGCCTCCCGACGGCGTATCGAGGCAGCCGACCAGGTTCATGAGCGTGGACTTGCCCGAGCCAGACGGACCCATCACCGCCACGAACTCGTTGCGGCGGATCTGGATGTCCACGCCGCGCAGCGCCCGCACGACCTCGCTCCCCATGTCGTAGTCGCGCGTGAGCCGGTGCGTGAGGATGACGATGTCGGGGAGCGGGGTGTCCCCCGTATGGAACTTCATCGGCGCGGCGGCGGTCACAGCGTCCGTCCCACCAGCGCCTCGAGCTGGGCGCGCGCGATGTTGTAGTTGAAGCGCGCCTGGACCAGGCTCGTTTTCGCCGTCGTCAGATTCGCCTCGGAAGTCAGCAGGTCGAGGATGGTGCCCGCGCCGACGCGATAACGCTCCTGCTGCACGCGCAGGTCTTCGGTCGTGGCGGCGACGTTGGTCGTCGCGATGTCGATCTGGGTATAGGCGGTCTGCAGGGCGGCGATCTGCTGTGTGAGCTGCGCCCCCACGAGCCGGCGCGTATCGCCCGCCTGGGCGACCGCGAAATCGCGTTGCACGTCGGCCGCGACGAGCTGTTGCTCGCGGCTGAACCCGTTGAAGATCGGCAGGCTCACCGAAAAGCGCAGCGTCCAGTTGTTGACGTAGCTGTTGGTGGAATTCCACGGAGCGTCGAACCCGGTGTACCCGTTGGAGTACCCCGCCGTGAACGACGGGAAGTACTGCGCCCGCGCGACCGTGACCTGCGATTGCGCGGCGTGGGCCTGGGCTTCGGCCTGCGCGACCTGCGGCGCGTGCGCCATGGCGTCGACGCGCAGGGCCGCGGTGTCCGGGAACGGCGCCAGCGCGGAATCGGGGACCGCCCGCACCAGCCGGTCGACCCCCACCTGGCGGCCGAGGTTCGCCTGCGCCGTGGCGAGATTCGCCTGGGCCTGGAGCTGCGCGAGGTGCGCGTTGCCGAGGTCCACCACCCCGCGCAGCGAATCCGAGCGTGTCGCCGTCCCGGCGCGCAGCTTCTGCACGGCGATCTCCATTTGTTGCTGAGCTTGCCGGACCTGCGCCTCGGCGACGTGCACCAGCTCTTCGGTGGCGAGCGCGTTGTAGAACAGCTGCTTCGTCGTGAGCGTCACCTGGAACCGCTGGTTCACGTAGCCGGCATCGGCGGCGTCGGCGGTGGCCGCGGCGGCGTTGCTCGCCGCGAAGCGCGCAAAGCCGTCGAACAACGTGAGGTTGAGCGAGATACCGCCGGTGTACGAGGTGCTCGTGGGCCCGGACACGATCTGGTTGGTCGACGAATTGAAGCGGTTGCCGGACGCGTGCGCCGAGCCTCCCGTGAGCGACAGCGATGGGAGGAAGGCACCGAAGGCGGCCCGCTGGGAAGCGCCCGCGTTGCGCTGGGCGCCCCGGGCCTGGATGATGGCCGGCTGGACGTCGAGGGCCCGGCGGATCGCTTCGTCGAGGGTGACCTCGAGAGTGGTCGCGGCGGCGGAATCGGCCTGCTGTGCCCGGGCGGGCACCGCCCCCGCCCCGGCCGCCACTATAAGGAAAAGGAATCGACGCATCAGTTCGTACTCGAAGGCGATTTGTTAGAACGCTGATGCTCGAGCTCCTTCAAGAGTCGCGCGTAGCGCTCCCGCTGCGGCGGGGTGAGCTGCGCCGTGATCTCGGCGCGCACCGTGGTGCGCAGGGAGTCGAGCCGCGGCCGCACCGAGCTCATGATCGCCTCCATCTCGGCGTGATGACGGGTGAGTACCGCCCGGACAGCGTCCTGCTGGGCGGCGTCGAGATCGAGGCGGCGCGCCAGGTAGGCGGTGAGGGCGTCGGGGCCGCCGCCGCGCGGCGGCATCATGACGAGCGTGGCGCGCGACACCGCCCAGCCGGTCGCCCCGCCGGCGAGAAAGACGGCGACGAGGAGCGCCGCCGCCCAGGCCCGCGATTGACTGAACATCCGGTCAGCGCCCCGTCGCGACGAGCAGCAAATTGGGCTCCGACTGCACGTCGGCGATCATCGCACCGGGATCGTCCGACACGGACGGCTCGACCGAGGTGCGCGCCCGGCCGATCACCAGCCCGGCGATGAACGCCGCCGCGGCGGCCACGACGATGCCGCGGGCCGCCCAGCGCGCGAGCAGGTGCTCCACGGGATGAGCCGGGGTCCGAGCCCCGCCGGCCAGGACCCGCGCGACGAACGCCGCCCGGTCCTGCGGCGGGTCCAACGCCGCCCGCAGGGCCGCGCCCAGACGAGCGTCGGGTCGATGGTCGAACGGCGTGTGTGACTCGGTCATCCGTCATCCCTCCAGTCCGCCAGCAGCGCCCGCAACTTGCGGCGCGCATGAAACACTTCCGATCGCACGGTGCCCTCGGGAATGCCGAGCACCTGGGCGATTTCGGCGTGAGAATAGCCCTCCACGTCGAACAGCACGACGGCGAGACGCCGCCGCTCGGGCAGCTCGTCCAGCGCGACGCGCAGGCGACCGAGCAGGACTTCGCGCTCGGCCAGGACGTCGGGCCGCGCCCCTCCGGCCACCAGTCCTTCATCCAGCGACACCGCGCTGCGCACCTTGCGCCGCCGCCGCCGGTCCGTCGCCGCATTGGCCACGATCCGCATCAACCAGGGACCGAACGGCCGGGCGCTGTCGTACTGGTCGAGTTTCACCAGAGCGGCGAGGAAGGCATCCTGCGCGGCGTCATCCGCGTCGTCGGGATCCTGCAACACCGCTCGAGCGACCCGGCGGGCCTGATCGGCGTATCGGTCAACCAGGAGCCCGAAGGCCTCGCGATCGCCGCTCCGAGCCCGTGCCACGAGGGCAGCGTCCCCCACTTCCTGGGGATTACGCGCATCCCCATTGGGGCGTTGCGGTTCAGTCCCCATCGTCCCGATCCCGCGCCCGACGCTTGCCAAATCCATATACGGCAAACCCCAGGGCGAGCCAGAACGCCAGCGTCGCCACGACGGCGCCGGTGACGCGGGGGAAGACCAGCAGCAGGACGCCGATGATGAGAAAGGCGAGCGCGGCGGTCACGGCGAGCGCGCGACGCAGCCCGCCGGCGACGCGGCGCAGCGCCACCACGGCCACGGCGCCGAGCTCGTAGCGCGAGCGCTTGCCGCGCGGCTCCTTCGGCGCCTCCGGGGCCGCTCCGACGAGTCGCGGCGGCAGGCGCAGACGCCGCGGCTGCAGCACGATCTCACGGCTCTCCTGCAGATCGCGCCGGAACTGCGCCGCCAGCTGGTCCGCGGTCGTGGTGTCGTCGGCGATGAGGTCGAGCTCGTAGTTGGCGAGCAGGCTCGACACGTTGAGATTGCTCGAGCCGACGCGCGCCCAGCGCCGGTCCGCGACCAGCGTCTTGGCGTGAATCATCGGTCCCAGCCACTCGAACACGCGCACGCCGGCGTGCAGCAGCTCGCGGTAGCCGACGCGCGTGAAGCGCTGCAGGGCCCGCAGGTCGGTCGCGCCCGGGACGAGGAGACGGACGTCCACGCCGCTCTTGGCCGCGTCGAGCAGCGCCGCGTACAACGGAGCGGGCGGGACGAGGTAGGCGTCGGTGATCCACAGCCGCTCGCGCGCCGCCGCGGCGATGACCTGGGTGGTGCGATAAATACGCCCTTCGAACGGCACGCCGCCCACGACGCGCACGGCGCAGCCGCCGCACTCGGCGGGATCGGCAGCCAGCTCCTCCGGGGCGATCGCGGGGCCGGCCGCCTGCCACACCTCCGCGAAGGCGCGGTCGAGGGCCGCGGCTGCGGGCCCACAGACGCGCAGCATCGTGTCGCGCCACGCCTCCCGGCCGGTCGCGGGATCGCCCGCCCATTCGTTGCCGATGCACAAGCCTCCCACCATGGCCCGCGCCCCGTCGGCGACGACGACCTTGCGATGATCGCGCACGAAGATGTCGAAGGGGTGCCCGGAGAGAATCGGATGGAAGGCGCGCACCTCCGCCCCGGAGCGCCGCAGCGCGCGCCAGAAGCGGTACCCCGTCCCGACGGAGCCGAGGGCGTCGTACAGCACCCGCACCCGCACGCCCGCGCCCGCGCGCTCCATCAGCGCCTCGGCGACGCGCCGTCCCGTGCGGTCGTCGCGGATGATGTAATTCTCGAAGTGCACCCAGCCCCGGGCGCCGCTGATCAGGGCGATGATCGCGTCCAGCGCGGCCGGGCTGTCGGGGAAGTGCTCGATCGAATTGCCGGCGATGGCGCGCGCGCTGGCGGTGCGCTCGACGGCGAACGCCAGCTCGTCTTGCTGCGCATCGGCGACGAGCACCGCGCGCGAAGAAGAAGCGGTCACCCCAACCCGAGCGTTTGCTCCACCGGCCGCAAGGCTGCGATGCAGGCGGCGATGTGATCGTCGATCGGAACGCCGAGCTCCTCGGCGCCCTGACGGACGTCGTCGCGGTTCACGCCCCGGGCGAACGCCTTGTCCTTCAACTTCTTCTTCACCGACGACACCTCGAGATCGGCGAAGCTCCGCGAGGGACGCACCAGCACGCAGGCGACCAGGAAGCCGCACAGCTCGTCGACGGCGAACAGCGCTTTGGCCATCGCCGACTCGCGCGACACGCCGGAATAGCTCGCGTGGCCGAGGATCGCCCGGCACTGGTCTTCGGAGAGACCTCGCTCGCGCAGCAGCTTGACACCCCAGGCCGGGTGTCCGTCAGTCGGGGAATGCTCGTGGTTCGGGTACGTCTCGTAGTCGAAGTCGTGCAGCAGGCCGACCACCCCCCAGGCGTCCGCGTCGCCCCCATACTTCCCCGCGTACGCGCGCATCGTCGCTTCGACCGCCAGCATATGCTGGCGCAGGGCGGGGTTCTGCGTGTGCTGCTCCATCAGGGCGAGGGCGTCAGTCCGGTTCATGGCTCCACATTCCACCGTTCGGCCCACAACTCGGCCATCAACAGCGGCCACAACTTGCGGGCATGATTGGCACTGCCGGCCCGATGCTCGGCCAGGAGCGTCGCCGTGGGAGCGGCGGGGAACAGGCGCGGTCGCGCGAGGTGGCGATCGGCCACGTCCGCCAGCCCTTCGTTCAACCAGCGCGCCACGGGCACCGACAGCCCGCGCTTCCGGCGGCGAATCACCTGCTCGGGGACTATACCCCGCGCGGCCGCTTTCAATATCGCTTTGGTGGTGACCCCCCGCACCTTGAGCGACGCCGCGGCCGGCAGCGCGAGCTCCAGCACTTCGCGGTCGAGGTAGGGCGCGCGGGCTTCGATCGACGCGAGCATCGTTCCCCGATCGACCT
>DATFTG010000177.1:0-2226 GCA_035262265.1 Gemmatimonadales bacterium
CCGCACTGCGCGACCCCGCAGCCGTACTTGGTTCCAGTGAGACCGACCTGCTCCCGGATCACCCACAACAGCGGTGTGCCCGGCTCCACCTGCACGTCGCTCGTCCTGCCGTTGATATTCAGCTTGGCCACGTTCCTCTCCTTTGGATTTCCCCCGAGAGGAATTCTATACGCGAAAAGCCTAGTGCGACACGGCGTTGGCCCCGGCAGCTCCCACCGTGAGGTATTGCCCGGTGAAGAAGTGGACGCTCGAGAAATCTCCTGTCGCAGGCTGAGAAGCGACCGACCATTGAATGGGGTTGACCGGTTGCGGGACACCGGTGGCGTCGTTGATCACGCTGTCGCCGAACACCGCGACGCCGCCCTGCCCGATAGCGAGGAAGCGCGTTCCCGTGGCACCGCCGACGGTCACAGCGAGCAGATTCTGGACCGGGGGCGCTGGAGTGAACGCTGAAGGAGGGGCGACAGTCCAGGCGGTCGCCACGGTGGCGTCGGTGCTGGTGAGGATGGTCCCGCTGTCGCCTACTGCGACATAGCGAATCGATTGAATGGACGGCGGCGACAGCAACGGGGCGTTCTGCATGAACGCCGTTGCGCGGAGCGTGGTCGTCACGCCGGTCGAAACCGGACTCCAACCGGTTCCATCGCCCGGGTTGTGAAGCAAGGTTCCGTTGCTGCCCGTGACGAAGAAACCCTGGTTTAGAAGAGTGATGCTGGTCAGGTCGCTCGTGGTGATCCCCGACGTGTCCAGTGTCCAATCCTGGGTCAAGGCGTTGGTCGTGTAGATCTGTCCGCCGCTACCAACGGCGATGTAGGTCCCGTTTCCTTGAATGTTTCCGAACGCGAGGCCGGTCAGGCCGCTGACGCCGCCAGCAGCCAAGACCGCATGCTGAGGGGCCCAGTTCACCCCATCGGCACTCAACGCCACTTCGCCGGTCGCCCCCAGCGCGACAAACGACCCGTTGAAGATCACCGCCTTATAGTCTGCGGGGATCGGCGGGACTGTCGTCGATGTGCCGTCGCCGGGGAACCAGGTGATGGCGGGGTTGGTGGTGCGGTCGAACCACTGCGTCACCCCCACCGGATTGGTGTGTCCGTAATTGAAATCGCCCGCGAAT
This sequence comes from Gemmatimonadales bacterium, assembly GCA_035262265.1. Taxonomy (GTDB): domain Bacteria; phylum Gemmatimonadota; class Gemmatimonadetes; order Gemmatimonadales; family GWC2-71-9; genus DASTHG01. The sequence goes on from DATFTG010000177.1 coordinate 1,118, forward strand.
ATCGTCGTCCCGTCGCCGACGGTGACGTACCGACCGGTGCCGTTGAACGCAAGCGCGTTCAGGTTATGCGTACCCTGCACCGAGCCTTGCGTCCAGAAGTTTCCGGCAAGCCGCGGCCTCCCCATCACCACCTGTGAATTCGGACCGGCGGCGCTGCCTTGATTGCTCGCGTTCATGACGAGCGCGTAGTCCGTATCGTTGAGGAGCCCAGTGACCGCGCGCGGGGATACGGCGTTCTTGATCGCGATCGATCCGAGCTGTCCGGGCGACACCGAGCTCCCCTGGGCGTAGAAAATCCAGTACGTCAGGGCGGGCAGCATGTCCCAGGTCATGAGGATCACGCCGTCCCCATTAGCCGCGGTGACTCCGGACGGGGCCTCGCTGGGTGGGTCGGGTTTGTTGACGCAGCCGCACAGCGCGAACAGCGACGCGGCGATCAGGATCGACAGACGCACTCGGGAAGAACTCGAAAGCAAGACGATGCGCGGAACTATAGTTGAACGGTGCTGCGCGGAGTGTAACAGAGCGTAACTACCTGCGGCCGTCGTACCACGGAAAGCACGCATCGCGGTCGTGCAGCACCCGTCCGCGCGAGGTCCCTATTTTCAGGAAGAAGGCGAGATGCTCGCGGATCGTATAGAGATGCACCTTGCGGTCGCTCGTCGCGAGCGGATGGCGGTGCAGGATCACGATGGTGCGGCCTCGCTCGCGCGCCAGGCGCTTGAGGCGCCGGAAGAGCTCGATATCCTCGGCAGCGTACATCTCTTGACTGATGCCTCCGATCTGCCTGAACGCCGAGGATTCGCAGAACATGAACGAGCCGGCTGCCCAACCGCGAATCCGGCTGATCGCATTCCATACTGAGACGAAAAAGCTCACGCCGGAGCGCCGGGTGTCGAGCCGCAACGTGCAGCCGCCGGCGATGCATCGCCCGTCGGCGATCGTCGCGGCGACCTCATCGAACAACGCATGGCTCGGCTGCGAGTCCGCGTCGACGAACACCAGCCAGTCGCCGTTCGCCCGGGCGGCGCCGGCGTTGCGGGCGCGGCCGATCTGGTTGACCGGCTCGAACACGACGGTCGCGCCGTCCGCGCGCGCGAATTCCGCGG
>DATFTG010000178.1:0-6372 GCA_035262265.1 Gemmatimonadales bacterium
TCGCCTGCGTCTTTCACGAGCTCGATCCCCGGTCGCGGCTCACCCCGGAAATCACGGAGGGGGACTGGGCCGCACCCGATGATGTGATCGCCACTGTTACAGGAAATGCCGGCACCCTACTCGCCGGCGAGCGCGTAGCCCTGAACTTCATCCAGCGTCTCTCGGGGGTCGCCACGCTGACGCGTCGCGCGGTGGACGCTGTCGCGGGAACGCCGGCCCGGATCACCCACACCCGGAAGACGACGCCTGGGTTGCGCGAGCTCGAGTTGTACGCGGTACGTGTGGGGGGCGGCGTGGACAACCGCGCCTCGTTGTCGGATGCGATTCTCTGGAAGGACAATCACTGGGAGCTGTTGGCGCGAGACGGCAATTCTCTCGCGGCGGCGCTGCGTCGTGCCCCACCGGGACCACCGGTGATTGTGGAGGTGGAAACCGAAGGCCAGCTCGAACAGGCCTTGGCCGCCGGGGTGACGCATCTCCTGGTCGACAACCAGCCCCCCGAGCAGCTCGCGGCCTGGGCGCGACGCGCGGGTCCGGCGGTGACGATCCAGGCTTCAGGCGGGATTACTCCTGAGAATGCGCGCCGCTATGCGGACGCGGGCGCCCACCTCATCGCGATCGGCGCCCTCACCCACTCGGCGCCCGCTGCGCCTATCCGCTGCGAGATCGCCCATGAGACCAACGGCGTGAGAAGTGAGAGGTGAGAGGTGAGAGGTGAGAGGCCGGCGCTTGCCTCTCCCCTCTTACTTCTCACCTCTTACGCCGTTGGCTAACCGCAGGTACAGCTCCCCGCTATACGTGGTCATCTCCCACTTCCCCTTTTGCTGCGACGCAAAGAAGTAGGTGAAATACAACTCCCCGGCCGCCGATCCCGCGACCGCCTCCTCTCGCAGCACTGATATCGGCACGCGAGAGTCGTTGCCGCCCTTCCGCCGGTACGCTACGGCCCGATCGAGCAATGGTTGCAAGGGAATGTCGAGCACCGATCGACCATGCGTCGTGACCTGGAACGCGTTCTGTTCCTTCTTATAGGACACAAACGTGCCGGGCTCGACCTCTACGGAATCTCCAAACGATCGTGGCGCGAGGTGCAGCACGTACGTATAACCTGCGATCTTGATCGGCGTGCTGTCGAACGTGGCTGTGAGGGACAGCGTCTCCGTGTTCTCCGAGCTCTGCCATTGATTGACATACGCGACGCCCAGACTCGCCATGATCGAGCGAACGCGCGACTCCACGTCCACCGGTTTCGCGGCCGCCGACCCACCGAAGCGCGCCGCGATCGCTTTGCCGTCACCCCGTTCGAGCAGATAGCGCAGTGTCGCCGCGATCTCCTTGCGGTCGTCGAACGGGACTTCGCGCGGTGACGCGCTCGGCCGCAGTCCGTACTGCGCCACGAGGTGGTCGAGCCGGCCTCGCTGACTCGCGAGCGACACGCGGTACGCTCCCCAGGGCCCGAGGAACGTGACGAGCCCAAGCACACAGAGCGATGCCGGGATCACCTTGATGTTGCGGGATTTGCCGAGCGTGTAGTAGATCGCGATCCCCGCCCACCACAGCGACAGCACGATCATGAAGTAGCGCCGCTCGGTGACCCCGTATTGCGCCACGCGTTTTCCGATCGCCAGCCACAGCATCACGATCGCCGGGAGAATCGCGAGGTAGAACCCGCGTGTGTACGTCCGCACCCAGCGGTGCTCCGTATCCTCGAGCGGCCGCACCAGGAGCCACGCCAGGATGCCGGCGGTGGCGACGCTCGACACGAGATAGCCGATCCAGCCGCTGGGCCACTGCCGCTCGATCAGCACCCTGCCGAGATAGAGCGTGAGGATCACGAGGTAGATGACGACGATCGGCACCAGCACGTACTGCGCGAAGACCCTGAGCACCGCCGGGTAGTCCCGCTCGTGCTCCAGCGCCGCCAGGTCGTCGGGCACGCCGCCCACGAAGAACCACGTCGTGAACACGAACGCCATCACCATCCACAGGCGCCCGTAGGCTTCGTTCGGCACATCGACACCGAGCAGCTTGTCGAGCGCGGCGAAGGCGAGGCTGAGTCCGCCGAACAAGACAGCGGCGAACACGCCGGCCATCACGAACCGGATGATCAGCGCCTTGTTGTAGTGCCAGAAGCCGTTCGGCTCGTCGATCCCGGCATACGGCAGAAACGCCGCGAGCAGGTGGAAGGAGACGCTCAGCTCGAAGTAGCGCCCCACCTGCACCGGCTCGGGCCAGTGCGGCCACGCCGCCCAGAACGCCACGAGGACCGCGACGCCGATCCCCTGCGCCACCCAACGGCGCGCATCACCGGGTGCGAAGCGCCGCTCGCCGGTGAGCGTCAGGGCGAAGAGCAACGGCAGGCCGAGCGTCGCGGCGGCGAGCAGCCGGATGTACGGCGCTTCCTCGGAGTGGTTGTCGACGAACAGGATCCCGGTGATCGCCGCGATGACGCCGCAGCCGAGCACGAGCGGGAAGCGCCGCGCGGCGCGCTGCGCCGCACCGAGTACGACGCCGAGAGTCGGAAGCATCTTCACGAACTTTTTAACCTCGCAGCGCGGGTTCGAAGGCGTGAAGTTAGGTTACGGTGTCGCATTCCACCATTCATCCACGAGGACGAAGATCTCATGACGGCCCGCAGATTGCTGCTCGCGCTCCTGGTCGCTGCTCCGCTCGCCGCGCAGCAAGCCGACAGCGCGCAGCGCGGCCGGGTGGATGGATGGGCGGACATAATGGAGATGCACGAGCACATGATGGATGCGCACCCGGAGTTGCCCGGGCACGAAGAGCACCACCCCTAGTGTCCTGAGCGCGGTGACGACTAGGACGGTTGACGCCGCACCAGCCGACCGCGCTCGTCGAGCTGGTCGAACCACCCCTCGAGCACGCGCAAATAGTGCAACGTCTGCCGTTGGCGCCAGCGGTACACGAGGGCCGACACCTGGACGATGCTCTGCCACTGCGTCGGGTCGAGACGGCGACGGCGTGCCACGCGCGACGCCCGCTGAATCGTAATCAACCCGGCATTGTAGCTCGCGAACATGAAGCAGCGCTGATCCTCAATGGTCGCGGCCTGCGGCCACATCACCCACAGCGCGCGATCGTGCTTGATCCCCGCCGCGATGTTGAGCTCGGGGTCGACGACCGAATCCAGATCCCTGGCGTGCGACCGAATCGCCGCAAGCGTGTTGGGCATCAGCTGCATGATGCCCTGCGCGCCGTTGCGGCTGCGCGCGGCGGTGTCGAGACCGCTCTCGGCGAGCCCCTGCGCCTTGAAGTGCCGCCAGTCGAACGCGGGACCGAAGAACCGCTTGGTGTACTTGCGGAACGTCGGATCGAAGCGGTCCGCGTCCCGGGCGCGCTGACCGTCGAGACGCGCCGCGCACCCGAGCGCAACCAGGACGGCGGCGAGCACGAGCTTCAGTTGAGCGCCCTGCCGATGATGATCGCGATGGCGATGAACAGCGAGCCGATGAAGATCGCGACCGCGATGTTGCCGCGCTTCAGCTCGGCGGGAAAATCGACGCCGCGCGTCAGCAGGTCGAACACGCGGTACGAGACGTACATGAGGACCACGCCCAGGGTGGCATAGAGAAAGTTGAGCCCCACGATGCGCCATTCCATGCGGCTACCTCCGTCGTTCAGGCCCACCAAAGGAACCTTCCGCGAGCGGGCCGGCAAGTAACCGCCGTCACCAACCCGCTGGTCTGGCGCGAGCCGCAAGCGCCACCTAGTCTTGGCCATGCCCTTCCTCGACACCAACCACCAGCGCGCCGCGATTCTGCTGTTCGCGCTCGGGGTCGCGCTGCTCGTCGCCCTCACCCCGTTCGCGACCGGCCTCGTCGGCATTCCGGTGCTCTACGTCGTGTTCCAACCGGTGCACGACTGGCTGGCGCGCCGCACCACCCCGCGCCTCTCGGCGGCGCTGGTGATCGTGATCGCCCTCTTCCTCATCGTGGTGCCGGGGGTGTCGTTCGCCGGGATGCTCGTCGGACAGGCGCAGGACATCGCCAGCGGCGTCGCCGCGAGCCCGCTGCTCGGCCGCATCGCCCAGCTGCACATCCGGGGCGTGGCGATCGGGCCGCAGCTCGCCGATCTCGGCGGCAAAGTGGTGTCGTGGATCGGCAGCTCCGCTTTCGGACTCATCGGCACCGCCACGCGGCTGGTGCTGAACCTCGTGATCTCCCTCTTCGGCCTCTACTATCTGCTGCTGCGCCCGGGCGAGGTGTGGGACTCGGTACGCCCCTACATCCCCTTCTCCGGCAAGAACACCGACGAGCTGCGGCTGCGGTTTCGCAACGTCACGATCTCGACCGTCGTCGGCACCGGACTCGTCGCGGCGATCCAGGGCGTCGCCGTGGGGCTCGGGTTCGCCGTCACCGGTCTCTCCAACGCCGTGTTCTGGGGCGTGGTGACGATGGTGTTCGCGATCCTGCCGGTGGTGGGCAGCGGCCTCGTGTGGGGACCGGGCGCGATCGCGCTGGCGATCAGCGGCCACTGGGGCTGGGGCGTGGGGCTCGCGATCTGGGGAATCGCCGTGGTCGGCAACGTCGACTACATCGTGCGGCCGATCATCTTCCGCAAATGGGCGAACATTCACCCGCTCGTCACACTGGTGGGCGCGCTGGCGGGGGTGCCGTACTTCGGATTGCTGGGGCTCCTTATCGGACCCCTGGCACTGTCCTACTTTTTTGAGTTGATACGGATGTACAGAGAAGAGTACTTAACACAAGAAAAGGCATAGACTAGACGCGATAGACGCACCGGGGAGAATAGTTTGGCGAGAACAGGGAAACCCATTCTCTACCATCTGTTCTCCCCTGTGCGTCTAATGCGTCTAGCAGTGATTGTTCCTGCTTTTGATGCCGCCGTTCCCGTCCCTCCCACTTTCAGATGTCCGCTATTGGGCGCGATATCCGTCGGCTCTCGTAGTGTCCCCACAATGATCGCCGCATTGAGAAATCCGTCGTCGCCGCCCAGCGCGCTGCGCGGGATGCGCCCCGAGATCCGCTTCCCCGAAAACGCGGGGCGGAACGAGTAGACCGTAGCGTACGTGGAGTCGCTCGGATTGTAGCGCAGCACGGGGACGAGCGAGTCCGGGGTGTAATCGAACAGATCGACGACGTAGTCCACGCCCATCCCGGACGACCCTGGGCCGAACACGTCCACGTACGACGTCGTCCCGGTGGTGGCGCTCTGGTCAGTGTCGAAGTCGATCTCTCCGTACACCGCGTCCGAATCCCCCGACACCGGCGACAGCGCATTGGACGTGAGGTCGATCGCGAAGTCGATGCCGCCGGTGTCGCGCGTGAGGGTGAGGGCGGTGAGATCCCATTGAACGGCGAGAGAGCCGTAGGTATCGCCGGAGGGATCAGTGGTCGTTACGGTGAGGGGAGACGTCCCGGGACCAGTCGAATCACTGCCGCACGCGGCGAGTAGAGTGATCAGAACAAGCATCGTGTACGTACGCATCACTCGGCACCTCATCAGCCAATGGACGGCAGAACAACCAATACTAGACGCATAGACGCACAGGGGAAAACAGCGGTCGGTGAATGGGTATACCTGTTCTCTGAAAGCTGTTCACCCCTGTGCGTCTATGCGTCTAGTAGTGAAGGTCCTACTCCTCCAATACCAGTACACAGGCACCCCGAGCAGGATGAGCCCTGTCCCGATCAGCGCATTTCCCGGATTCGCCCCCACCGAGCTTGCCACCACATAAGCAGCCGCGGCCACGAAGAACCCCGGCACCCACTTGCCCCCCGGCGCGCGAAATGGCGGGGGTTCGCCGCCGCGCGAGCGGTAGATGAACAGCCCGACCACCGTCAGGCCGAAGAAGATCCAGTCGCCGAACGCGACGTAATCCACCAGCGCCGTGAAGCTCTTGTTCAACGTCAGGATGATCGACCACACACTCTGCAAGAGAATCGCGGCAGTCGGGGTGCGATACACGGGGTGCAGCGCGGCGAGCCGGGGGAAGAACACGCCGTCCGCCGCCATCGCCTGGAACACGCGCGGCGTGACGAGGATCACGAGGTTCAAGAAACCGAAGGTCGACGCCGTGATGCCGGCCGAGATGATCGTCGCACCCGCGGGGCCGAGCAGCCCGCGCATCACGTCGGCGGCGGGCGCCGTGCTCCGCGCCAGACCCGTGGGGCCGAGGACGCGGAGATATGCGATGTTCGCGAGCAGGTACACCGCGACCACACCGACCACCCCGAGGACGAGGGCGCGCGGCAGATTGCGCTCCGGCGCGATGATCTCTTCGGCGATGAAGTTGGTCTGCTGCCAGCCGCCGTAGGTAAAGAGAATGGGGACGAGAGCGGCGCCGAGGGTCACCACCACACCGCCCCATCCCACAGAGACGGTAGGGGA
>DATFTG010000179.1:0-20092 GCA_035262265.1 Gemmatimonadales bacterium
CGCCGCGGGCTTCGCGCGCGGCACCTTGCCGTGAATTTCGAACAGGTCGCGGGCGGCGAGAAAAAAGCCGGCGCGTCCCCAGTAGCTCAGCACTTCGGGAGCGGTCGGCGCGGTGAGCAACGGCACTTCGCCGCCGGCGGCGCGCGCCGCGTGTCCGGCGGCGAGCAGTCCGACGAGCCCGTACGGCGACGCCCACTCGACGGCGTGCGCGTCGAACAGCAGCCGCCCGCCTTCGGCGCGCGCCCGGCTGTAGGATGCGGCGAACTGATCGAAGGAGCGGTCGTCGAACTGCGCGGGTACGTCGACCAGTCTCGTCATACCGAGGCGAGACGCCCCAGCAGATGATCGCGTAGCCCCCGTGCGCCGCGGTAGGTGACATTGCGCGAGGCGAGGTGACAGGCCGAGCGCACCGCGTCCTCGAGGGACGATCCCGTGAGGAGACGCGCGCACGCCACCGCGCCGAAAACATCGCCGCAGCCGGTCGGATCGCCGCCCGACGGCGGAGCGGCGTCGCCGGGATCGAGTCCGATCCGGGCGGTGCGGACGGGTCCCGTCCCGCCGCGGGCGCTCCCCGCCGCCACGAAGTACACTGCTCCGCGCGGCCCCAGGGTGACGATGAGCGAGCGGCACTCGGTGCCGAGCGCGAGCGCGGCCGCGGTCATGGGGTCGGGCGACACCTGCGAGAACTCGTCCTCGTTGAGCTGCACGGTGTCGAAGCAGGAGAACCACCCGGCGACGCCGGGGAGCGGCTGCAACACTCGCGTGCCGTCGTCGAGCCGTCCCAGAAAGAGGCTGTGCAGATCGGCGTACATCGGCCGCGGGAAACCACGGCGCAGCAGCTGTGCCGTCTCGAGCGTCATCTCCCATCCGGCGATGAAATTCACGTACAGCGCATCGAGATCGCGCACCAGGGGGCCGAGCTCCGGCCAGGTCCAGCCGGGAACGCCGCCCGTGACTCGCTCGCAGCGCCGGTCGGAGGATTCGTAACGCAGCGTGACGCGGTTGTTGGGCTCGGGGACTTCGATGAACCGGGCGCCGGGCGCGACATGACGAATCTCCCTGAGAAACGTCGCGGCCTCGCGCGACAGGTCGCGCCCTACCTTGATCAGCGGCACGATCGCCCAGTCGTCTGGGAGCGTGGCGTCGAGCGCCTCGAGGGCGTACGCGATGCCGCCCCACTCTTCGATGGCGCGCTGCGCGGGGTCGCGGTCGTGGATGGTGTCCCACACCATCGTCCCCACGACCCCGAGCTGGTTCACACGCGGCCCCAGGTCATCTTGGCGAACACCGCCGCGGCGCCATAGACCCCGGCCGTGCCGGGGAGCTCACCGGGGAGGATGCGGCACACGTCGACCGCCGGCTTGAAGGCCCGGCGCTTGACCTCGCCGCGCAGCGGGACGAAGAGCTTGTCGCCCGCCAGGGTGACGCCGCCGCAGATCACTACGACCTGCGGGTTGAAGATGTTGATGAGGCTGCCGATCCCGGCGCCGAGGAACTTCGCCGTGTCGCGCACCACCTCGAGGGCGAAATCGTCGCCGTCGTGCGCCGCTTCGTACACCACCTGGGCCGTGACCTTCGACAGGTCGTTGTTGACGTAGCGGGGCAGGGACGTGTCGGCGCCGGCTGCGATGCCCTCGGTCGCACGGGCCGCGATCGCGGGACCGGACGCGTACGCCTCGAGGCAGCCGTAGTTGCCGCATTTGCAGAGTCGTCCGGTCGAATCGATCGTCATGTGACCGACTTCGCCGGCGATGTCGGAGGCGCCGCGGTAGACGTCGCCGTCGAGGACGATGCCGCCGCCGATTCCGGTTCCGATCGTGAGTCCCACGACGTGATTCACGCCGCGCGCCGCCCCGCGCCACCACTCGCCGTAGATGGCGCAGTTGGCGTCGTTGTCGAGCGTCGCGGGGAGACTGAGACCCGCGACGACGCGGTCGCGCAGCGGCATGTTGACCCAGCCGAGATTCGGCGTGAGCAGCACGACGCCGGTCTTCGTGTCGAGTGGTCCGGGGGAGCCGATTCCGACCCCGGCGATCTCCTTCACCTTGGACGCCGCGATCGATTTCTTCGCGAGCCGGACGATGCGGTCCACGACGGCGTCGGCGCCGCCTTCGGCGCCGGTCGGCTCGGACAGCACGCCGAGAATCTCGCTGCCGTCCTCCGACACCGTGCCGGCGACGATGTTCGTCCCGCCGAGGTCAATCCCGACGATGTAGCGCACCGGTCTCCTCGATTGCGTGCAGCACGTCCTCCACGCGGAGCGACTGCATGCACAGGTGATGGCCCAGCGGGCAGCGCGCCGGGCCGTGCGCCGAGCAGGGTCGGCACGCGAGGCCGTCGACACCCAGCGCTTGATCCCGGGGCCCGCGTGGTCCGAACCCGAACGACGGCAGCGTCGGCCCGAAAATGGCGACGGTCGGCGTCGCCACCGCCTGGGCGAAGTGCAGCGGCGCGCTGTCGTTGGTCACGAGTACGGCCGCCTTGCGTATCACCGCCGCCGACTGCCGCAAGGTGAGTGGCCCGCAAAGCGTGACGCACCGACCGCCCGACCGCCCGACCGCCGTGCCGATCTCCTCTCCCAGCGCGGCGTCCTCCGCGCTGCCCACCACCACGATCCCCGCGCGATCGGCGAGCCGCTCGGCGAGCGCCGTGTAGTGCGGCCACCGTTTACTGCCCCAGATCGATCCTGGCGCGAGCGCGACGAACGCCCCGGTGATGCCACCGGCCCTGAGCGCCGCTTCTGCCGCCGCGACATCGGCGGCGGTGAGACCGAGCGTCGGGGCCGTCTGGTGGTGCGGCGCGACGTCTGCCAGCGCCAGCAGGCGGTCGACCTCATGACCCGTCGCCGGGCGCCGGCGCGAGCCGGTGTACAGCAGCCGCCACCCGTCCGCGAAGCCGATGCGCCGCGGAATGCGCGCGACGAGCGCCAGAGCCGCGCTGCGCAACGAGCGGTGGGGAAGGTACGCGAACGCGTACCGCTCCGCACGCAGCGCCCGTCCCAGCCTGAGGATTCCCGCGATCCCGCGGTCGGCCCCGCGCTTGGCGTAGGGGATGACGCGCCGCACGGCGGGGTGGGTCTCGAGCAGCGGGGTGGCCGCCGGCGTCGTCACCACGTCCACCGGCCCGTGCCGCTCGGCGAGTACCGCGAGCAGCGGCGTCGTCAGCACGACGTCGCCGAGGAACGCCGTCTGAATCACGAGAGTGGGACTAGTCAACCTGCAGCACCGCCAGGAACGCCTCCTGCGGGATCTCGACGGTTCCCACCTGCTTCATGCGCTTCTTTCCTTCCTTCTGCTTCTCGAGCAGCTTGCGCTTGCGGGTGACGTCGCCGCCGTAGCACTTGGCGAGCACGTTCTTGCGCAGCGGGCGAATCGATTCCCGCGCGATCACCTTGGTCCCGATCGCGGCCTGGATGATCACCTCGAACAGCTGGCGCGGAATCATCTCCTTCAGCTTCTCGGCGATCTTGCGGCCCCACTCGTACGCCTTGTCGGTGTGGATGATCACGCTGAAGGCGTCGACCGGCTCGCCGTTCAAGAGGATGTCGAGCTTGATGAGCTCGCTCGAGCGGTAGCCCAGGAACTCGTAGTCGAGCGATGCATAGCCGCGGCTGATCGTCTTCAACTTGTCGTAGAAGTCGAGAATGATTTCGGCGAGCGGGAACTCGAAGGTGAACTCGACGCGCGTGGGGTCGACGTAGTGCATCCCCTGGTACACGCCGCGCCGTTCCTGCCCCAGCTTCATCACCCCACCGATGTACTCCGCCGGCGCCAGAATCCGCGCCTTGACGAACGGCTCTTCGATCCGCTCCACTCCCGAGCCGTGCGGCATCGAGCTGGGATTCTCCACGACCTCGAGCGCGCCGTCCGTCTTGTAGACGTGGTACTCGACGTTCGGGACGGTGGAGATCAGGTCGAGATCGAATTCGCGCTCCAGCCGCTCGCGGACGATCTCCATGTGCAGCAGCCCGAGGAAGCCGCAGCGGAAGCCGAAGCCCAGGGCCACCGACGTTTCGGGCTCGTAGTGCAGCGACGCGTCGTTGAGCTGCAATTTGGCGAGCGCGTCGCGCAGCTCCTCGTACTGCTCGGCGTTCGTGGGGTAGAGGCCGGCGAACACCATCGACTGGATGTCGCGGTAGCCGGGGAGCAAGGGCGCCTCACGATGCTCGGCGTCCAGCACCGTGTCGCCGGCGCGGGTGTCGCGCACGCCGCGCACGTTGGCGATGAAGTACCCGACCTCGCCGGCTTCCAGCCGCTCGGTCGGCTTGTGCCCGAGCTGCAGGTACCCGACTTCGTCGACCTCGTACACATCGTCCCTGTGCGCGCCGAAGGCGATCTTCATCCCCGGCGCGAGCGTGCCGTCGACCAGCCGGATGCTGGGGATCGCGCCGCGATAGCGGTCGTAATAGGAGTCGAAGATGAGGGCGCGCAGCGCCGCGTCGGGGGTCCCCTTGGGGGGATGGATGCGCTGCACCACCGCCTCGAGCACGTCGGGGACGCCCGTGCCTTCCTTGGCGGAGATGCGCAGGATCTCTTCCTGCTTCGCGCCGATGAGGTCGTGCAGCTCCCCCGCGCGCCGGTCGGGCTCCGCGCCCGGCAGGTCGATCTTGTTGAGCACCGGAATGATTTCGAGCCCGGCATCGAGGGCGAGAAACAGGTTGGACAGCGTCTGCGCCTGAATCCCCTGCGAGGCATCGACCACGAGGATGGCGCCCTCGCACGCCGCCAGCGAGCGCGACACTTCGTAGGTAAAGTCGACGTGCCCGGGGGTGTCGATCAGGTTCAACTCGTAGATCTGGCCGTCCTTCGCGTGGTAGTTCATGCGCACGGCGTTGAGCTTGATCGTGATGCCGCGCTCGCGCTCCAGGTCCATCGTGTCGAGCACCTGCTCCCGCATCAGCCGCTTGTCGAGCGTGCCGGTGAGCTCGATGAGGCGGTCGGCCAGGGTGGACTTGCCGTGGTCGATGTGGGCCACGATGCAGAAGTTGCGGATGAGGGATTGGCGCATGAGAGGCGAAATATAGGTCGTCGGTCATCCGTCATCGGTCGTCCGCTGCGAAGCGGCCCGCCGTCTCGCTGCGACCGATGACTGACGACCGACAACCGACAACGTATCTTTCTTTCGAGGTCTCCCCTGCCACCCATCACCGGCTGGTTCGATCCCGCTCCGAAAGGCGGCGGCGCGCTGCGACGAGCGGCCGAGAGCTACCTGCCCGCCCGCGGCGATCCCGGTGTGCGGCTCCCCGGGCTGCGCCGCGGCGACCTCGTGGTGTGGGACGGGTCGCGCGTCACGGCGGTCAACGGCGGCCCGCTCGACGGACTCGCCCAGCGGCCGGAGTTCGCGAAACTCGGCGCCGTGCACCCGTCACGGCCGCTGCTGCTCGAGACGGCGAGTCCGTCGAGCGCGCGCGTCGCCGACATCCAGCGCACCGTCGATCTCGTGTGCCCCCTGGGCTTCGGGCAGCGGGCGTTGATCGTGTCGCCGCCCAAAGCGGGGAAGACGACGGTGCTGCAGGCCGTCGCCGAGGGCGTCGCGGTCAATCACCCCGGCGCCGAGCTGCTCATCCTGCTCGTGGACGAGCGTCCCGAGGAGGTGAGCGAGATGGTGGACTGGGGGCGCGGCGAGGTGATCGCCTCGAGCTTCGACCTGCCCCACGAGCGCCACGTCGCGGTGGCGGACATGGTGTTCGAGCACGCACGCCGGCAGGTGGAGATCGGGCGCGACGTCGTCATCGTCCTCGATTCGCTCACGCGGCTGGCGCGTTCGCACAATACCGCCGGGCGCTCGAGCGGCCGCACCATGTCCGGCGGGATCGACGCCAATGCGCTGGCGAAGCCGAAGGCGCTGTTCGGCGCCGCGCGCGCCGTCCCCGACAGCGGCTCGCTCACGGTGATCGCCACCGCCCTCGTCGAGACCGAGAGCCGCATGGACGACGTGATCTTCGAGGAGTTCAAGGGCACGGGCAACGCCGAGCTGCGACTCGTGCGCGAGCTGGCGGACCGGCGCGTCTACCCGGCCGTGGATGTCGCGGCCAGCGGCACGCGCCGCGAAGAGCTGCTGGCGTCCGCGGCGGTCGTCACGGCGCGCCAGGAGCTGCGCCGCCGCCTCGTGGGGCTGCCGGCGTCGCAGGCGATGGAAACGCTCCTGGGGTTGCTGCGGCGCGCGAAGACGAACGCCGCGTTGCTGGGAACGGCCTAGCGCACCGGTCGCCGCAGGATAGTCCGCAGCTTCGCGGGCGCGACGCGCCGCGGATCCGACAGGTAGATCTCGTGGTGCCGGCCGGCGAGGCGCACTCCGTTGGCACGCGCATACTCCTCCATGCGCCCCAGCGACTCGTGTTCCCGGTCATAGGGCCCGACGTGCAAGAGCTGGACGACGCGACCCTCCCGTAACGACTCGAGCCGCACCGTACCTCCAGACTTCGCGCGCCGCAGCAGCTCGCGTTTGGCCCGTGCCACGTCGGAAGCGGTGATGAAGGTCGGCACCCGGATCATCACCTTCCAGCGCCACGTGCGGCGCGGCGCGTCGATCAGCAGCTTGCCGCGCCGGCCGCCCCACCACAGCCCTTCCAGTTTCGCGACGACGTAGTCCTTCTTCACGGCCTTCTTCGCCATCTTGATCGTGAACGCGACGCCGTAGAGGGCGCCGACCGCGGCGCCGAACCCCGCTCCGTTGGGATCCCCGCGCCCGCTGACAGTCAGATAGCGCGCTGATCCAACGCGTATCAGCGTTGGATTCTTCGGAGCGACGTATTCGCTCTTGAAGCGGCGGTACAGATCCAGTTTCATCGCTGACGGCTGATAGCTGACAGCTGACAGCTATCAGTTCCCTCCCTGCACGATTTTTCGGTAGCTCTCGGGATTCCACTTGGGCTTCACCGGTGCGTTCGCCACTGCCAGCCCGAGATAGTAGGCCAGCTTCACGAACCGCGCTTCCTTCTCGACGTCGATCTTGTCGGGGGAGTCGCCGACCTGGTGGTAGTCGACGTGCAGCCCGCTCGTGAAGAAGAGGATCGGGATTCCCTTGCGCGCAAAGTTGTAGTGGTCCGACCGGAAGTAGAGGTTCTCCTGCGGCCAGCGGTCGCCGATCGGCGTCATGTGCAGCTCGGGATGCGCTGCCGCGACGGCATCGAGCGTCGTCCCGAGATCCGAGTGCTCGCGCCCGATCACCGCCATCGAGTCCTTCAGGGTGTCGGAGCGGCCGACCATGTCGCTGTTGAGATCGGCGACGATGCTGTCGATCGGCACCGTCGGGTGGTCGGCGAAATACGCGCTGCCCCACAAGCCGCGCTCTTCGCCACTCACCGTCATGAAGATCAGTGAGCGCTTGGGACGCTCGGCGGCGCTGGAAAAGGCCTGCGCCAGCTCCAGGACGGCGACCGAGCCCGAGCCGTCGTCATCGGCGCCGTTGCAGATCGAGTCCGCGCCCTTCGCCGCGCAGCCCTCGCCGTCCCCCGGCTGTCCGATGTGGTCCATGTGGCCGGTGAACAGCACGTATTGATGCTTGAGCACCGGGTCCGACCCTTCGAGCATGCCCGCGACGTTGGGTGCGCTGGTCCGGCGCAGCAGTTTCGAAGGAAGCATGACGTGGACGGTGAGACTCGAGAGCGCCCGGGCGGTGAGGGCGCCCGTCGCCGCCGCGCGTGCCGAGTCGAGGTTCACGCCGGCCTGCGTGAGCCAGGGACGGGCAGTGCTGTCGCGGATCACCAGCACCGGGGGCACCGTGATCCCGCCTCCCTCGGCGGGATTACGGACCTCGATCCCCGACTCGTGGCTCGGGAACTGAGCCCAGATCGAATCGGGGAGCGCCAGGATCGCGATGATCGCCGCCGGATGCCGCTGCAACAGCGCCGTCGCGCCGGCGAAACCGGTCGCGCCGATCGGCACCACGGCGATTTTCCCGGCCACCGTGGCTGAATCGAGTCCGCCCCCTGCCTGCGGCGTCCCCGTGATGAGCACCGCAGTCGCGGCGACGTGATCGGCGATCGGCCGGCCCTGCAGGAACTTCATGTTCTGCCCCAGCGTCCAGCGCTGCGGTGCCGAGCCGCTCGCCCAGACGGCGGCGCTGTCGCCGCGTGACTGGTAGATCTCGAGCGGATAGCGCTGCAGGTAGCCGCCGCTGTCGCCCATGGGTCGCAACCCGAAGCGCTTAAACTCGGAAGCGACGTAGCCCGCCATCGTCTCGAGGCCGGCGGAGGGCGTCGCGCGGCCGCGCATCGAATCGTCGGCGACCAGGGAGATCCGGCGGCGCACGTCCGCCGCGGTGACGGCGTCCGCTCCCCCCGTGCGACCCGTGGTGACGGTCGGAGCGGGGGCCGGCGCAGCGGGCGCCGGTACGGGGGCCTGCGTATGCATGCCGCCACCACCACAGGCGAGGGCACCGGCAACAGCGATCGCGATCCAACTCCGCATGGGGGCTCCGGGGGATGGACGTATGGGCGAAAAGGATACTCCGAGCCAAAAAAGCTAGCGCGCCCGTCCGCGGGAAGCCACGGACGGGCGCGTCAGCGTGCTGCGAGAGAATCAGGGCCGGCGACGCCGCACTTCCGGCTTGTTCGAATCGTCCTTCTTGGGCGGCGAATTGTTCCGGCCGCGATCCGGCTCGGCGCGCCGCCCTTCGTTGCTCTCACGGGGTGGGCTCGCATTGTTCTGACCGCGGTCCTGCCATTGGTCCCGCTGATCCCCCGGCGGCGGGCGCCGCTTCTGGTCGTCGCTCGACGGACGGCGTCCGCGCGCATCATCCTGTTGCGGGGGCTGTGGCCGGTCATCGCTCGTGGGACGCCGGTTGCGCCAATCGTCCGGTGCCTGGCGTGGCTGGTCATCGTTCGGCCGCCGGCCGCGCCAATCGTCGGGCGGCTGGCGCCGCGACTGGTCGTCACCGGGCTGGTTGCGGCGTCCGCGATCGTCGGACTGCGCCGACGAGCCGTCATCGCGCCGGTCGGGACCGCGACCGCGCCAGTCGGGCCGGTCGGAGCGCGAGCGATCGCCGTCCCGATCCCGAGTGCCGGGGCGGTCGGTCTGGGGCTGGAACCGCCGCAGCCAGCCGTCATCCGAATTGCGACGACGGGTCGCCGGCACCGGGATCGAGCCACGGGCGCCGATGTCGACGCCCCGCACACCACGGCGCGTATTGTCGTTCTCCGGCCGCTCGCGCTCGCGTGCATGCGTTACGAAGCGGTCGTCCCCGACACCGTCCCGATCCTTGAAAATGAACCGGGGTTCAGGGCGCAACGGCCGCGTAAAGACGACCCTGGAGCCCCCGTAATAGCGGTAGGGGTAGTAGTAAGGGTCGTCGAACACGACGATCCGGAAGCGGACGCAGGAATAGGCATACGGATCCCACGCCGAGTAACTGGCATAGCTGTGACAGTCGTAGCACAGAAACCGCGGATAGTCGTAGTGCCGCTCGACATAATAAGGAACGAGGTCATAGTCCCAATCGTTGTCGTTCTCCGGGACGATGCGCTGCGCCAGGTCGGTGAGCGCCACGTACGGGTCACCCCGTACGCGACCGTCCGAGACGGCCCGGTAGTCCCACCGATCCCCGCTGCTGATCGCGTCGTACTCGAAGGGGTCGGGCGAGGCGACGGCGAAGATGTAGCCGACGCCGGGATAGTCGTCGACGGAGAACGCGTCGTCATCCCTGGTGTCCTGGACTTCGAACTCCCGGCCGCTGCGCACGAAGTTGTCCTCCCAGGGGTCGTGCGGGAACAGGACGCGAATCTGTCCATCGGTATCGACCCGGAAGATCGTCACGTAGGCGTCGCGGTCGGCGCGGACGAACACGCGCGCGCTGCGGCCCGTCTGGTACGGGTCGTCGCCGCGATCGGTCCAGACCGAAACCCGCGAGCGATCCGGGTCGAGCCGCGCCGCAGCGGGCGCCGCGGGCGGACCGGAAAGGGATGCGAGCAATACGAGAGTAGTCAGCATATGGCCTCCGAGTCTGGTGCCAATCGCACGCCACATGCCACGCCCGGGAGCGCCATAACATACTGGGACATTGCACGTTACGCGAAATTGTCCCGCTCCCGCCAGGCTCCTCATGTCCTCTACCATGGACATATGTGCGCCCCTAGTTTCCGCACGCCATGACCCACGCCTCACGCCTCGACCTGCTTGATCCCGCAGAAGTCGCCCGGTTGGGAGGGATCGAGATCGTGGCTCAGGGGGTGGTCGAAGGCTACCTCGCCGGCTTGCACCGCTCGCCGTTCCGCGGCTTCTCGGTCGAGTTCACCGAGCACCGTGCCTATCAGCCGGGGGACGAGCTGCGCTACCTCGATTGGCGCATGCTCGCCCGCTCCGACCGGCTGTTCGTGAAGCAATTCGAGGAAGAGACCAACTTGCGTGCGATGATCCTGCTCGACGCCAGTCGGTCGATGGCCTGGCGCGGGGCGCCGGAGCGGCTGACCAAGCACGAGTACGCGCAGCGTCTGGCGGCGGCGATCGGGCTCATCCTCCTGCGCCAGCGCGATGCCACCGGATTGATCACGTTCGATGAGACGGTGCGCGACGTCGTTCCGGCGCGCGTGAAGACGGGGCAATGGCGGCGCCTGGTGCACGGCATCGTGGCGGCGACCGAAGGGCGCGGGACCGCCGCCGAGGCGGCGCTCCGGCACGTCACCTCGTTGCTCGCACGGCGCGGGTTCGTCGTGCTGGTCTCCGATCTGCTGCTCGAGCGCGAGCTCGCGCTCGTGGCGCTGCGGTACCTGCGGCATCGCGGTCATCAAGTCGTGGTGCTGCATCTCATGGATCTCGGCGAGCGCGAGCTGGCCGGGCCGCCGGAAGTCCGGTTCCGCGATCCCGAAACCAACGAGCGGCTGGTCGTCCGGCCGCGCGAGCTGGCACGGGCGTACCGTCTGACGGTCGAGCGCGAGATCGCCGCGTGGCGCAGCGCGTGCCGGCGGCACGGCATCGCGTATCACCACGTGACGACCGATCAGCCGTTCGGCCACGTGTTGCGCCGCCTCGCGTGATTTTCCTGCACCCACTGGCGCTCGTGGGTCTCGCCGCGGCGGCGATCCCGGCGCTGTTGCATCTGTTCCAGCGGCGCCAGCCGCCCGAGGCGGACTTCCCGGCGCTGCGCTACCTGTCGGAGGCCGAGCGCAAGAGCGCGCGCCGCATGCGGCTGCGGCATCTGCTGCTGTTGCTGCTGCGCACGGCATTGATCGTCGCCGTCATCCTCGCCGCCGCGCGCCCGCTCGTGCCGTCGCACGCGAGCGGGGCGACGCACCCGCCGAGCGCTCTCGTCGTCGTGCTCGACAACTCGCTGTCTTCCGGAGCGGTGGTCGGTGGGCAGGTCACGCTCGATCGGTTGAAGGCCGCCGCCCGCGCGGTGTTGCGGCGGTCGTCGCCCGACGACCGCCTCTGGCTCGTACTGGCGGACGGCATCGTCCGCGGCGGCGCGCGCGACGAGCTGCTCGCGGCCGTCGACAGCGCGCCGGCGGATCCGCGCCGTCTCGATCTCGTGAGCGCGGTGACCCGCGCGCTGCGCGTCGTCGCCGCCGCGCCGGCGCCGCTGCGCGAAGTCCACGTCATCAGCGACCTGCAGCGCACCGCCCTCGCTTCCGGCGGCGTCACCGTTCCAGCGGGCGTGCGAATTCTGGCGCTCGCGCCGCGGCCGGCGCCTCAGAACCGCGGGCTCACCGCTGCCCACGTCGCCGGCGGGTCGGTGACGGCGAGCGTCGTGGGGACCCCCGGGGCCGGGCCCGCTCCGGTGACGTTGCGCGTGCGCGGCCGCGACGTCGCCCGCGGGCTCGCCGCTCCCGGCGCCGCGGTGACGCTGCCGCTCGCCGACCCGGGTCCGGGGTGGTGGGTCGGCGAGATCACGCTCGACCCCGACGAGCTGCGCTCCGACGATCGCCGGCTCGTCGTCTGGCACAGCGTGCCGCCGGCCCGCGTTCACGCCGATCCTGCCGCCGGTTTGTTTGCCGCGGCGGCGATCGCCGTCCTGCAGGCCGCCCATCGCGTGCGAGACGGCGACGAGGTGACCCTCGCCGATCGCCCGGGCGCGGGGGCGTCCATCGTCGTTCCCCCGTCGGACCCCGCGCTCGTCGGCCAGGTGAACCGCGCGCTGCAGGCGCGCGGGGTGGGATGGCACTTCGCGGGCGCGGGCTCCCCCGGTCCGGTGACGAGCGCCGCCCTCCCCGGTCTCGATGGTGCGCGCGTGCTGCGCCGCTACCGTCTCGAAGGCGCCGACTCGAGCGTCGCGCTCGCCAGCGTGAACGGCGAGCCGTGGGCCATCGTCTCCGGGGGCGTCGTCCTCGTGGCGAGCCGGTTCGACACCACGTGGACGACCCTGCCGACGACGCCGGCGTTCGTCCCGCTGATCGATGCGCTCGTGAATCGCTTCGCGCGCGGCGAGTCCCCCGTCACGGAGCGTGAAGGCGCGACGCGCGTCGAGTTCACCCGTCTGGGCCCCGACACCGTCGGCGCGACGGCGTATGGTCCCGACGCGCGCGAGTCGGACCTCACGCCCGCCGATCCGGCCCTGGTTCGCCGGGCGTTGGGCGCCGAGCTCGTGAGCGACACCGACTTCGCTGGCGCGGCGTTCGCCGGACTGCGGCGCGCCGATCTGAGCGGCGTGCTGCTCGTGCTGGCGCTGCTCCTCGCCATCGGGGAGCTGGCCGCGGCCACGCTGGCCCGCTGATGCCGCTCGAGTTCCTGCTCGACCGGTTCGACGAGCTCCCCGCCACACGAGCGCTCGCGGACCAGCTCCCGTCGACGGGTGGCCGGCGCCCCCTCGGTGGGCTGCCCGGGTCGAGCGTCGCCGTGCTGGTCGCCACCCTGGCGCGGCGGCTACCGCAGCGCCTGTTCGTCGTCGTCGCCCCGACCCCCGCCGACGCGGAGCGCTGGCTCGCCGACCTGCGAACACTGCGCCCGGACGGCGTCGCCCTCTACCCGCAGCGCGAGAGCCTCGGCGCGGAGGAACCGCACGTCGAGATCGCGGGGGAGCGACTCGAGACGGTGGCGGCGCTGTTGCGCGGGCAGGTGCGGCTCCTCGTCACGACGGCGCGCGCGACGGCGGAGCGGACCGGCGTTCCCGCCGCGCTGGCGCACGCCCGGCTCGATCTGGCGGCCGGGGCCGGGCGGCAGGCGGCGCTGACCGACGTGGTCAACCGGCTCGCGGCGATGGGCTTCGAGCGCGTGGCGACCGTGACGGAAGTCGGGCAGTTCAGCGTGCGGGGCGGCATCGTGGACGTGTACGGATACGGGATGGCCGGCCCCACGCGCATCGAGTGGTGGGGCGACGACATCGCCTCGCTGCGCGGCTTCGACCTCGACACCCAGCGCTCGGGTGAACAGCTCGAGCGGGTCACCGTCCTGCCGATGCAATCGGAGCGCAGCGACGATCCCGGTGTTTCCCTGGTGCGCTCCTCGCTGCTCGACCTCCTCCCCGCCGATGCGCTCGTAGTGCTCGATCAGGAAGGAGCAGTCGAGCACGAAGTCGAGCGCGGCTGGACCGATGCGGCGCACCACGTCGAGGTGGCCCGCCGGATGGGGGAGGACACGCCGCCGCGCGAGGATCTGCTGCTCGCGCCGGAGGCATGGCGGTCCGCGCTGCAGCGGTTCGCGCGGCTCGTCCCGGCCGAGACCGGTTCGGACGAGCGCTTCCCGATTGTGCCGCCCGAGGCGATCGACCGCGACCTCAAGCGGCTGCGCCAGGTGGTGCGCGATCCACCGGCGACGGTGATTCTGTGCGACAACGAAGGGCAGCTCGAGCGGCTCGACGAGCTGCTGGGCGACGCAACCGGGGCCACGCTCGTGGTGGGTGCGCTGGACGCCGGGTTCTTGCATCCGACGCTGCGCGTGCTCACCGACCACGAGATCTTCCGTCGCGCGCGCCGGCTGCGGCGGGCGCGGCGCTACCGCTCCGCCGCGGCGGGTGCCGCCGCGCGCCCGCTCGCCCCCGGAGAATTCGTCGTCCACCTCGACCACGGGATCGGGATCTTCCGCGGCCTGCAAACGGTCCCGGTGGGGGAGGCGACGCTCGAGGTGGCGGTCGTCGAGTACCAGGGCGGCGACCGTCTCAACGTGCCGCTGTACCGGCTCGACCAGCTGGAGCCGTATCGCGCTCCCGGGGACGGCGACGCGCCGCCGCCGCGGCTGCACCGGCTCGGTGCCACCACCTGGCAGCGCCAGCGGGACAAGACGCGCTCGGCGATTCGCGCCATGGCGCAGGAGCTCCTGGCGCTGTACGCACGCCGCCAGCTGGCGCACGGCTACGCCTTTCCCACCGACACGCCGTGGCAGCGCGAGCTCGAGTCCGCCTTCCTCTATGAGGACACTCCCGACCAGGTGCGGGCGACGCTCGAGGTGAAGCGCGACATGGAGCGCGCCCGTCCGATGGACCGGCTGCTGGTGGGCGACGTCGGCTACGGCAAGACGGAGGTCGCGCTGCGGGCCGCGTTCAAGGCCGTGCAGGCGGGGAAACAGGTCGCGCTGCTCGTGCCGACGACCATTCTCGCGGAGCAGCACGGCCGCACCTTCCGCGAGCGGCTCGCCGATTATCCGGTGCGGCTCGAGGTGCTGTCGCGATTCCGGACCCCCAAAGAGATCGCCGCGGTGCTGGCCCTTCTCGCCGAGGGGTCGCTCGACATCGTGATCGGCACGCATCGCCTGCTGTCGAGCGACGTGGTCTTCAAGGATCTGGGGTTGTTGATCGTCGACGAAGAGCATCGCTTCGGCGTGCGGCACAAGGAGCGGCTCAAGGCGTTGAAATTGTCGGTCGACGTGCTGACGCTGACGGCGACGCCGATTCCGCGCACGCTGCACCTGTCGCTCGCGGGCTTGCGCGACATGACGATTCTCGAGACGGCTCCCAAGGACCGCTCGCCGGTGCTCACCTTCGTGGAGCCGTGGGACGACGGATTGCTGGAAGAGGCGATGTCCCGCGAGCTGGATCGCGGCGGCCAGGTCTACTTCGTGCACAATCGGATCGAGACGATCGCCACGATCGCCGCGCGCGTGCAGGCGCTGGCGCCGCGCGCCGCCGTGGCGGTCGCGCACGGCCAGATGCGCGAGCTCGACCTCGACCGGGTGATGTCGCGGTTCGTGGCGGGGGACATCGGGGTGCTGGTCTCGACGATGATCGTCGAGTCGGGGCTCGACGTCCCCAACGCGAACACGATGATCGTCGACCGTGCCGACCGGTTCGGCCTGGCGCAGCTGTATCAGCTGCGCGGGCGCGTGGGGCGCAGCCACCGGCGCGCCGCCTGCTACCTGCTCGTCCCCGACGCCCCGGACGCCGCCGCCGAAGAACGGCTGCAGGTGCTCGAGCATCATACCGACCTGGGGGCGGGGTACCGCATCGCGCTGCGCGATCTCGAGCTGCGCGGCGCGGGGAACCTGCTCGGCGCGGAGCAGTCGGGGCACGTGCAGGCGGTCGGCTTCGATACGTATCTGCGCTGGCTGGAAGAGGAAGTTCGCGGGCTCAAGGGAGAAGGGTCGGCGGGACCGCTGGCGGCGCCGGAAGTGGTGCTCGATGCTCCGGCGCATCTCCCCGATGCGTACGTCGCCGATCACACGTCGAAGCTGGAGGTGTATCGGCGACTGGCGCGGGTGGAGCGGCCTGGCGAGATTCCGGCGATCCGCGAAGAGCTGCGCGATCGTTTCGGTCCGCTGCCGCCGGAGGCGGAGCGGCTGCTGCTCGTGACGGAGCTGCGCGCGCTCGGTGCCCTGGCGGGATTGGAGACGGTCCTGGTGCGGGGCGACGAGGCGCGGCTCACGTTTCGCCGGGACGCCCACCCCCGGATGACGGGGCTTACCGCGGCGCTCGACGCGGTGCAGTTCGCCGCCGACGTGCGCCGGTCTATTCCGCTCTCATTGCGGCTGCGCCGCCTGGGGGGAGAAGCGATCGGCCCCGGCCTCGTGCGGGCGCTCACGGCTGTTGCTCGAGACCTCTGAGGAGACAGGAGTCAGACTCATGCGTCGTGCCGGGCTCATCGTGCTGGGTCTCTCGGTGTCGGGATGCAGGGTGCTGCAGGATGCGTTCTCCGCGTCCCCGACCTCGGCTGCCGAGGCCGCCGGTCAGGCGCTCACGGTGGAGCGCCTCGCCGACCTCGCCTCCCGCGTGAAGGGGATGCCGCTGGAAAGCCCGAATCTGACGCAGCTCGCGGGTGCCTACCTGAACTACACGCTGTTCGCGATGTCGCTGGCGAAAGGGCGGACCCTGGAAGACAGCGCGACGCTGTCGCGCGTGATGTGGCCGGCGGTGTCGCAGCTCAAATTCGAGCACTACTCCGAGAAGCGAAACGGCGGCAAGACGCTGTCGGCCAGTCAGGTCGACTCCACCTACAACGCGGGCGATGTGCGGGCGTTCCAGCACATCCTGATCATGGTCCCGCCGAACTCGGCGCCGCCCGTCGTGCAGCAGAAGCAGAATCAGGCGAATACGGTGTGGCGCTCCCTGGCGGGCAGCGGCGGCAGCAATTTCGCCGTCATCGCCAAACGGACGTCCGAAGATCCGGTGTCGAAATCGAGCGGCGGCTATCTCGATGTGGGCGGGCGCGGGCGGTTCGTGTCGCAGTTCGAGGATGCCGCGTGGCAGCTGCCGCCGGGATCGATGTCGGGGGTCGTGCGATCGAGCTACGGGTTTCACATCATCCGGCGCCCGCCGCTGGCGGAGATCCGCGACACGTTCACCGCCGGCGTCGAGCACATGGCGGCGAGCCACAACGATTCCACTTACTTCGCCACGCTGGCGCGCAACAACAACATCGCGGTCATCAGCGGAGCGGGGGAAGCCGTCCGCAGCGCCTTCGAGGACCTGGACGCGGCGGGCCGCAGCGCCAAGACGCTGGCCACCTACCGCGGCGGCAAGTTCGCGATGAAGGACTTGGTGCGCTGGCTGTTCGCGATCGATCCGCGCTACGCGCAGATGATGGCCACGGCGAACGATTCACAGGTCGACCTGCTGCTGCATCAGCTGGTGCAACGGACGATGGCCCTGCACGAAGCCGACTCGAGCGGTGTGCAGCTCACGGAATCCGAATGGGCGGAAATTCGCCAGCAGTACGATTCGACGGTCATGGTTCTCGAGCGGTCGCTGAATCTGACCCCGGCGATGATCCACGACTCCGCCACCACCGAGGAGGGCCGTGCCCGTCTCGCCATGGCCCGGGTGAACGACTATTTCGATCGCGCCATTGCGGGACAGGCGCAATTCCTGCCGATCCCGCCGCTCCTGGCGCAGGTGCTGCGCGACCAGGGGGATTGGTCGATCGACGCCGCGGCGGTGCAGCGCGCGGTCGAGCGCGCCACGGCGCTGCGGGCGAGTGCGGATTCGTTGCGCCCCGGCCGCGGCGCCCAGCTGCAGCCGGCGCCCGGTCCACCGCCCGTGGCCCAGCCGGATTCGAGTAAGCGTCCCGTGCGCCCGCCGGTGCAATGAGGCGGCGGCTCGGGACAGCCGTGGTCGTCGTCTTGGCCGCCGTCGCGCGGGCGGCCACGGCGCAGGCCCCGTTTCTGGTCGATCGGATCGTCGCCGTCGTCGGCACGCAGCCGATCCTGGCGTCGCAGCTCGATGAGGAGATCGCCTCCGCGCAGGCGCAGGGGCAGCAGATGCCGACCGATTCCGCGGGCCGGGCGGCGGTGCGGCGGCGCATCCTCAACAACCTCGTCGAGACCGAGCTCCTCGTGCAGCAAGCGGAACGCGACACGAGCGTCAAGGTGACGGAGCAGGAGGTGCAGGAAGCGGTCGAGCAGACGGTGCGCAATGTGCGCAACCGCTTCGCGTCGGAGCAGGAGTTCCAGAGCCAGCTCAAGCTGGCGGCGTTCGGCGGTATCGAGGAGTGGCGCCGCTGGCTCACCGAGCAGCAGCGGCGCCAGATCCTGCAGCAGCGGCTGATCGAAAGCCTGCGGCAGAAGGGGAAGATCAAGCCGATCCCGCCCAGCGACGCGCAGATGCGCGCCTACTGGGAGGAGAACCGGACTGATCAACGGCGTCCTTCGACGGTGTCGTTCCGGCAAATCATCATCCTGCCGCAGCCCGACTCGGGGGCGCGCGCACAGGCGCTGGCGAAGGCGGACTCGCTGCTCAAGGCGCTGCGCGCCGGGGCGGACTTCGCGGATCTGGCGCGGCGGTTCTCCGACGATTCGGTGAGTCGCGACTCGGGCGGGTCGCTCGGCTGGTTCCGCCGCGGCACGATGGTCAAGCCGTTCGAGGAGGCGGTGTTCCGCCTGCGGCCCGGCGACCTGTCGTACCCGGTCGAGACGGTGTTCGGGTTCCACATCATCCAGGTGCAGCGCGTGCAGCCGGCGGAAGTACTGGCGCGCCACATTCTGATCACCCCGAAGATCAGCGCGGCGCAAATCGCCGCCGCGCGCGCCCGGGCCGACACGGTGCATGGCGCCCTCGCCCGGCACCTGTCGTTCGATTCGCTCGCCCAGCGCTACGGCGACGAGAACGCGCAGAAGCTCGCCGAAGCGGTCGACATCACGAAGCTCGCTCCCGAGTATCAGCAGATGCTGGCGAAGGACTCGGGCGCCGGACTCAAGCCGGTGGTCGAGATGGGCGCCGCCAGCGCGCGGCCGCAATTCGCCGTCATCGAGGTCACGGCCCGCCAGGCGGAGGGGCCGCTCACCTACGAGGACGTGCGCGAGCGAATCCGCGGCGATCTGTCGCAACAGCTCGGCGTCGAGCACTACCTCGATCAGCTGCGCCGCCTCACGTACATCGATATCCGGCTCTAGCGTGGCCGGCCCCACCGCCAGACGCCCGCGGCTCGCCGTGACGCTCGGCGACCCGCGCGGCATCGGTCCCGAAGTCGTGGCCCGCGCCCTCGGCCAGGCGCCGCTCGGAGCAGACATCGTGCTCGTCGGCCCCGACGATCAGCTGGAAAAAATTCCCGCCCGCAGCCGCATCGGCGTCGGGGCGTGGGGAGCGAAGGGCGCGGACCAGGCGCGCGACGCCGGCCTCGTCGCCGCACGGTCGATCGAGCGCGCCGTGTGGCTGGCGCGTGCGCGCGAGGTGGACGGCGTCGTCACCGGTCCGGTCGAAAAGCGCGCGCTGCATCTCGCCGGCTACACCTTCCCCGGCGTGACGGAGCTGCTGTCGAATCTCACGGGCAACACCCCGACGGTGATGATGCTGGTGGCCGGGACGCTGCGCGTCGTGCTCGTCACCACCCACCTCCCGCTGCGCGAGGTGCCGAGCCGCCTGCGCAGCGACGGCATCGTGGCGGTAGGCCGGATCGCCGCCGCCGCCCTGACGCGCTGGTGGGGGATGCCCGCCCCCCGGCTCGCGCTGTGCGCGCTCAACCCGCACGCCGGGGAGGGAGGGCTGTTCGGGGACGAGGACGACCGCGTGCTCCGTCCCGCGGCCGTCGAGCTCGGGGCCGCGGGCCCGCTCCCGGCAGACACCGTGTTCGTGCGCGCGCTGAAAGGCGAGTTCGACGCCGTGCTGGCGCCGTATCACGACGTCGGGATGACGGCGGTGAAGGTTGCGGGCTTCGGCCGCGGCGTGAACGTCACGCTCGGAATGCCGTTCCCGCGGACGGCCCCCGATCACGGCACTGCGTTCGATATCGTCGGAACGGGCCGGGCCGATCCCGGCAGCATGCGGGCGGCACTGGAGTTGGCGGCGACGTTGGCGGAGCGGAACCGGTCTGGAGACTGACCTAGGTTCAGGTCGAGCGCCCCCGCGTCCAACGGTCCGGCGCCCCCACTCCCGGCGCGCTACGTGCACTGCCTACGATCCGGTAGGCCCCGCTTCCGCTGCGACCGGACGCGTGACGCGCACCTTTCCCACTCGCCGCCCTTCCATCTCGACGACTTCGAACGAGGCGCCCGAGAGCTCGACGCGGTCCCCGGGCTTCGGCAGCCGGCCGAGCGTGCCGAACACGACGCCGCCGATCGTCGTGTAATCGGTGTCGTCGATTCTCAACCCGTACACGCGGTTGACGTCGCTGACTTCCATTGAGCCCGGGATGATCGGGGTCGGGCCGACCGACGACGGACGGCCCGCGGTCTCGGGTCGGTCGTACTCGTCGTAGATCTGCCCCACGATCTCCTCGAGCAGGTCTTCCATCGTCACGAGCCCGGCGGTGCCGCCGTACTCGTCGAGTACGATCGCGAGGTGGATCTTCTGCCGCTTCATG
>DATFTG010000180.1:0-12171 GCA_035262265.1 Gemmatimonadales bacterium
AGCGGCGTGTACTTGCGGGGACGTTACGAAGTGCAGATCCAGGACGACCGCGGTCTCGATCCGGCGGACGATCGGTTCAGCGGCGTATACGGGCTTTTGGCGCCGACGGAGATCACGGCGCGCCCGCCTGACGTGTGGCAGTCCTACGACATCACGTTGGTGGGCCGGATGGTGACCGTCGTGGCGAACGGGAAGACGGTGATCTGCAATCGGGAGATTGCGGGTCCCACCGGAGGGGCGCTCGACAGCAAGGAAGGAACGCCGGGGCCGTTGATGCTGCAGGGAGACGAACCAGGAGCGATGGAGTTCAGGAATATCGTCTTGACGCCGGCGAAGTAACGACCTACGGACCAGGATCGCGGGCGACCAGCGCAAGCCGGTCGCCCGCTGTGTTCACTGCGAGCCGAGTACCTCCCTGCAGTCCGAGTGCGCCGAGGTCGGCGACGGCCGCCCACGTCGCGGCGCCCTTCGGGTCCCACTGATACAGGGAGGCTCCATCACTCGTGAGCACAAGGCCACCCGGGATCCAGACATGGAACTCGGCGCCGCGGGGCAGCCGCACCAGGCGATGCACCGTGCCGCTGTCAGCGTTCAGCTCCGTCAGCCACGACTCGGTAGAATCCACGATCTGCACGAAGCTGACCGCATGCCGACCTGGAATCGGCTGCAGCGCACGACCGATGTTGCGCGCCACCGTATCGAACCTCTCACTCCCCAGCTTTGCGAGCACGAGCGCGTTGGGATTGCCGAGGACGTAGAGCGCGAGGGTGCTGTCCCCAGCCCAGGCGTGATAGCCGACCGGCTTGATCTTCTCGAACAACAGAGCGGGGTGGCTGCCGTCGGGATCGAGTCGCCACAAGCGCTGCGTCGAGTCCAGCTCGACTCGCACGACCGAGATGCCCCCGGACTTCGGCACGAACGTCGGCGAGTACTCGCTCTCCCTCGTCGTTGTGACAGCGCGACTGGTGTGCGTGGCGACGTCGTAGCGCCAGATATCCGCCTGTCCATCAGCGCCGATCCGCGTATAGAGAAACCCGGAGCCATCCGGGAGAAACGCCGGCTGATTGTCGTAACCGGAACGCGCGGTGACGTTGAGCGGCTTGCCGACGCTCACGTGGCCGTCGCGGACGCGGAGATCGGCGACCCAGATGTCGGTCCCCGGAGGACCCTGGGCTGGTATGGCGGCTTGCAGCGCGGCCAGAACGAGTGTCGCGATCATCAAGTCCACCCTCGCCGTTTCGCTTCCGCCACGATGGCCGCCGCCGCTCCCTCGATCCCCAACCGCTCCGCGTTCACCACCAGATCGTAGTTCTCCACGTCGTGCCGCACCCGGCCGGAGTAGGTCTTCACGTACTGGTCACGCCGCTTGTCGGTCTCATCGAGCACCTTCTCCACCGTCGCGGGATCGACGCCGAGCTTCTCGATCGCGAGCCGCATGCGCCACGGCTTCGAGGCGACGACGTACACATGCAGCGCGTCGGGCCGCGTGGCGAGCAGCGCCTGCGCCCCACGGCCCACCACGACCGCGCGCCCTTCGCTCGCCGCCTCGAGAATGACGCGCTCGGTCATTTTGTGGATCGCCGTCTCGTCGCGCTCCGCCGCGGACACCGCCGCCTCCGTGATGAACAGCTCGGGAGAGGCGGCGGCGAGCGTCCGGGCCAGGCGCTCGAGCACTCCCGACGTCCGCTCCTCGCGCTGCGCTACCTCGGCCCGCGGCAGCCCCGCCCGCCGCGCGACTTCGTCCACGAACTCGTTGTCGATCACCGTCCAGCCGAGTTGCGTCGCCACGAGCTGGGCGATGTCGGAGCCGCCTGAAGCGTACTGGCGGGTGATCGTGATGAGGGGAGGGGCCATGACGTCAAATAGAACTGCGCCCTCGGCGGTCGGCTATCGACAGTCAGCTAACGAACCAAGCCGAAAGCCGAATGCCGAAAGCCGACGGCGCTGTTCAAGTGAACAGGTTCGGCCCCGCCCCCGGCCCGGGCTTTCCATAGCCCGGACTCTTCGGCTCCGGCCGGACCCGCGTATATCCCAGATCTTCGGAGCGGGAAATGCGGCGCGCCGCTACCAGCCCCTCGAGCACCAGCTCGCAGGCGGCCACGATGTGCGCCGGATCCTTCTTGCCGGCGAGCCCCACCCGGTCCACCAGGTCGAGCAAGCCCGGCACGACGCTGAAGCCCTTGAGCAGCGTTTCGGAGCGCTCGTCGGCGGAGATTTTCAAGGCGCCGCCTTCGTCGAACCAGTGCACGATGTCGTCGACGTTGGCGCCGCCGACGCGCGCCTCGAACGTCTCGCCGGCCGCGCGCTTGACGAGGTCCTTGGCGACGGTGTCGGCGCCCTGCAGCTCGCCCTCGTATTCCAGCTCGAGCTTCCCCGTGATCGCCGGCAGCGCGGCGTACACGTCCGATACACGCGGCACGATCGTCTTTTCCTTGGTCACGATGCCGCGCCGTTCGGCGCTCGAGACGACGTTCTCGAGCGTACTGATCGGCAGGCGCTGTGACACGCCGCTCTTCTTGTCGACACGCTTGTCGCCGCGCGCCTCGAAGGCGATGCGCTCGACCAGCTCGGCGATGAAGTCGGGGACGCGGATTTGCCGCGTGTCGCGCGCGATCCACGCCTCCTGCTGGGTGATCGCGGCGCCGAGTGCCACGGTGTGCGGATAGTGCGTGGCGATTTCCGAGCCGATGCGGTCCTTCAACGGCGTGATGATCTTGCCGCGCGCGGTGTAATCCTCGGGGTTGGCGGTGAAGACGAGGGCGACGTCGAGATTGAGCCGCACGGGGTAGCCCTTCAGCTGCACGTCGCCTTCCTGCATGATGTTGAACAGGCCCACCTGGATCTTCCCGGCGAGATCGGGAAGCTCGTTGATGGCGAAGATGCCGCGGTTGGCCCGCGGCAAGAGGCCGTAGTGCATGGTGAGCTCGTCGGACAGGAGGTGCCCCCCGCGCGCCGCCTTGATGGGATCGACGTCGCCGATGATGTCGGCGATGGTGACGTCGGGGGTCGCCAGCTTCTCGACGAAGCGCGCGTCGCGCGGCACCCAGGCGACGGGCGCCCGGTCGCCGTGCTCCTCCACCAGCTGACGCCCGTACTTCGAGATCGGCGCGAACGGCGCGTCGTTCACCTCGCTGCCCGCCAGGATCGGGATCTCCTCGTCGAGCAGGCTCACGAGCGCGCGCACGATGCGAGACTTCGCCTGGCCGCGCAGTCCCAGCAGAATGAAGTTGTGGCGGGAGAGGATCGCGTTCACCAGCTGGGGAACGACGGTCTCTTCGTAGCCGACGATGCCCGGGAAGAGCGGGCTGCCGTTCTCGAGCAGACAGATCAGGTTTTCGCGCAGCTCGTCCTTGACGGTACGCGCGATGCGGCTCGGCGCGGACCATTCGGTCTGCCGCAACTCACCCAGTGTCGAAGGTTTCGCGGTGTCCATGGCCGGACGTTAACCCGCGCTCTCTCGCGGTGTAAAGAGCCGTGCCGCGGCGATCCCCCACGCCTTGAGGTCGACACTCGCCGAGTGGTCCCCGCTCACGGGGAGCGCGTCGCCGTTCATCTCCACCAGATTGGTATGCCGCGCGAGCTGGAAGCCGTAGGCGGCGGGCCAGATTCCCACTCCACGTGCCGCGCCGCGAATATCGAGCAGCTTCACGATCGCGCCGTCGCCGTCATCGGCTGCTTTCGCTCCGACGACCAGCACCCCGCGATCGGGAATCGAGAACGCGCTGTCCTTCGAGATGAGTGGGCCCGGCGTTGCATTGCTGTACGGCGGGCTCAGGTAGATCGGATCGCACGCCCCCCAGCCGTGCCGCACCGGCTCGGCCGGGTCTCCGGGCGCGAGCAGCGACAGCCGGTAGCGGAACACCACCTCGCCCGACTGGCTCGCCGCGTAGTTCGTGTGCCAGTAGTTGTTCATCACGTATGAGAACAACGTGCCGTCGGGGACCAGGGCTCGGCGCCAGGCGCCGCGCACCACGTCGTTCAGGGTGAAGAGCGGAGCGTCGGGAGCGCTCCACAGCACGCCGTCTGCGGCGTCGTGCAGCCACACCCAGTGGGCGTGGCAATACCAGTCGCGCGAGCTCCCGGGCTGCTGATCGCGATCCACCGTCATGCGACCGCACGGGACCTCGACCTCGACCGTCGGCTGCGTGAAGGAGAAGGGGAAAGCGGCATAGACCGCTTCCTTGTCGAGCGTCGCGCTCTTGGTGATGCGGTTTTCGATATCGATCCACGGCAGCTCGTCATACAGGGTCACCGACGACGTGACACTCGAGCAGCTCCGCAGCGCCCGTGTGATGTCGAGCCGCACGCCGATTCCCGGCAGGCGGCTCCGTCGCGACGCCGAGCGCGTCGCCGGGGCGATATCCAGGGTGGGAGGCGTGCGCAGGGTATCGCGGTCGGGACTCGTCCACAGCGCGCTGCGCTCGCCGCCCGCGACATGCAGCAGTTGATTGAGCCCCGACCAGGTGGATGCCTTGACCCGCTCCTTCGCGTCGGGCCCGACGAGCGATACGATCGCCCCCGTCGTAGCGTCGAGCCGCACGCGAAATCCGCCGGCAGACGCTTCCAACGCATCGCCTTCATCGGTGGGCGGCGCGGCAGCGCGCGGCTTCGAAGCCAGGGCGAGATACCCCATGGCGGGGACATCGCGCACGAGGACGAGGGCGTCGCCGTCGGGGAGGTCGACGGCGGGCAGGGCCTGGTCGGCGAACGACAGTGCCGTTCCAGCGCCGCCGGGAACACGCACCACCTCCGTGCGCGGCCAGTTGGCGGCGTTGAAGACGATGCGACCGGCTCCCGTCGCCGTTCGCCCGCCAATTCGCAGCAGGGCGTCGCCCAGGTCCTGTTTGGCGGCCGCGGCCGCACCGTCCACGAATCGGCGCTTGTATGCCCACTGCTCGACCGTCTGACGGGAAGCGGGGTCCGACACGCTTTGCGCCGCTCCCCACGTGTGCTCGCCAAAGAGGAGAAGGTCGCGCCACACCTCTCTCCGGGCCTCGGCGCGACCCGCGATGCGGTCGGCGCGTTCGTCATCCATCGGCTCGACGCGCGCGTCCCAGAGCGCCGCGATCTCCGCCGCGCGGGCCGTGAGCTGCGCGGCGCGGAACCGTGCCAATTCAGCTGCCGTCGAGGCGGCGCCGTCTTCCCAGTACAGACCGGTATCGCCGCGGCGCACCGGAATCTGCAGCGTGTACTTCCGCTCGACCTCCCGAAAGAAATCCTCGGCTCGTCCGGTGACGATGCGCGGATAGGCGTAGCGCCGGTTGTAGTTCTCGACATTCGCCACCATACCTTCGTCGACCGGGGCGTTGTCCCATTGGGCTCCGTAGAGCAGGGCGATGTCGTAGGGCCACGACGGGGAGAGAAACGCCGGGTTCGAGAGCAGCCAGTCGGAGAGCAGGTGGCCCATCTCGTCGGGAGTGCGATCGAACCCGTAGCGCAGCCCGTCGCCATAGTGATAATTGCGCCAGTGCAGTACGCGGCTGCCGTCGGGACCCTCCCACCAGTAGAGCTGCGGATATGCCGTCCAGTCGCCACCGCTGAGCCCGTGAGCTGCCGCTTCGTCGCCCGGAAGCAAGGGCAGCGCCCGCTCCGGGTTGGGACCGCTCGCCAGATAGCGCACGCCGCTCGCGGCGAGGAGCATCGGGAACGTCAGCGCCTGGCCCGGAACGTCGGTGATCTGGGCCGACAGGTACGTCAGCCCGTGATCGCGCGCCAACAACCCGGCCGGCCAGGCCATGCGCGCCGCGGTTTCGTGGTCGAGCAGCCCGGTGAGCAGGTTCGCGAACAATGCCGGGAAGCCGATCTTGCCGTCGCGAATCGCCTGCAGCAGGGCGGCGGCGTCGGCGCGGCCCCGGTTCTCGACGTAGGAAATCACCTGCAATGCACACTCGGCGGTCCAGCGGAAGTCGGGGTGGCTCGGGAGGCGCGCGAGCGCGGCGTCGAGGTTCTGACGGTGGATCTCGAGGCAGCGCTCCTGCAGGTCGGTATAGCCGATGTCGGTGTGATTGCAGGCGAGCCAGTAGAGCGTCCACCGCTTGGGCGGCACCAGCCGCACGCGGCGGCGCCCGACTCCCTCTTTGCCCACCTCGACGTCGATTTGGAAATCGGCCGCACTCGACAACGGCACCCAGACTTCGCCGCGCAGCGCGCTCCCGTCAGGGTTGGGGAGCAGGCCCGCCGTACCCACGAGCGCCCCATGGCGGTCGGTGACGCGTGCCCGGGCCGCGGGGGCGGCGAGCCCCGTGACGGTGACCCGCACGAGATTCTGCCGGCCGTCGGGTTGTTGATAGAGCGCACTGGGACGGGCTTCGATGACCGGCTTCGGCGCCGCCTGCCCCGAGCGCCAGGAGCGGTGGCGGTCCAGTACAGCGGCTACGGCGGCGAGTCCGCTCAGAAAGCTGCGACGATCGGTCATGTATGGAACTGGGGAACTGCTGTCCGATCCGGGGTAGTGGTGGCTGGTGGCGGGGCCGGCGGGAATATACCCCGCAGCGAGCGGTCCTTGACTGTGGGGTCCCCCGGGGTACTTTTGCCGCCGGTTGCAGGCCCGTCAACCGCTTACCGACCTCCTAGAGGAGAGAGCATGAAGCGTCTCGTTTTCGCGCTGGCGTTGGTCGCCGCCGTTGGCGCGTGTAAGAAGGCCGAGCAGACTCCCGCAGCGGGAGCGGCCGACAGCAGCAAGATGATGATGTCGGACACGACGAAGGCGATGGCTGATACGTCGAAGATGATGATGTCCGACACCTCGAAGCACATGATGGGCGACACGAGCAAGGCGATGAAGAAGAAGCCGTAACGGTGGGTGGTTCGCCGATCGTCTGCACGAGGCCCGGGTGATCACCCGGGCTTTTCGTTTCCCATCAGCCAGCGCACCGTCCTCGCGATCGCGGTTCGGGTATCGACAACGGGCCGCCACTCGAGCTCCCGCTCGATCCGGTCGGTGACGTACGGATCCTCTCCCGTCATGAAGGACAACGCCGCGCGCGCCAGCCGCGGGCCGCTCCACAACGCCAGCATCCATCGAGCCAGCGACACCGGCAGCCGCACGACGCGGATGCGGACTCCAGCCGCGGCCGCGAAGGCCTGCATGAACTCTCGCACGGTGAGCGGCCCGCCGGCGTCGCGCGTGACGTTGTAGGCCCGGAATCCCGGGCACGGGCGCTCGAGCGCAGCCACGATCGCGGACGCGACATTCCCCGCATAGACGCACGGCAGATGATTCGTGCCCGGCCCGACGAGCGGCAGGATCCGGGCGCGGATCGATCGAAACACCCGAGGCGCGAACAGCCGGTCGCGCTCCCCGTAGATTACGTCGGGGCGAATCGCCGTCACGCCCGCCGATTGAGCTTCAGCCTCCGCCGCCTCGCGGATGACCTGCTCGGATTCCCGCTTGCTGCGCGCATAGTGGTCGGCGGGATCGATCCGCTGAAACGGGGTCTCTTCATCGCGCCGCTCGACGACCGGCCGGTAGTCCGCCGAGCCCGAGTACACCGATACCGAGGACACGTGCACCAGGTGCGCGCGGGCGGCGCGGGCGGTTTCGACCGCCAACCGCGTCCCTCGGGCGTTCACCGCGTAGGCCTGCGCGGCCGCGCCGGGTCCGACGGTGGCTGCGGCGTGCACGATCCCCGTGACTTCGCCGGCGGCGGCACGGCGCCACGAGTCGGCGTCGGCTACGTCTCCCGTCACCACTTCGGCGCCGAGCGCGCGGGGGACCGGTTCCGAGCCGGGTCGAACCAGCGCTCGCACCGGCACACCACTCGCGCGGAGCGCCTCGATCGTGTGGCTGCCGACGAGGCCGCTTCCGCCGGTGACGAGCACCGTCACGCCGGGTCCCAGCGCGGTAATGCGAAGGGGAGCTCGACGACGCGCGCCGCGACGTCGCCGGCGCGCACCCGGGCGCCGATCTCGATCTCGCGGCGCAGCACGCCCAGTCCGATCCAGTGCCCTGCGGCGGTGGCGGTGGGCGCGCCCTCGGGCAGCCAGGCGACGCTCGTGACGCGGCCCATCTCGCGATCATCCTGGCGCAACGGTACAGTCACGGCGACGCCAACCGGCGGCTCGGCGTCGAATTCGAGGCCGACGAGTCCGCGGTTCGCATGCCCGCGGAAATGCAGCCGGCTCACCGTCTCCTGGCCGGTATAGCAGCCCTTGGTGTAGGACACGCCGCCGATTTCGTCGAACCGCACCTCCTGGGGCAGCGTGCGCTCGTCGATCTCCGACGCCAGTCCCGGCCAGCCGGCGAGGATGCGGGCCAGCTCGAACGCCGGCGGGCCGCCCTGCAGCGCGCCGGATGCCTCGAGCCGCTCGGCGAGGCGGCCGGCGGCGCCGGGGGGTGCCACGATCTGGAGCACGAACGGCGCGCCTTCGGCGGTGCGGGCAACGTCGCACATGGCCCCTTCGAGAGTGACGCTGATCGCTCGTCCCGGCCCGGGCGGCGTCGGGAGGCGCGCCGCCTCCGCGATCGCCAGGGCGTGGGCCCCCGCCAGTCGCAGGACGGCGAGCTCTCCCGAGCGGTCGGCGGTGCGGGCCAGCCGGGGCGGCACCGAGCGCGTCAGGATGCCGAGCGCTCGCTCGCGCCCCGTTTCCGGCACGGTGTAGCGCACCGTCGTGCCGATGCGCGACGACCAGCCGTCGACCACAATCATCCCCTTGGGGGTGAGCAGGGCGCCATACATGAACGCGCCGTCACCGGGCTTTTCGAAATCCGATGTGAGCAGTCCCTGCATGCAGGTCACCGCCCCCGATCCCGAAAGCTCGAGTACGCCGGCTTCGGCACGCACCATGAGCGCTCCCGCACGCAGGGCCTGGACGATGGGTGCCGCCCACGGTCCACCCGGGAGCCGCAGCAACGTCGGTGCGGGTGAGCCGGTCGGTGGTGGGGGAGGTGGGGCGGTCATGCGTAGCGACCGGCGGCGCGGTACGACTGATCGAGCAGCTCGACGGGATGGCGCACCGGAATGGGGGCGCCGGCGGCCCGGAGCCCGGCGCCGAGCTGCATCACGCACCCCGGATTGGCGGTGGCCACGACATCCGGGGGATCGGCGAGGATACGCTCGACCTTCGGCGCGAGCACCGTTCGCGACAGCTCGGGCTCGAGCGTCGAATACAGCCCGGCGCCGCCACAACACTGAGCCGAATCGACGGTGGGTCGCACATCAGCCCCGGGGACGGCGCGCAGCACCGCGAGCGGCGGCTCGGCGATCCGCTGGGCGTGCAGCAGATGGCAGGGCGCGTCGTACGCGACGCGCAGCTCCAGTGGGGCACCGGGCGCAGGCCCCCGGTCCGCCAGCAGCTCGGTGACGTCGCGCACGCGTGCCGCAAACCGTTGCGCATCGGGCGCGCCGTCCAGCACGTGTCCGTACGCCTTCAGTTGGGCGCCGCAGCCGGCACTGTTCACGACGATGGCGTCGCCACTCGATCCGAACGCAGCGACGTTGTGGCGGGCCAGCGCGCGTGCCGCCTCCCGCAACCCCGCGTGCGCGTGCAACGCACCGCAGCACACCTGCCCGGACACCTCACGCACCTGATATCCGTTGACGGCGAGTGTCCCCATCGTGGCGTCGTGGACATGGGAGAAGAGGCCTTGCATGACGCAGCCTCGAAATAGAAAGGCGGCGGTCGGGCGGTCGGGCGGTCGGGGGATCGGTTTGGAGGTCGTGACCGCCTGACCGCCTGACCGCCCGTCCACCCTTGTCGCCGCCAGCATCCCCATAGAAAACCCCATCCTGCTCTTGCCCGCCAGCATTCCCGCCACTCCCGAATCCCGCACCAGCCGTGCCAGGGCGTAGACCGGCCGTGAGGTCGTGGTGCTCGTCAGCGCGCTCAAGGCGAGCCGGGCGAGGCGCGGGATTCCCCTGGCGTCGGCGAGCCGGGCGCGCGCTTCCTCGAGCCCATCGCCGTAGGCGACGCCGGACGGGCAGACCGGCTCGCAGCCGCGGCAGCCGAGGCAGCGGTCGAGGTGATACGAGAGGCCCTGATCGGCCGAAGACAGCTCGCCGCGCTCGAACGCTCGCATCAGCTCGATGCGACCGCGTGGTCCGTCGGCTTCGTCGCCGGTGGCGAGGAAGGTGGGACACGCCTGCAGGCAGAAGCCGCAGTGCACGCAGGCGTCGAGACCCGAGAACCCGCCGCGGGTCATTCGTCGCTGTGGACCGGCACCACCAGCGTCGACGCGGGATCGAACGTCTGACGCAGCCCGGTCACGAGCGGTCCGACTCCTTCGCGGTAGGCCCCGAAGACGCCGACCGCCTGCCGCACGCTCCAGGGGCCGCGCTCGAGGGTGAGCGGGACTTCGAGCGCGGCGAGGGCGCGCCGCAAATGCCGCAGCCGTTCCGCCGTCGCCTCTCCGCTCCAGCGCACCACGCCGAGGGCGGGGCTCGCCGAAATCCACTCGTCGCCGAGCTGATGCTGCACCAGGTCGAGCAGGTCGTCGGTCGCATCGGGGAGGCCTGCCAACCGCAGCGTCACCGGCCGGAGTGCCAGCGCTTCGGCGGCGCGCTGCCAGAAGGCGTGGCTCTCCTCGGGTCCGAGCGGAGCGAAACGTCCGCCGCCGGCTGTCCGCAGCAGGGCCTCTTCCGCCTCGACCTGCGCGGCGGAGCCGCTGCAGCGCACCGCCAGCACCCAGCCGGCGCGCCGCGCGAGGGCAGGGGAGAGCAGCTCGAGCGCCGCCGGCGCGAGTCCTGCCTCGCGCAGGTCGTCGGCGGCGCGACTCAAGTCTTCGCGCGTGCCCTCGAGCAGCAACGTCTGATCGGCGCGGGGCAGCGCCCGCAGCCGCACGTGGGCGCGCACGATCACCCCGAAGGCGCCGAACCCGCCGACCTGCAGCCGGGTGAGGTCGTAGCCGGCGACGTTCTTCACCACCTGACCGCCGCTCGAGACCACGCGGCCGTCGCCGGTGATCGCGGTGACGCCCAGCAGGTGGTCACGCACGGGGCCGAGGCCCAACCGCAACGGCCCCGACGTCGCCGACGCGATGATGGAGCCCAGGGACCTTCCGGCGAGCCCCGGCGGATCGAGTGCGACCCACACGCCCCGTTCGGCGAGCTGCTGGCGCAGCCGATCCCATCCCACGCCTGCCTGAGCGGTGGCGACGAGGTCCTGCGGCTCGACCGCTTCGACCTGGTCGAGGCGTCGCGTCGTGAGGGCGAGGTCGGCGGGGGCATCGGCGGGTTGCCAGCTTCCGGCCCCTTCGACCCGGACTTTCCAGTGCTCGTCGGTGGCGGTGCGCAGCAGCAGCGCGACGGCTTCCGGAGTGGGCGGGGCGATGCGCGGAGCGACGCCCGCGGCGCCGGGATCGAGGACGGCATCGGAGCCGAGCAGCGCGCGCACCTTCTCGAGCACGCCGTTCATGAGCGGAACCTATGGACGCCGGTCCATTCGCGGCAGGCGTGCACCGGAACCACCTTGCCGGGATTGACCCGCTCTGCGGGGTCGAACACCTGCCGGACCGCCCGCATCGCCGCGAGGGCGTCCCCGTCGAACACGAGCGGCATGTAGCGCAGCTTGTCGAGCCCCACGCCGTGCTCGCCGGTGATCGTGCCGCCGGCGGCGATGCACGTCGCCATGATCTCCGCCGACGCGGTCTCGACGCGGGCCTTGAGAGCGACGTCGGTCGCGTCAAAGGAGATGTTGGGGTGGAGATTGCCGTCGCCCGCGTGGAACACGTTGCTGACGACGAGCTGGTAGCGGGCGGCGATGGCGCTGATCGATTCCAGGACGTCGGGGAGCGCGGAGCGCGGCACCACCGCGTCCTGGACGACGAGGTCGCGCGACAGGCGGCCCATGGCGCCGAACGCCTTCTTGCGACCCTGCCACAGGCGCTCGCGCTCGGCGGAGTCGGCTGCCGTACGGACGCTGCGGGCGCCGTGACGGGAAAGCAGGTCGGCGGCACTGCCCGCATCCGCATCGACCGCCGCCGCGACCATGCCGTCCAGCTCTACCAGGAGCACCGCCGCCGCGTCACGCGGGTACCCCGCCGCGTACACCGAATCCTCCACGGCATTGATGCAGGAGCGGTCCATCATCTCGAGCGCGGCGGGGACGATGCCGCTCGCGATGATGGCGGACACCGCCGCGCCCGCCTCCCGGAGGCTCGTGAAGTCGGCGAGCAGAGTACGGATGGCTGCGGGCGTCGGGGTGAGTCGTACGGTGATGCGCGTGGCCACGCCG
>DATFTG010000181.1:0-4378 GCA_035262265.1 Gemmatimonadales bacterium
CGATGTCGCTCCCGGTCGTCGCCACCTGGGTCTCGGGGATCCCGGAGATCGTGGAGCACCAGGTCACGGGGATCCTCGTGCCGGAGCGCACGCCCGCAGCCGCGGCGGCGGCGCTGCAGCGCCTGCACTGTGATCCCGCGCTGCGCGCGCGGATGGGCGCCGCCGCCGAGGAGCGCGTGCGCCGCCTGTTCGCGCTCGATCACAGCGCCGATGAAGTCGCCCGGCTGCTGTCGGACCTGCTGGCGGGGCGATGACATGACGCGTATCGCCTTCGTGCTGGATTACGTGATGCACTACCACCGCGACCTGCTGCGCGCGCTGGACGCCGACATTGCGAAGCGGGGCGGCCAGTTCACGCTGTTCACGGCGGACCATCGCCGGGCGATCAACGGGCGGACGCCGCTCGACGCGCCGGTAGTCGCCGACCAGCGGACATATCGCTTGTACGAGCGGCAGGTCTTCGGCTTCTGGGTCCGCTACCAGGCCGGGTTGATCCCCGCGATTCGCCGGCTGCGGCCCGACGTCGTCGTGTCCACCTGCCACTCGGGCACGGTCTCGGAGTGGCGGCTCGCCGCGCTGAAGCGGCGTCTCGGCTTCCGGCTGATCGCGTGGCAGTGCGGGTTCGAGTACCACCCGGGGTGGATCAAGGACACGATGCTGTCGCGCTTTGTGCCCCGGTTCGACCATCATCTGGCCTACCACACGAACGCGAAGCAGTACGCGTTGCGCTACGGCGCCCGTGAGGGCCAGGTCACCGTCATGCACAATACGATCGACGAGCGACGCGTCGCCCCCGGCGACAAGGACGCGGCGCGGGCGCAGCTCGCGGCGCGCTTCCCGGCGCTGCGCGGCAAAGTGATCGTGCTCTACGTCGGCGCGTTGCTGGACGAGAAACGCCTCGAGTGCGTGATCGACGCGCTCGACCGGCTGCGGGACCCGCGCGTGGCGTTCCTCGTGGTGGGCGACGGCCCCCATCGGTCCGCCCTCGCGGCGCGCTGTGCCGGACGACCCGACGTCGTGTTCGCCGGTCGTATCGTGAATGGGGTCGGGGCGATCTTCGACGCGGCGGATCTCTTCGTGCTGCCGGGAACCGGCGGCCTGGCGCTGAATGAGGCGATGGCGCACGGCCTGCCGCTCCTCTCCGGGTACGCCGACGGCAGCGCCGACGATCTCGTCGAAGACGGATTCAACGGTTTCCGGTTGCGCGACGGCTCCGCCGAGCTCGCCGGACACCTGCGGGCGCTCGCGGACGATCCCCTGCAGCGGGCGCGCATGGGCGCGCATTCGCGCGAGCTGATCACCACCCGCTTCTCGTTCCAGCACTTCGTCGAGACGGTGACGCAGTGTCTGGCCCACTGACGCGCTCGCTGCTGCGCTACTCGGGGGCGGTCTCGATGTGGCAGCGGGTCGCCAATCACCGCCGCCCGCTGATCGTCTACTGGCACAACGTGCACGGGCCGGACGACGATCTGCGCTGGTGCCGCGAGCCGTCGCTCTCGATTCCCGTCGAGTTGTTCCGGCAGCAGATCGAGTATCTGCGGGGGCACTACGACATCGTCCCGCTCGAGGAAGCGGCGACGGGTCGGCCGGGAACCATCGCGCTGACCTTCGACGACGGGTATCGCGGGGTCTACCAGCAGGCGTTTCCGGTGCTCGTAGCCTACGCGTTGCCGGCGACCGTCTTTCTCGTCACGGATCGCATCGGGTCGGGCCAGGGACTGTGGTGGGACGACCTGGTCGACCGTCTGCGCGCGCTGCGCCGGCTGCCCGCAACCGACCGGGAGCCGGCGCTCGCCGGTCTGCCGGCTCCCTGGCCGGAGCTGCTCGCGGCCGCCCCCGAGGGCGAGGTCGTGGACCGCTACAAGCAGGTCGATGCGCCGCTGCGCGCGCGCCTCGACGCCTGCTTCGGCGCGGCGCCGGTGCCGCTGGCGTGCCATCGCGAGCCGGTGTTCCTGTCCGCTCCGGAGATCCGGGTGATGGCCAGCGCCGGCATCGCGTTCGGCGCGCATACGTGCAGCCATCCGCTGCTGCCCTGGCTGGACGACGCGGCGCTGCGCGCGGAGCTCGAGCAGTCGAAAGAGCGGGTCGAGTTTCTGGGGGGGCAGGGGCCGTGCTGGTTCGCGTATCCCGACGGCAATTTCGGCGAACGCGAGCGCGACGCGGTGCGCGCCGCTGGATTCTCCGGCGCGGTGCAGACGTTCCGCCGCCCCGATCTCGAGGGGCGCTATGCGGTGCCGCGCGTGGGGCTCGATCGAGCAGCGAGCGCCGACCGCGACGGCCGGCTCGCCGTGGGAGTGCTGCGCTACTCCCTCGCCGCCATTTCGCGGCGGCGGCTGCGCACGCTGTTGTCGGCGGCGCCGGCTACTGGACGGTGACGGTGACGGAGTCGGATTCCGCCGACACGTCGTTGCTCGCGGTGAGCCGCAGCACGTAGACGCCCGGCGCGGAGAACCGCGCGGAGCGTGACACGGGCAGTCCCGCCGGCACGACCACCGCGTCGTCGATGTAGAGCGACTTCCCGATCCCCACCGTACTGTAATTGCCGACACCCCACATGACGTGGGGGGGACTGATGTTGGTCGTATCCCCGAGGGTGTTGACGCCGTCGTGGTTGGCGATCACCACGCCGTCGAGCCACACAGTGATCTGTCCGTCGCCGCGCCCTTCCCGCAGAAACGTCGTGAGCTGGAACCAGCGCCCCTTGGGTACGAGCACCCCGGTAGGGGCCTCCAGGTAATCCCACGCATGCAGCTCGAACTCGTCCTTGTCCGTCGACCCCGGCACGCCGATGACCGCGACGATCCACACCGGGTCCCAGGGGGCGGTGCGCGCCTTGTACTGAAAGATGTTGAGGTAGTCGCGCGTTGGGCCGTGTCCCTGGCCGTTCACGAGGTAATCCGCAGGCCACCAGTACCACGCGCTGTAATAGGCGGAGTCGTCGTCGAAGCGCCAACGCTCCAGCTTGGCTGAGAAGTTGAACGGATCGGGCAGGCTGGAATCGTTGTACGCCTTCCAGCTGTAGAGGCCGGAATGGGCCCGTTCCGTCGTCACGCTCCCGCCGCCGGTCACGTCGCCGCCGTTGTCGGCGAGCCAGGCGTTGACCGTGCCGTCTTCGAAGCTCGAATTGAACTGCTCGTTGTCGAACTGGGCCACGCCGGGCCCCGAGATCTTGCTCCAGAACACGCGCGGCTTGTCCGCCGGCAGCGTGAGGTCGAAGTGCGCCGTTCCGGAGAGCGGGATCGTCTGATCCGGCCCGACGAGCGGATGATGTGGAGCGAGCGGGGTGGCGGTGCAAGAGATGAACACACACGGGAGGATGGGGAAGCGCGATCTCGTGTTCATATACGCTCAGTTCAGTTCAAGGGAGAACCGCTACGCTGCCAGTGACTGACGAGCCGATCGCGGAACGTCACCGTGATGACCGGCGCGCGCTCCAGCCGGCCGAAGTGCGGCGCGACGACGTCCTCGCTCACGTCGCAGCGCTGCAGCTGGTCGGCGGTGAGCGTGAGTCGCACCTGCTCGCCGTCCGCATGGGCGAGCGCAACGACGCCCTGTTTGCAGGGACGCGCGCGCCACGCGGGGGCGAGGCGCCAGCGCACGACATAGGGTACGCCCGGCGGAGTCCGGTCCTCGATCGTCCAGGCGCCCGCGTCGGACGCGTAGCTCACGCACCGGGTGACCGGCGCGCCGCCGTCATAGCGGCGCGCCACAGCCGAGGTTCCGTCCACCGAGAGCTCGGGTGCGTCGTGGTGATCACTCCATACGAACGCGCCGCGCCGCCGCGGTCGCGACAGCCCGAATTGTGGAATCGGTCCGTTGTGCCATTCCCAGGAGGCGAGCCGGTCCCGCACCGCACGATCCCCCAGGTACGCGCCGGTTCCGGGATCCACGACCAGCGCGCGCGCGCCGTCCCACAGAGAGACGTGCAGGGCGTCGAGATGCCCGTGGGCGGCGAGGCGCCCCCACCCGAGCGGCGACGCATCGAGGCGCGCCTTCCAGCCGCCCGCGTCCTGCACGGCGAGGCCGCTCTCGGGATACACGCGCCACGATCCGGCGCGGAGCCCGGGAATCTGCGGCGGCCTGCCGAGCCAGAAATGCAGCGCCGGCGACGCCCCCCCCGTGAGCCACATTTTCCACTCGTTCCGGGCCGACCCGATGCCGGCGGTGAACGGCGTCACCCGCGCGTCGTCCGAGTCGCCGAAGTCCCACGGCTCGCTCGTGTGCGCGTGATCGCACCAGAACTGGCCCGCGGCGCGCAACCGCTCCGCGACCGCCCCGTGAAAGCGTCCCATCACCCGGTGCGCCTGCCAGGCCAGCTCCCAGGCGAACAGGTGATAGTGCAGCGCCTGCTCGCGGTTGCCGCCGTCGGCGGCGAACT
>DATFTG010000182.1:0-9755 GCA_035262265.1 Gemmatimonadales bacterium
CTCAGATTCGCTACCCCTTTGGCCGCATGCTGGTCGAGCGCACCGGTCCGCGCACCCTCGCCGTCGAGCACGTCAATGCCGACACCCTCGTCGTGTCGATCGTCGGCGTCCCCGATTCGCTCGAGCCGCGCGTGCTCCAGAACGAAGGCGGCTGGCCCGACGTGTGGGAGAAGCTGAAGTCGCAGGTGACGACGCAGGTCATCGCCGTTCCCGAAACGCACGACTTGCCGAAGGTCTCCGCGGTACACATTCCGGCGATCAACGCCGCGCGGGGTGGCGGCACATTGCAGATGATCCGCATTTCCTCACCCGCGCTCGACACCGTCCCCGATCGCCCGTCGCTGTTCGCGACCGCCGTCGTGCAGCTCACCGACCTCGCGGTTCACGCCCGCATCGGCGCGCAGGAGGGCGACGTCTGGGTCACCGGGGTGTCGGACGGCATGCCGCGTCCCAACGCCCGC
The DNA here is from genome assembly GCA_035262265.1 of Gemmatimonadales bacterium. Taxonomy (GTDB): domain Bacteria; phylum Gemmatimonadota; class Gemmatimonadetes; order Gemmatimonadales; family GWC2-71-9; genus DASTHG01. The sequence goes on from DATFTG010000182.1 coordinate 462, forward strand.
GTCACTCTGTACGACGGCACGGGTAAGGTCCGCGCGCAGGCGACCACCGACGCGCGCGGCCTCGCCCGGTTGACGGGATACGCCGCCGATACGGCCGAAACCCAGAACCAGGGGGATGGAGACGAAGAAGAAGGCGGCGACTACTCCGGCTTCGAAGGCTATGTCGCCGCGGCGCTCGGAACCGACCGCTCGGTGGTGAGCGTGTCGCGGTACGATGCCGATCTCTCTCCCTGGCAGTTCAACGTCAACGCCGCCTGGGGCTCGGACCGCCTGCCCCAGGCGTCGGCGGTTTTCACCGAGCGCGGCATCTACCGACCCGGCGAGCCGGTCTACGCCAAGGCCATTATCCGGACCGGCCTGCTCGGCAACCTCAGGGTGCCGCGCGACTCGCTGCGCTGGGTCTTCACCGATCGTGAAAACGCGACCGTGAAGGACACGACTGTCCCGCTGTCTGCGTTCGGCACGTCGGATCAGGCGTTCACGATCCCGCCGGGGGCGCCGTTGGGTTACTACGCGGTGCGCGTCGACCGGCGTCAGGGCGGCAAGTGGCACGGCGTCGCCAACACGCAATACCGCGTCGCCGAGTACCGGCCGCCGGAGTTCCTCATCAACGTCACGACCGACAAGGCGACGCACTTCACCGGCGACTCCGTTCGCGCCACCGTCGAAGCCAGTTACCTCTTCGGTGCGCCGATGGCCCGCGCAGCCGTCACCTGGTACGCGCGGCAGCGCACCGCCGGCCCGTGGGAGTTCTCGATCCCCAACACCGAGGGCTACGACATCGGCGAAACGGGCTGGTGGTGGGAAGAGGAGCAGGACGCGGGCTACGGCCAGGGCAACGTCATCGCCAACGCCACCGATACGCTGGACGCGACCGGACATCTCACCCTCAAGGCCGCCGCCCCCGCTCCGCCCAAGGGCAGGGCCGCGGTGATCTCGTTCGAGGCCACGGTCACCGACGTCAACCGCCAGACCGTCACCGCGGCGGGCTCCGTCATGATGCACGCCGCGAGCTTCTACATCGGCGCCAAAGCCGCCGGCTCGGACTACTTCTGGACGGAGGACAAGCCGCGCGTCGTCAATCTCATCGCCGTCTCCCCACAGGGAACGCGCATCCCGGGCGTGGCGATTCGAGGCACCCTGATCCGGCGCGAGTGGCACAACACCGCGCGGGTGCGGGGCGACCTCGAGGACAACGTGGGCGAGTGGGTGGCCGACACCGTCGACCGCTGCAGCGTCACCACCGCCGCGACCGACGCCCCCTGCACGATGACGCCGAAGGGGGGCGGCTCGTACACCGTCCTGTTCCGCGCCGCCGATGAGAAGAACCGGCCCGTCGCGACGAGCTTCTACCGCTGGATCGTCGGTAAGGACTGGGTGCCGTGGAGCGACGAGTCGAAGTTCAAGATGGACGTCGTCCCCGACAAGACGAGCTACAACGTCGGTGACACAGCGACGGTGCTGTTCGCGTCGCCGTTCACCAACGCCGAGGCGTGGGTGACGATCGAGCGCGAGGGCATCATCGACGAGCGGCGTATGCGCATCACCTCGGGCACGACGATCCTCAAGCTGCCGGTCACCGAGTCGTTCGTCCCCAATGTCTTCGTCTCGATCATCGTGGCGCGCGGGCGCAGCGCGCCCCCCAAGGCGCCCGACGACCCCGGCCGCCCCACGATCCGCGTCGGCTACGCGCAGCTGCGCGTGACTCCGGCGACGAAGCGGCTCAGCGTGGCGGTGAAAGCGCTCGCCTCCGAGTACCGGCCGGGCGACAGCGCGCGCGTGGACGTGAGCGTGCATGACGCGGCGGGAAAGGGCCGCAAGGCCGAGGTGACGCTGTGGGCGGTCGACGAGGGAGTGTTGTCGCTCACCGGATATCAGGTCCCGGACCCCGTGTCCCTGATCTACCGGCCGCGCGGCCTCGGGATGCGGCTCGCCTCGAACCTGACGTCGGTCGCTGCACAGGTGACCGAAGGGGAGAAAGGCCAGCGCGCTCCTGGAGGGGGCGGCGGCATGGACGTCGAGGGGATCCTGCGCTCGCGCTTCCAGACGACGGCGTTCTTCCTCGGCTCGGTCGTCACCGACACCGCCGGCCACGCCGTCGCGGTCGCGAAGCTCCCCGACAACCTCACGACGTTCCGCCTCATGGCGGTGGCGGTGACGGCCGGTGACCGCTACGGCTCGGGCGACGCCAAGATGCTCGTGACTCGACCGCTCCTGGCCCGGCCCGCCCTGCCCCGCTTCCTGCGCGAGGGCGACTCGTTGCTCGCCGGTGTGGTCGTGAACAGCCGCATTCCCGGCACGCCGACGGCGACCGTCCAGGCCCAGGTGCAAGGCGCGGCGCTCGTCGGGGCGGCGACGAAGACGGCGACGCTCGAGGCGGGTCGCGGCCGAGAGGTCCGCTTCACTTTCAAAGGTTCACCCGGAGACACCGCCGCGTTCCGCTTCAAGGCGTCGAGCGGCACCAACGCTGATGCCGTGGAGACGCGGCTGCCGATCCGGCTACCCTACCATCCGCGGGCGTTCGAGGTCGCCGGCACGCTGCAGGACACGACCAGCGCCGAGTTCGTGTTCGACGAGCCGCTGGATCTCGCGCGCTCGAAGCTCGTCCTGTCGTACGGCGCGTCGCCGATCGCGCTGATCAAGGGCTATCGCGAGACGCTGCGCATCTATCCCTACTACTGTTCGGAGCAGGTGTCGAGCGTCGCGCTGCCGCTGATCGCGTTGTACCGCTCGCAGAAGCAGCTCAATAAACCTCTGGTGAACGCCGACGCGCAGAGTGAGATCGCCGCGGCAGTCGCCATTCTCCTCGGCCGACAGCGCGACGACGGCGCCATCGGGTTGTGGAGCAAAACCGACTGGTCGTCGCCGTGGCTCAGCGCCGACGCGGGACGGGTGCTGCTGGCCGCGCGCTCCGCGGGCATTCCGGTGAGCGATTCTGCGATGGGGAAACTCGTCGCCTATCTCTCGGGATCGCTGCACAAGCAGGCGCAGCTCTACATCCCCGTCTTCCATTGGTATGACGACCAGAAGGTCCAGCTCGGCGAGCGCGTGGCGGCTGCCGATTTCCTGAGTCGCGCCGGCTACCCCGACATCGCCGTCGAGAACGACCTGCTGCAGCGCGTGCGCGCGCTCTCGTGGGAGGACCGGGCGTTGCTCGCCGAGATGCTGGCGCGGCGGCGCGAGATCGGGGCGGCGCGGGCGCTGCTCGATCCGGCGTGGGCGCAGGTCACGGTCCAGGGGCGCCGTGCGGTGCTGCCAACCGACTGGTCGGCGAAGTACTTCTACTTCCAGTCGTCGGTCCGCCCCGCGGCCCGCCTCCTGATGGCGACGCTGGCGGTCGATCCCGGCAACCAGTTGATCGGGCCACTCGTCGAGACGGTGGCTGCACGCGGGCGGGCACAGCCCGACTGGTGGTGGGACACGCAGGACTACGCTGCCGCGGTCGAGGCGCTGGCGCGTTACGAAACGTATCGCCGTGCGGGCGCGGACCGGCAGGTGCGTGTGTTCCGCGGCACGCGAATTCTCTTCGACAAGCCGGCGGGGGGCACGTTCAGCGATACCACGGTCGCGTTGACGGGGCTCGTGGCGAATCGTCCCGACGGCAAGCAGGCGTTGCAGGTGTTGCTCGCCGCCGAGGGTGGCGGGGCGCCGGTCTTTTTCTATGTGACGGTGCAGGCGGTGCCGGCGGGTCGGCCGGTGTCCCCGGCCGATGCGGGGATCCGGGTCGAGCGCTGGTACGAGCGCTACGACCGGCCGGTGCCGATCACGCGCGCCGTCGAGGGCGACCTGGTGCGGGTGAAGCTGCGCGTCACGGTGCCCGAGCTGCGCAACTTCATCGTCGTGGACGACGCGTTGCCGGCGGGGCTCGAGGCGGTGGACCTGTCGCTGCGCACCGCGGGGTTGCCGCCGGTGGCGAGCGCCGCGCAGCCGCAGCAGCAGGAGGGGGGCGACGAGAACGCCGACGAGGAGCAGCAGCAGGTCACCGGCGCCAACGAAGGGCCGAGCTGGTATTACGGCTACTGGGAGTTCGGGTGGTGGTCGCCGTGGGATCATCGTGAGCTGCGCGACGACCGGGTGGTCTACGTCGCGACGACGTTGTGGCCGGGGACGTACACGATGACCTACGTCGCACGGGCGACGACGCCGGGGGTGTTCATCCGGCCGCCGGTGCACGCCGAGGAGATGTACAACCCGGGGGTGAACGGGCGAAGTGATGGGGGGGTGTTTACGGTGACGGCGAAGCCATGAGGTGATTCGATCGCGTGAAGCCGATTCTTGTGTTCCTGGCTACGTGGGGATTGACGGGCATCGGTGCCGTTATTGGCTCGATTCTCGGCAACGCAGCTGGAAGACCGGGACTGTTCGCGGGAGCAGCGCTGGGCGGTATCCTGGGAGTTGGGGCCGCAGTGGTCGCGGCCGCCAGGTTACGGTGGCTCTCAACCGACGATCGCCTTGGCGCGTTCCTTGGTGGCATTGGCGGATTCGCGGTCGCTGCGCCGATCGCAACGGCCAACCTCCACACCCCCGTTATACCCGTCTTGGTCTGTGGACTTGCGGGTGCCGGCCTGCTCCTTGGTGTTGGCGTTGCACGTGGATGGCGCCGTACCAATTAGGCGCGTGTCGCCTAACCAGCGCATGAATCTGTCGTGCCGGCCGGCCGAGAGGACCGACCACAGGGGCGACTGCATACAGTCACGAACACTTGCGGGACAGGGTCTGCGCGCGCACAACAGGCGAACCCCTTCTGGTCGAAGCATGCGCCCGGTTGCGGGACCCGCATACGGCGCCCACGTTTCGGTAAATGCAGAACTCCAAGCGCATCGCGGGACTCGTCGGGCCGACTCTCCTGGCAATGCTCGTGTCCGAGTTCCCACTGGTGCAGCCACACCTCTACGACGCCCAGATTCCGCCCGTCGTCTACCTCTCCGGCGTGTTGATGTTCGTCGGCGGCCTCGCCATCGTCCGCGCCCACAATCACTGGACCCGCAACTGGACAGCCCTGGTCACGCTGACGGGCTGGTTCTTTCTGGCTCTCGGTCTGTTTCGCATGTTTGCCGCTGGCCTCTATCAGCGCAGCTCGGCGCACACCAGCGCGACCGTCTTCATGATCTTGGAGGGACTATTGCTGGTCATTGCGGTGATCATGACCTTCAAGGCCTATGGCCCCGGTCGTGAATAGCAACGCGGCGGTTCCCACGCGCCTCTGGTGAGGAGTATCCATGGCGACCACCACGCCATACGCCACGTATGACCAGGTGCCCACGCACCGAAAGCAATGGTTTTTCTGGCTGACCTGGTTTCTACTCGCACCCCTCGCGATTGTGATACTCATAACGGGCGAGGTCTACTACCCGAAGAAGGGTGAGGTTCGCGCGTTTGGAACAGCAAACCGTATCGTCGCCATGCTCATCGGGTTGTTGTGGGTCGCAGGGTTGATCGAAGGGATTATCGAAGGGATGAAAGGAGGTTGAGCGACCGCCTCGTTGTGAAATGAAGGCCATGCTCTGGACCGCCTACGGGCCGCCCGAGGTGCTGCAGCTCGGCGAGCTCCCGACGCCGGAGCCGAAGCGCGGTCAGGTCCGCATCCGGATGCACGCGACCGCGGTGACCTACAGCGATACCTTCGTGCGCGGTCTCGCGATCAGGCCCTTCTTCCGTTTCGTGGCGCGGGTGATCCTCGGCTTTCGCCGGCCGCGACGGCCGGTGCTCGGGATCGTGGTGGCCGGCGAGATCGATCGGATCGGCGCGGGGGTGACCTCGTTCCGCGAGGGGGACCAGGTCTTCGGGATGAACCCTTTCGGCGCCGGCGCCTATGCCGAGTATCTGTGCATGAAGGCCGGGAAGCTGCTGGTGACCAAGCCGCCGAACCTGACCTATCGCGAAGCCGCCGCGATTCCCTACGGCGGACTCCTGGCCCTCCACTTCCTGCGAGCGGCCGGGATCGCCGCGGGAATGCGGGTGCTCATCTACGGAGCTTCGGGCGCTACCGGCACGGCCGCGGTGCAGCTCGCGAAACACTGCGGCGCCCACGTAACCGGCGTCTCGAGCACGCACAATCTCGACCTGGTGAAGTCACTCGGCGCCGATTCGGTAATCGATTACACGACCCGGGACTTCACAACGATGGAAGACCGCTACGACATCGTGTTCGCCGCCGTCGGCGCCCGCTACCACCCGCCGTCCGAAGCGGCGTGCCGCACGGTTCTCGCTTCCGGAGGGAGGTACGTTTCTGTGGACGGTTGGAACCCGAAGCTGACCCGGGAGCGGCTCGTCGAGATCAGAGACCTCGCGGCGTCCGGAGCGCTCAAGCCGGTCATCGATCGCTGCTATCCGCTCGCGGAGCTGATGGAGGCACACCGATACGTTGAAACGCGGCGCAAGAAGGGGAACGTCGTGATCGACGTCGCCACCGTCAAAACTCTTTCGTGAGAATCCTATGCGCGCAGCCAGCCTCGTGATTCTGATCGGAACCCTCTGTGCCCAACCGGCGCTTGCCCAGTCCAGTCAGTTCCAAGCCGGTATCCAGGCGGCGGCCAGCCTGCGCATGCCCACGCAGAATCCCGCTGCCGGTGCGTTGCACGCCGCCAATTCCGACCCGCTTGCCCCGCGGCGTTTCAGTAGCCGCGCGCCCGGCGCTACTCTCATGATCATCGGTGGTGCGGCGATCGTCGCTGGAATTCTCGTCAATGGCTCAGGCAGCACCGTGCTCATTCTCGGGGGTGTGGTGCTGGGTGCCTACGGTCTCTATCTGTATACTCGGTGATGGTGCCAGGCCCTCCCAGTCAACAACGTGAGAGAGCCATGGCCGGCATCGGACTGCTGAATGAGAGTCCGCTCCACGCCGCGCTGAAACAGTGGTACGCTCGACCCGGCGACCTGCTCGAGACCGCCGTTGACGGGTTTGTCGTCGACATCGTGCGCGGTGACATGCTGATCGAAATCCAGACCGGCCACTTTGCGGCGATCCGATCGAAGCTTGCCAGTCTCCTGCTGTCACATCCCGTCCGTGTGGTCTATCCGATAACCCAGGACAAGTGGATCGTCCGACCCCGGACGGCGCGGAGCCGCTCCGTCATCCGCCGCAAGTCCCCCAAACGCGGACGATTGCACGACTTGTTCTGGGAGCTGGTGAGCATCCCGCAGCTGCTCGCGCACCCCGGGTTCTCCCTGGAGCTCGTCGTTATCCAGGAAGAGGAGGCGTGGCGGTACGCCGGCAAGCGGCAATGGCGCCGCCGCGGCTGGGGCGTCGCCGAGCGCCGCCTGCTCGGCGTGCTGGACCAGCGGGTGTACGGCGCCGCGGGAGATTGGCGCGGATTTCTGCCCCGAGAGTTGAGCGAATTCACCGCGCGCGAGCTTGCGACAGCGTTGGGCATCGGGACGATACTCGCCCAGAAAATGGCGTACTGTCTCCACAGGGGGAACGTCATCGATCTCGCCCGGAAGCAGGGACGGGCGAACGTGTATCGAGCCTGAAGGGTGTAGTTCCCGGAGGTCCTCACGGTTGCGAAGCGGCTCGTCGAGCGCGACATGCGAACGCGGCAACAGTGGCACCGGTGGCTCGCGCGCAACCACGGCTCGAGCCCCGGCACCTGGCTCGTCCGTCACAAGCAACACACGCCGGTGAAGTCGATGTCCTATGAAGACCTCGTCTCCGAAGCGCTCTGCTTTGGATGGGTCGACAGCCTCGTCAAACGCCTCGACGACGACCGCTACGCCATCAAGGTCACGCCGCGGAAATCCACGAGCAAATGGTCGGACATCAACCGCAAACGCTGGAAGAAGCTCAGAGCGGCAGGCCGGCTCGCACCCGCGGGCCTTGCTGCCGCTCCGACTTCCAACCGCTATGCGCCACATCCGCCGATCCCGATACTGCCGGCGTATGTTGCGAAGGCCTTCAAGACGAACGTCGGGGCCTGGCAGTTCTTTCGGGGTCTGGCACCCACCCACCAGCGTGATTACGTGGTGTGGATTCACACGGCGAAGCGACCGGAGACGCGGGCGAGGCGTATCACCGAATCGATTGCGCTGCTCGCGGCCGGTAAGAAGCTCGGTCTGAAATGAAAGCGGGTCGGTGATGCCGAAGGGGCGTCTGGAAGCGTTCAGCGACGGCGTGCTCGCGATCATCATCACCATCATGGTGCTCGAGCTCAGGGTCCCGCTCGGCCAGGACCTCGCCGCGCTGCGGCCGCTGCTTCCCGTGTTCTTCAGCTATGTCCTGAGCTTCGTCTATCTCGGCATCTACTGGAACAACCATCACCATATGTTGCAGGCGACGAAACAGGTGACGGGCCTCATCCTCTGGGCCAATCTCCATCTGTTGTTCTGGCTGTCGCTCTTTCCGTTCGTCACGGGGTGGATGGGCGAGAATCACTTCGCCCCGGTGCCCACCGCGATCTATGGCGGAGTCTTGTTGCTCGCTGGCTTCGCCTACACCCTGTTGCAGATGGCGATCCTGCGATCCGAAGGACCCGAGTCCTTGTTGGCGACAGCTATCGGCGCTGATTTCAAGGGGAAGATATCGCTGCTGTGCTACATCTTCGCGATTCCGCTCGCCTTCGTCAGTCCATGGATCGCCAACGGGCTCTACGTCGCGGTGGCCCTGATCTGGTTGATCCCGGACCGGCGCATCGAACGACTCATCGGCTCGCGAGCTCACCAGGAGACGTGAGATGATCAAAGTCGGGCGGCCGGGATCGATCCCGCCATCACTTTGCGAACCGGCTGAGATTACATTGCCTCTCCACCTCCAACCGGGAGGCCGTATGGCCAAGCACATCAAGGATCTCGACTCGCTGCACTCCTTTTGAGCCCACGAGCAAGCGACGCCGGGGGTTCCCTGAGCGAAGCTCAGGTCAAGCGCGGCCGGCGGGTCGTCCATGGTGACAAGGAGTTGAGCGAGAAGCTCGGCCGCAACGACCTCTGCCCCTGCCGCTCCGGTCGCCGGTTTCAAGAAGTGTTGCATGCGCTCCGGTCGGTATGACGGAACACGGAATGAATACCTCCGGAAGTAGGTGTCGAACGGGTGGGTTCCCTACGGCCCACCCGTTTTTTCTTGGCGGCAGCCTGACCAGCGCAATCCTGTTGTAGGACCTCGATCCCGGATAACATGAAGTCGAGGTCACCGAGGCCAACCCGTGAAGTACGTGATCGCACCTCTGATTCTTGGCGCCGTGCTTGTTGCAGCCGCGGCGCTCGCGATGATCATCGCGAGCAATCTGAGCATCGCTCCCAAGCGACCCGCCCTCGGCGCAGCCGGTGCGGCCGCGTTGTTGCTGGCGACGCGCCACCCGACCC
>DATFTG010000183.1:0-6203 GCA_035262265.1 Gemmatimonadales bacterium
TGTCGAGCTTCACGCGCTCGCGATCGAGCAGCAGCTGCTCCTTCTTCGTGTAATGCTCGAACTCGCCCTCCGCCGCCCCCTGCTCCAACTCCTTCAGTCGTTTGATCTGGCGCTTGATCGTCTGAAAGTTCGTCAGCGTGCCGCCGAGCCACCGCTCGGTCACCCAGAACCCGCCCGCCCGCTGCGCTTCGCCCTGGATGATCAGCTTGAGCTGTTTCTTGGTGCAGACGAACAGCACACCCTCGCCGCGCAGCACGATCTCACGCAGCTTCTCCTGCGCTTCCTGTATCTGCCGCAGCGTCTTCTGGAGATCGATGATGTAGATACCGGAGCGCTCGGCGAAAATGAACCGGCGCATCTTCGGATTCCACCGGCGCGTCTGATGCCCGAAATGGACCCCGGCTTCCAACAGCTCCTGCAACTGAGGCTGCGTCATGCACTCCCTTTCTTGGGTTTTCGTCCGCCGTCGCTGTCATCTTCGAAGCCACCCTGCCGCGCAGGGACCCAGCATCGAATCGAGCGACGTGTGTGTTTGGGTGCTGCGTTGTGGGTCATGCGTTCCGGGTAACTACCCAAAACCCAAGACCCACAACCCATGACCTTTACCGCTTGCTAAACTGGAACCGCTTGCGCGCTCCCGCCCGCCCCGGCTTCTTCCGCTCGACCGCCCGCGGATCGCGCGTCAACAGACCCTGCTCGCGCAGCTTCTTGCGGTGCCGCTCGTCGGCGAGACAGAGTGCTCGCGCGATACCCATGCGCATCGCCCCCGCCTGCCCCGTCACGCCGCCGCCCCGGCAAATCCCCTTCACATCGAACGCCCCGAGCGTGTCGGTCGCCGTAAACGGTTGCTGGATGTGCGACACCAGCGACGCGCGCGGGAAGAAATCCCCGAGCGTGCGGCCGTTGATGTTCCACTTTCCCGATCCGGGCGTCAGGTACACGCGCGCGACGCTCTCCTTGCGGCGTCCCACGGCGTGCCAGCGCAGCTCCGGCGTGATCGTCGTCATTGAGCCTCCCCAAGCGGGAGCGGTTGCGGCTGCTGCGCCGCGTGCGGATGCGTCGGTCCCGCGTACACCTTCAGCATCTGTTTGACGTGCTGGCGGGACAGCGTCGTTTTGGGAAGCATCCCCCAGACCGCCCGCTCGATGACCCGCTCCGGACGCCGGTCGAGCACATTCTTCACCGGCGTGAACCGCTCGTGCCCCATGTAACCGGTGTGCCGGAAGTAGCGCTTCTGCTCCACCTTGCGACCGGTCAACTTCACCTGCTCGGCGTTGATGACGATCACCCCGTCACCGCCGTTCAGATGCGGCGTGAACGTCGGCTTGTGCTTGCCGCGCAGCACCTGAGCCACGCGACTCGCCAGCCGGCCGAGCGGCTGCCCGCTCGCGTCGACGACCCACCACTGGCGCGTCACATCTTCTTTGCGCAGCGAAAAGGTTTTCATCATAGCCTTGAACTATACCCAGCACTCTAAGCCGCTGTCAACTTGGAGGTTGGACCCTCCCTCTTGCCGGGACGGGCGGAACACAACAAGATGGCCCCCTCTCACTCGTGCGGGAATGTCAGCTCATGTGGCCGTTTTCGAAGAAGCGGGTGGTCGAGACTCGCGACCAGACGTTTACCGATCAGCGCATCGAGCTCGACGGCAAGCTCTTTGTCCGCTGCACGTTCGTGCGCTGTATCCTGGTCTATAGCGGCGGCGACGGGGGCGGGATCTCGGGCTGCACCATCAACAACTGCGTCTGGAAGCTCGAAGGTGCCGCGGCCAATACCGTCGGGTTCATGGCGGCCATGTACCATTCGGGCGAGAGCGGCCGCGACCTCATCGAGGGCACCATCAAGAACATCCGGGAGATCGCGTAGCCGGGTCTACCCCTGCGGCTCCGCCAGCGTGTCGGCGAGAGTGACGAGGAGGGCCCCGCGCTCCACGGCCGCTCCCCGCTTTACATGAATCTTCGCCACCCGCCCCTCCCGCGGGGCGCGCAGCTCGTTTTCCATTTTCATCGCTTCGACGACGATCAGCGGCGCACCCTGCGCGACGCGCTGTCCCTCGTGTACCTCGACGCGAACCACCAGTCCCGGCATCGGCGCCCGCACGACGCCGCCTCCCGGCCGCCCCTCGCGCCGTGAGGTGAGCGCCTGAATCCCGCGCGTCCGTTCGTCGACCGCTTCCACCTCGACCCGCTCTCCGACGGCGCCCAGCGCCCAACGCGGGCCGCCCCCGTCGCCGACGCCCGTCAACGCCTGTGCCGCCACGGTCCAGGACTGGCCGGAGAGCAACAGGTGATAGAGCTGCGTCCCGGGAACAGGGGCGAGGTGCGCCTCGTGCGGCTCTCCGTTCACGAGGACTCGGGCCCCATCGACTTCGATTTCCACGATCTTCGGCGAGGCGCCGATCCGCACGAAATACTTCATCCCACGCGCTCCAGGTGGGCCAGCGTCTCCACCTGCGCCGTCTGCGGACCGGCGTCGAACACGTGGAGCGCGCGCAGCTCGTAGTTCACGCTCATGCGATGCAGGTCACGGGCGAGGGTGGCGGGGTCGCGCGCCACGTACACAAGACGCGCGACGGGGTCGCTGGTGAGGCGCAGCGCCACGTCCCAGTGCAACCCCGCTGGTGGGGGCCGCACCACCACCGCCTGGGGATCGGGGAGACCGGGCAGCACATCCTCCACCCGTCCTGCGACGATCCGGACGCGATCTCCCCGGGAAGCGAGCTCGGGCCGGCGGCGCGCCCACCCGACGGCCTGCTCGTCGCTATCCACGCTCACGACACTCGCCTCGCGCGCAGCAAGGCGCGCCGCGGTGTCGCCGATCCCCCCATACAGGTCCCATACGACGTTCCCCTGCACCGCGCCCAGGCATTCCACCGCCGCGTCGCGCACCAGGCGATCCATCGCCGGGTGGTCGGCTTCGAAGCCGACGGGCGGGAAGCCGGTCGCCGGACCGGCGACGATCCGGGCCGCTCCGTCGACGGGGTGCCACCAGCAGATCACACTCGCGCCATCCTGCAGCGCGTCCCGGAGTCGATCTGCCGTGCGCCACGGCTCCCCCGACGACTCGACGATCACGTGGCGTGCCCCTTCGCGATCGAGACGCAGGGTCAACCGCAGCGTGCTCTCGGGAAGCAAATCGAGATGGCCCTCCAGCGCATGCCACAGCACGACGAGGCGCTCGTCCGTGATGTGGCAGTCGACCAGACGGAACACCGCTTCCGCCCGGTCGTAACGGGCGAACCCGAACCCTGTGCTGCGGCCGGCGGTCCGGGTCAGAGCGATGCGCGTGCGGTAGCGCCACTGTTGACTCGCCGCGACGACCGTCGGCTCCGGCACGGCGATCTTGCCGATGCGCCGCAGCGTATCGAGCACGATATCGCGCTTCGCGTCGAGCTGAGCGGTGTACGCGAGGTGTTGCAGCTGGCAGCCGGCGCAGCGATCGCTGTCGTAATGCGGGCACGGAGCGACCACCCGCGTCGCCGCGGCGGCGACGATCTCCGCCACCTCCCCGCGCGCGTAGCGCTTGTGCATGCGAACGCTCTGCGGTCGCAGCCGCACCCGCTCCCCCGGCGCCGTGCGGGGCACGAATACCGCGCGCCCGTCCGCCAGGCGCCCCACCCCGTCGCCGCCCGTGGCGATCCCCGAAACCGACACCACCTCATCCATCGCGCAGCCCTTCCTGCCGGGCGGCGCGCAGCCAGGACGTCTCCTGCCTCGCTCCGGCCGCGGCCGGATGGTCGGCATCCCCGTTGGTCGGGACACCCGCCGGCGCGGGCCCCGTGCGGCGCTCCTCGGCCAGCAGCGCCGCCACGACCGCGATCGGGACCACGAGCGGGCTGCTGACGGGCTCGGTGAGCAGGCGCGGCGTGGCCCGCTCGACGTAAGCGATATCCACCTCGCCGCGGCGAAATTCCGGATCGTCGAGCACGCGCAGATGAAAAACCTGCGATGTCGGAACACCGACGATGACCAGCTCGCGCAGGGCGCGCCGCATGCGCTGGATTGCGACCTCGCGGGTCTCGCCCCATACGATCAGCTTCGCCAGCAACGGATCGTAGTAGAGCGTGATTTCGTTGCCGGGCTCGATGCCGCCGTCCCACCGGACGCCCGGCCCGCCGGGGACGCGCAGGTACTGCACCACTCCGGTGGCCGGCAGGAACCCGCTGAACGGATCCTCGGCGGTGATGCGGCATTCGAGGGCATGACCGCGAGGCTGCAGCAGCCCCGAAGCGACGCGCATCGGCTGCCCTGCCGCGATGCGCAGCTGCTCGCGGACCAGGTCGACGCCGTACACCAGCTCGGTGACGGGATGCTCGACCTGGATGCGGGTGTTCATTTCGAGGAAGTAGAACTCGCCGTCGGGAGTGAGCAGAAACTCCACCGTCCCCGCGCCGAGGTATCCCACCGCGGTCGCGGCGGCGGCGGCCGCCTCGCCCATGCGGCGGCGCAGGCCCGGCGTCACCACGACCGACGGGGCCTCTTCGATGAGCTTCTGGTGGCGCCGCTGAATACTGCACTCGCGCTCCCCGAGCGACACCACCCGGCCGTGCCCGTCGGCGAGCACCTGAATCTCGATGTGGCGCGGCCGCTCGACGAAGCGCTCGAGATAGATGTTGCCGTCGCCGAACGCCTTGCGCGCTTCGCTCTGCGCCGCTTGAAACGCCCCGCGCATCTCGTCCGGAGCGCGCACGACGCGCATCCCTTTCCCGCCGCCGCCCGCTGCGGCTTTCACCAGGACGGGGTAACCCAGCACCTTCGCCTCCCGCTCCGCATCGGCTGCGTCCGCCAGATTGCGGGTCAGCCCGGGGACCACGGGCACGCCGGCCTGCTGCATGCGCCGGCGCGCCTGCGTCTTGTCTCCCATGGCCTGGATTGCCGTGGCCGGCGGGCCGACGAACACCAGCCCCGCATCGACGACGCCCGAGGCGAACGCGGCGCGCTCGGACAGAAAGCCGTACCCGGGGTGCACCGCCCCACAGCCCGTCTTGACCGCCGCTTCGAGCAGCTTCTGGATGTTGAGGTAAGAATCGGGAGACGGCGCGGTGCCGATCGGCACGGCGTCATTGGCCGCCCGTACGTGCGGGGAGAGCCGGTCGGCGTCCGAGTAGACGGCGACCGCTTCGAGTCCTTCCTCCTGACACGCCCGGATGATGCGCAGGGCGATCTCGCCGCGGTTGGCGACGAGGACACGGCGAAAGGCGTTGTCGGTCATGGGTAATGAGTCCTGGGTCCGTTCAACCCACAACCGACGACCCAGAACGCCTTTCGTCACAATGGGATATTCCCATGCTTCTTTGCGGGATTCTTGTCGCGCTTCGCCTCCAGCGTGGCCAGCGCCTCGATCAGCCGCGGACGGGTCTCGCGCGGATCGATCACGTCGTCCAGGAATCCCCGTCCGGCCGCCAGGTAGGGGTGGGCGAACTTGGCGCGGTACTCCGCCACGAGCTCCTCGGTGGCTTCGCCCTTGTAGAGGATCTCCACGGCGCCGCGCTCCCCCATCACGGCGATCTCCGCCGTCGGCCAGGCGACGTTGTAGTCCCCGCGGATGTGCTTCGAGCTCATGACATCGTAGGCCCCGCCGTACGCCTTGCGGGTGATCACGGTCAGCTTCGGCACCGTCGCTTCACAGTACGCGTACAGCAGCTTGGCGCCGTGCTTGATGATGCCGCCGTGCTCCTGGGCCACGCCCGGGAGGAATCCCGGAACATCTTCGAAGGTGAGCAGCGGAATGTTGAAGGCATCGCAGAACCGGATGAACCGCGCCCCCTTGGCCGACGCGGTGATGTCGAGCACCCCGGCGAGCACCGCCGGCTGATTCGCGATCACCCCGATCGAGCGGCCCGCCAGGCGCGCGAACCCGATGAGCAGGTTGCCGGCGTAGTCGCGCTGCACTTCGAGGAACTCCCCGTCGTCGACCACGCGCTTGATCACGTCGCGCATGTCGTACGGCTTCGTCGGGTTGTCGGGGACGACGTCGAGCAGCGCCTCGTCGCGCCGGTCGGGGGGATCGGCGGCCCCCCTGGCCGGCGGTGCGTCGAGGTTGTTGGACGGCAGGAACGACAGCAGCGTGCGGATCGCCGTGAGACACTCGAGCTCGGAATCGTACACGAAGTGGGCGATCCCCGACGTCGCGCCATGCACGTCGGCGCCGCCGAGCTGCTCGAAGTCGACCTCTTCGTGCGTCACCGTCTTCACGACGTTGGG
>DATFTG010000184.1:0-2426 GCA_035262265.1 Gemmatimonadales bacterium
CCGATTGAGCTCGAGCAGCGCGGCGGCGGCGAAGATCTTGGCGAGCGAGCCCGGCTCGTAGGTGTCGGTGAACGCGCTGGGGGGCGAGCTGCCGTCCTTGCGCTCCGACGCGACGGCGAGCAGCTCCCCGGTCTTGGGATCGAGGATCACCACGTCGCCGCCCGCCGCGTCGGTCTCGCGCACCGCGGCGTGCAGCGCCCGCTCGGCGATTTCCTGCAGCTCGGCGTCGAGGGTGAGCTCGATGTCCGCTCCCGGCACCGGCGCGGCGATGAGCCGCGCCGGCGACTCGTACTCGCGCCCCGCGCGGTCCTTGAGCACGACGGCCGCGCCCGCCTTCCCCGCCAGCAGGCTGTCGAACGTGTGCTCCAGACCCGACGCGCCGCGGCCATCGGTCCCGACGCGCCCGACCACGGCGCGCGCGAAGTCGGGTGAGGGGTAGAAGCGGTTCACCACGGGCTCCAGGTGCACACCCCGGATCGTCCGCAGCCGCTGCACTTCGAGCGCGGTGTAGGGCCCGGCGAAATAGACGTAGCGCTTGCGCAGCTGGTCGAGGACGGCACCGCCGCTCATGCGCAAGGAGCGGGCGATCACCGCCGCATCGCGCGCCGGATCGCGCAGCTCGTTGGGCGCGATGCCGACGTGATACGTCTCCTGCGTGAGGGCGATCGCCGTACCGTTGCGGTCGTAGATGGCGCCGCGGCGCGCGTCGAGCGTCAGCCGCTCGGTGCGCTGCGCCCGCTCCTCCTCGGCGTAGCGGCGGCCCTGCAGCACCTGCACCTGGCCGGCGCGCAGCACCACGCCCGCGAGGCCGGCGAGGATGGCGATCTGCAGCGCCTGCAGCCGAACGGCGGGTTTCGCCATCGCTCAGGGACCGGAGGAGGGCGCCGGCGTTGCGGGTGGCGGCGTCGGCGCGTTGATGCGGAAGATTTCGGAGTCGCGCGCGGCGCGCAGTCCCAGCTTGGCGGCGCGCGGAATCAGCTGTTCGCGGCTCTGCCCGGCGCGGATACGGGCTTCGAGGCTGGCGCGCTGGCCGGCGAGCACGGCGCGCTGCTCGCGCACCGCGGTCAGGGTGCGGGCGGTGCGGAAGCTGTCGGTCTGGCGCCAGATGACGAGCCACAGCGCGGCGCACGCCGCGACGAGCCAGATCAGAAACCAGTGCCGCCCCTTAAGCGCCATCGCTCCCCGAATCCGCGGCGTTCGCAAATGCGCGCAACCGCGCCGAGCGCGCGCGCACGTTGGCGGCGATCTCGTCGGCGTCCGGCGTCACGGCCTTCTTCGTCAACACCGCTCCCAGTGGCCGTCCCCGGCAGGTGCACACCGGCTGGCCCGGCGGGCAAACACACGCGCGTGACCAGTCGCGAAAGGTCTGTTTCACGAACCGATCCTCGCCCGAATGATAACTGATGACGGCGAGCCGGCCGCCCAGGACGAGGGCGCCGCGCAACGCCGGCAGGGCGATGGACAGCTGCCCCAGCTCGTCGTTCACGGCGATGCGCACCGCCTGGAACAGCCGCGCGAAGTCGCTCGGACCGGACCGCGGCCCCAGCACCTCGCGGATGGCGTTGACGAAGTCGTCGCTCGTGGTGAACGCCGCGCGCCGGCGGCGCCGCACCACCGCGCGGGCGAGCGCCCGCCCCCGCGGCTCGTCGGCGTAATCGCGAAAGGCGGTTTCCAGCCGTTCTTCCGACCAGGTGTTGAGAACGTCCGCCCCGCGGGCGCCCTTCCCCGGCGTCATCCGCATGTCGAGCGGCGCGCCGGGACGGAACGAGAACCCGCGGGATGCGTCGTCGAGCTGATGCGAGGAGACGCCGAGATCGAGGAGGATGCGGTCGGCGCGAAACGCCCGGACGGCGGCGAGCGCGTGATCGGACCCGAATGGCGCTTCGAGCCAGGTGATGCCGGTGGAGCCGAGCGCGCCTTGCGCTGCCGCAAGGGCGAGGGGGTCGCGATCGATGGCGAGCACCTCGGCGCCCGCGGCGCGCAGCAACGCCGTGTGCCCGCCGCCCCCCGCCGTGGCGTCCACGGCACGGCGGCTCCCCGCCGCCCATTCGGCGACGGCGCGGTGCAGCACGGGAATATGGAAGGACGTGGCGTTCACAAAGACGACGGCTCCGTCTGTCGATGCAGACGGAGCCGAGGATCAAAGCTCCCCGAGTCGGGGTTCAGGCGGGGCTGACGGGGCTCGAACCCGCGACCTCCGGTGTGACAGACCGGCACTCTAACCAGCTGAGCTACAGCCCCATGAACACGAGCGCCGGAATATAATCAGAAATTCTTGCACTTGAATGCCGCTCTCACCTTCGGCATGTTCGCCGCGTACTGGTTCAGGATGCCGCGCATCTGTCCCGCAACCCCGGGAGAAATGCGTCCACCAAAGTCGATCGCCTGAATCGCGCGGTTGATCCGGTCGTTGATTACCTTCGCTT
>DATFTG010000185.1:0-5882 GCA_035262265.1 Gemmatimonadales bacterium
ATTCGTAGAACTTCAACACGATGTTGCCGGTGAAGCCGTCGCACACCACGACGTCGAGCGGCTGGCCCCGCGCCTCTCCCGCCGGAACGTCACGGCCCTCGACGTTGCCGGCGTAGCGGAATCCGTTCTGCGTCTTGAGCAGCTGGTGCGCTTCCTTGACGACGGCATTCCCCTTCTCGTCTTCCTCGCCGATGTTCAGCAGGCCGACGGACGGCTCGGCGCGTCCCAGCACGTCGCGCGCGTACACGGCGCCCAGGTGCGCGAACCCCACCAGCTCCTTGGCGTCGCAATCGACGTTGGCGCCGGCGTCGAGCAGCAGCAGCGGCTCGCGCGCGGTCGGCAGCATCGCCCCGATCGCCGCTCGCGTGACGGCGGTGTGCAGCCGCAGAATCAGCGTCGACGCCGCCATCACCGCCCCGGTGTTGCCCGCCGAGAGAAATGCGTCCGACTTGCCGTTCTTCTGCAGCGTGAGGCCGATCGCGATCGACGACTTCGGCTTGGCGCGCAGCGCCTGCAGCGGCTTCTCGCCCATCCCCACGACCTCGGGCGCGTCCACGACTTCGACGCGCGCGCGCGGAATGTCGCGATGCAGCGCGAGCGCCCGCTCGATGTCGGCCGTGCGGCCGACGAGCTGGATCAGGAATGTGGGCGGCAGCTCGGTGAGCGCCAGGGCCGCGCCGTCGACTTCGGCGCTCGGGGCGTGATCTCCTCCCATCGCGTCCAGCGCGATGCGGATCACCTCAGGCGTCCTCGACCTCGACGCGCTGCTCGCCGGCGTAATAGCCGCAGGTGGGGCAGACCTTGTGCGGCTGCTTCAGGTCGCCACAGCGGGGACAGGCCTGCAATGCGATCGGCGCCGCCTTGTAATGCGTGCGGCGCGCGCGCTTCTTCCGTTTGGAGGTTCTGCGCTTGGGAACTGCCATCGTCGTGTTCGCCTCGTTCAGTCCGTAAACTTGCCTTTGAGATCCGCCAGGGCCCGCCAGCGTGGGTCGGCCCCCGGGGTACAGCCACACGGCCCCGCGTTCAGGTCCTTGCCACACGTCGGGCACAGCCCGCGGCAATCGTCGCGACAGACCATGAACCGCGGCACCGCCAGCGCCAGCTCTTCCCGCACCACGGGACCGAGGTCGACCTCCGTGTCGTGCGATTGCAGCCGGTAGGCGTCGGGATCGTCCCCCGCGTCCGCCGCGCTCGTGAACAGCGCGCCAACTTCGACCGCGAGCGGCGCTTTGACCGGGGTGAGACAGCGACGGCACTCACCGGCGACCGCCGTGTGCAGGTGGCCGTGCCAGTAGTAGCGGCCCTCCCCCGTCCCCTGCAACCGCCCGTCCACCCGCACCGGTTCCGCCAGGGCCACCTCGAGCCCCTCGAACAGGGCGTCCTGGGGTGACAGCTCGGCCTGCGTCTCGACGGGACCTTCCGCCAGCTCCCGCAGGTCGAATCGCAACATGGCGAGCGAAGCTAACCCGTTGTGGGACTTGGGTCAAGCAATTTTTCTAAAGCCCTGCCAATTCGCCTTCTGTGAAGAAAAACGCCACCTCCCGCACCGCATTTTCGGGCGAATCGGATGCGTGGATGGCGTTCTTCTCCTTCGACTGGGCGTAGAGCTTTCGGATCGTCCCCGGCTTGGCTTCGGCGGGGTCGGTCGCCCCGATCGCCTCCCGCAGCGCCGCCACCGCGTCCGGCTTCTCGAGGGCGAGGGGGATGCAGGGCCCCGACGTCATGAACGCCACGAGGGGACGGAAAAACGGGCGTTCCTTGTGCACGGCGTAAAACGCCTCGGCCTGCGCGGTGCCGAGGCGCACCATCCGGGCCGCGCGCACGCGGAACCCCTGGGCCTCCAGGTGAGCGAGGATCTTGCCGGCCGTTGCGGCGGCGACGGCGTCGGGTTTGATGATGGCGAGTGTCAGCATACAAGGCGTTATGGGTCTTGGGTAATGAGTAGGGGCCTGCTCAGAGACGCGAGCGCAGCAACGGGACGACGTCCGCGGGGCGCTTCATGACGGAGATCCCGGCGGCTTCGAACGCCTGCATCTTGTCGGCGGCGGTGGCGCCGGCGCCGGAGATGATCGCCCCGGCGTGTCCCATGCGGCGTCCCGGCGGCGCCGTCTGGCCCGCGATGAAGCCGACCACCGGTTTCTTCATTTTCGTCTGCACGAAGCTCGCGGCGTGCTGCTCGTCGGAGCCGCCGATCTCGCCGATCATCACGACCGCCCGCGTTCCGGGATCGCCTTCGAACTCACCGAGACAGTCGATGAAGTTCGTGCCGATGATCGGATCGCCGCCGATGCCGACGCACGTCGACTGGCCGAAGCCGTTGCTGGCGAGCTGATGGATGATCTCGTAGGTCAGTGTCCCCGAGCGGCTGACGACGCCGATGTCGCCCGCGGTGCAGATGTTGCCGGGGATGATGCCGACCTTCGAGAGTCCCGGTGAAATCAATCCGGGACAGTTGGGTCCGATCAGCCGCACGCCGCGCTCCTTGACGAACGGCATCACCGTGGTCATGTCGAGCACCGGGACGCCCTCGGTGATGCAGACGATCAGGGGGATGCGCGCATCCGCGGCTTCGAAAATCGCCGACGCGGCGAACGCGGCGGGCACGTAGATGACGCTCACGTTCGGCTGCGTCGCGGCGGCGGCGTCGGCAACGGTGTTGAAGATCGGGACCTTGCCCTCGAACTGCTGACCGCCTTTCCCCGGCGTCACGCCCGACACCACGTTCGTCCCGTACTCCATCATCGCCCTGGCGTGGAACGAGCCGTCGCGGCCGGTAATCCCCTGAACGAGGAGGCGCGTCTTCTTGTCGATGAAGATGCTCACCGGGCACCCCCCGCCGCCGCGACCGCCTGCTGCACCGCCTGGTCCATGTCGGTGAGCGCGTCGAAGCCGGCCTTCTGGAGGATGCGCATCGCTTCCTGCTCGTTGGTGCCCGTGAGGCGGATGACGATCGGCACCTTGAGGGGGAACTGCGCCGTCGCCTGGACGATGCCGTTGGCGACGTCGTCGGTGCGCGTGATGCCGCCGAAAATGTTGAACAGGATTGCGCGCACGTTGGGATCGGCGGTGATGATCTTCAATGCGTTGACGACCTTCTGGGGATTCGAGCTGCCGCCGATGTCCAGGAAGTTCGCCGGCTCACCGCCGTAGTACTTCACGAGGTCCATCGTCGCCATCGCGAGCCCTGCCCCGTTGACGCAGCACCCCACCGAGCCCTCGAGCTTGATGAACGTCAGCCCCGCCTCGCGGGCCTGCACTTCGGCGGGCGCTTCGGCCGCCGCATCACGCAGCGCCGCGATCGCCGGCTTGCGATCGAGCTCGTTGTCGTCGATCACGATCTTGGCGTCGAGCGCCAGGACTTTCCCCTCAGGCGTAGTGACGAGCGGATTGATCTCGGCGAGCGACGCGCCGACGTCGTAAGCGGCGCTGACCAGCTGCTGCATGATCCCGGCAGCGGCGCGCGCTTTCGCCACGTCGGGATAGAGTTGAAAGGCGAGGGCCAGCGCCTGATGCGCCAACAGGCCGTAGCGCGGATCGATCGAGCGGCGATGGATCTGCTCCGGCGTCTTGGCCGCCACTTCCTCGATGTCGATCCCTCCGGCGGCGCTGACCATCAGGAGCGGGCGCTGCGACTCGCGATCGACGATGACGCCGAGGTAGCTCTCGGAGGCGATGTCGGTGGCGGGGACGACCAGCACCTTCTGGACGGTGAGACCCTTGATCGTCATCCCGATGATTTTGGTGGCGACCGCCTCCGCCTCGTCGGGCGTCTTGGCGAGCTTCACGCCGCCCGCCTTGCCGCGGCCGCCGGCATGCACCTGCGCCTTGACGACGACGGAGCCGCCGAGCCGTGTAGCAGCCGCCTTTGCTGCTGCGGGCGTCGTGACCACCTCGCCGTCCGGCACGGGGATCCCGTGGCGGCGCAGAATCTCCCGCGCCTGGTACTCGTGCAGGTTCACTGCCGCTCCTTCGTGATGGTCGTCCCCGCCTCACCCGCCAGCGCGGCGAGGCCGTGCGCCAGCTCCGCGATCACCGCCCGCTCGCCGCCCGAGCGGACGAAGTCGGCCGCCGCTTCGACCTTGGGTCGCATGCTTCCCGCACCGAGATCGCTCCCCTGCAGCAGCTGGTCGGCTTCGGCCAGCGACATCCTGCGAATCGCCTGCTGCGCCGTTGTGCCCCAGCCGCGGTAGACGGCGTCGACGTCGGTCAGAATCAACAGTACCTGCGCTCCGATGTCGCGCCCCAGAATCGCCGCTACCCGATCCTTGTCCGCCACGGCGTCGAGTCCCTCGAGCTTGAGCCTGGGGTCGTCGTACACCGGCGGCCCGCCGCCCCCGCAGGCGATAACGATATCGCCGTCTTTCACGAGCGCCCGCACCATCGCCCGCTCCACGATCGCAACCGGCCGCGGGCTCGGCGCGAGGCGCCGCCACCGGCCCGGCTTGTCTTCCCGCACCGGGATGCCGCGCGCTTCGAGCCGGGCGACGCCGACCTGGTCCAGGGCATTGCCGATCGGCTTCACCGGCACCCGCAGCTGCGGGTCGTTGGCGTCGCACAGCGTCTGCGTGACCAGCGTGACCACGGTGCGCTCCACGCCGGCGCGCGCCAGGGCGTTCTGCAGCGACTGCTGGATCATGTAGCCCATCCACCCCGCTGTCGCCGCGACGAGCACGCCGAGCGGCAGCGGCTCCAGCCGGTCGGCGGCCAGCTCGTTGCGCGCCAGCTCATCCCCCACCTGCGGGCCGTTGCCGTGCACCAGCGCGATGTGCCACCCCGCGCGCGCCAGATCGACGATCGGCGCGAGACTCTCGCGCGTGTGCCGGAACTGATTCGTGATCGTGGGGCGCTCGTTGCCCGGGGCGACGGCATTACCCCCCAGCGCGACGACGATCGTTCCTGCTTCTACGGTCGACACGGGCGCGATATCTAGTAGCCTCCCGATGGCCAGACAAGCTGCTGGCAGGCGGACGGGCGGTCAGGCGGTCACGTGGCATATGAAGGTCCGCCTGACCGCCTGACCGCCTCTAATGCACCGGCAGCGTGGGAACCACCGCCCGCCTCTTGGCCCCCAGTAAATCTCCCAGCTGCCGGTACACCTGCCCGAACCGTTCGAAGTCGCGCGACACCAGCGCCGAGTCGAGCTGGTTGAAGAGGCGTTGCGCCAGCGCCCAGCGGTGGGCCATACTCGAGTCCTCGCCGCCCGGCGGGCCGGCGAGAGTCAGCTCGCGCAGCGCGCCGCTGAGGCTCGTGCCCACTCCGCTGCGGTTCCCCCAGGAGAGAAAGACCTTCTCGATACGCGGCGGCTCTCCGTGCACGTCGATGAAGCGCGCCTGCGCCGACGCCAGGTGTCCTGCGGCGATCCACAGCCGCAGCGGCCCGGTCTGGATTTCGGTGGTTCCGACGACAGTCGGTGGCGCCGGGTCGCTGGGGGGAGGGTTCACCGACCAGAGCTCGGGACCGCCGCTGCCGAAGCGGCCGAGCATCAAGAGCTGCTGCCGCGTGGTTCCACCCGAGCTTTCCGTGAACCCTTGCACCAGCCATGGCGTCGCGTCGCCCGGTAACAACAGGTCGGTCGGGTCGTGCGAGCTGACGTGCCAGTTCGAGTCGGGGACGGCAGCGAGGATGCGGTTGGCTGCGAGCGTGAAGCTCTCCTGGGGGAACCGCAGCGAGCGCACGAGCGCGGGTGGCGCGCTGTCGGCAGGCTCGATCAACGTCCGGAACACATGGGCCCACGCCGCGGTGACGGAGTCGGCGCCGGGGAGCAGCCAGAAGCGCGTCTCTCCCGTCGTACCGCGCATCGCGGCCACGATGCCGGCGCGCAGCAGACGCGCTGGCCCGTCGGGCGTCTCCACTGCGGGGACCAGCGGGAACGTCTCCGTGGA
>DATFTG010000186.1:0-3801 GCA_035262265.1 Gemmatimonadales bacterium
TGGGCGCCGCCGCAGCGGGAGTCTCGCTCGTCGGGAAAGGGCTGCCCGAAGTGCGGATGAAGGTTCCCCCCAGCGACACCGTGCGCTTCGGCATGGTCGGCGTGGGCATGGAGGGCTCGGGACTGCTCGACATGTCGATCAAGCTTCCCGGAGTCGAGTGCGCCGCGGCCTGCGACCTGTATGACGGGCGGCACACGCTGTCGCGCGAGATTACGAACAACCCGAATCTCCCCGTGACGCGCCGCTATCAGGAGCTGCTCGCCAACAAGAATATCGACTGCATCGTTTCGGCCGTGCCCGACCACTGGCACATGCCGCTCGTCGTCGATGCCGTCAACGCCGGCAAGGACATCTATTGCGAAAAGCCGATGTCGCACAGCCCCGCCGACGGCGTGGCGATGGTGGAGGCCCAGAAGAAGACCGGGCGCATCGTGCAAATCGGCTCGCAGCGCGTCAGCTCGCTCGTCTGCGCGAAAGGCAGGGAGCTGATCGCCCAGGGGATGCTCGGTGACATGATGATGGTCGAGGGATGGCTGGGCCGGAACGACCCCACCGGAGCATGGGAATACCCGCCGCCGCCGGACCTGTCGCTGCAGAACTTCGATTGGGAAACGTGGCAGGGCCGTGTGCCCAAGCGGGCGCTGGATGGCAACATCTTCGCCCGTTGGCGCTGCTGGAAGGAGTACGGCACCGGTGTCGCCGGTGACCTGCTGGTGCATCTCATCAGCGGTATGCTGTTCATGCTGGGCCGGAACGAACCGCCGACTCAGGCGATGGC
Organism: Gemmatimonadales bacterium; assembly: GCA_035262265.1. Lineage (GTDB taxonomy): Bacteria > Gemmatimonadota > Gemmatimonadetes > Gemmatimonadales > GWC2-71-9 > DASTHG01. The sequence continues at coordinate 779 of DATFTG010000186.1, forward strand.
CGTCGGCGGCATCCGCCGCTGGAAGGACGGTCGCAACATGCCCGACGTGCACCTGTCGCAATACTACTACGGCGGCGATCTGCCAGTCTCGATGCACTTGAACCTCGGCACCGAGATGCCGGAGACATATCGCTTCCATGGCTCGAAGGGCCTGCTCGAAGTGACGGGCAACTCTCTGAGCTTCTCGCCGCAGAGCGGCAAGGATATGTACCCGAGCTACTACACCGGGAGCTATCCGCGCGCGATGCGCGAGGCGTACGAGGCTCAGTGGCACAAGGACAACGATCCGCAGCTGGGGCACGAGCCGATGCCGGAGTCGATCTCCTTCCGGGCTCCGGATTATGACGATCAGCGGCCCCATCTCCAGGCCTTTTTCGACGCCGTCCGGACGCGCAAGCCGGTCGTGGAGGACGCGGTGTTCGGCCACAACGCCGCGCTGGCCTGCCACATGGCGAACGAGTCGTATTTCCGTAGAGCAGCGGTGACGTGGGACGAGGCGTCCCACACCATCAAGGGAGGCGCATGAACGGTCCGCTCTCCAGGCGTGAGATGCTCGAGCTGACCGCGGCCGCGGTGGCCGCGACCCCGCTGATCAAAGCGTCAGCGGAAGCACTCGTCACCGCCTCGCCGCCGGGCAAGTTTCTCACCGCGGCGGAGCTCGCCCTGCTGGACGAGCTCTCCGAGATGATCATTCCCACCGATGATCACTCCCCCGGCGCGAAGGCGGCAGGGGTCGCGGCATACATCGATTACCGGCTTTCGATCTCCGTCGAGCCCGACTGGAAGGCGAAATGGCGCAACGGGCTGAAGCTGGTCAACGGGCTTTCCCACAGTCTCAACAACAAGGCGTTTCTCGACGCCCCCGCGGACCAGCGCCTCGCGGTGCTCACGAAGATGGCGGCGGGGGAGGAGAATCCCAAAACGGATGAAGAGCGCTTCTTCAATGAGCTGAAGCGATGGACCGTCGAGGGCTACTACACGTCGAGCATCGGCATTCACCAGGACCAGGAGTACAAGGGCAACGTCGTCCAGCCGGGGGAGTTCGCCGGGTACGATGCCACCTGACGAGAACCGCTACGCCGCCCTGACGCGCGCGCTGCAGCAGGCCGTGCTCGGCCCGACGCGCGGGGCCTCCACCGATGCGGCGCTGCGCCAGGCGGTGGAAGCCCGGGCGGCGTCGTTCGGAAGTCGTCCCGGCCCGCGCGCCGAGGTGCCGCGGGAGTGGATGACGTTCGTGGACCGGATCGCCCAGCAGGCCTATGAGGTGACCGACGACGACGTGCGGGCACTGCGGCAGGCCGGCCACTCGGAGCAGGCGATTTTCGAGATCGCGGCGAGCGCGGCGGTCGGCGCCGGGCTCGCCCGTCTCGAGCGCGGCCTCGCCGCGTTGCGGGGAACCGCCTGATGCGGCTGCAGGCGGTCGAGCGGGGGCACCGGCTCCCCCAGAAGCTCATCATCGCGATGATCCGCCTCACGTCGGGGAAGCGCGTGGTGGACATCATCCGCACCATCTTCTACCGCCCGGAGTTCTTCGGCCGGCCGATCAGCGCCTGGACGCAGGCCGTGATGCGCGGGCCCTCTCCCTGGAACGTGTGGGAGCGGGAGCTGTTCGCCGCGTTCGTCTCCCACCTCAACAAGTGCCGCTTCTGAACGGGGGCGCACGGCGCGGTCGCGTCGCGGGCATTCGGCGATCCCAAGCTCATCCAGCAGGTGCTGGACGACTGGCGCACGGCGCCGATCGCGGAGCCGCTGCGGGCGATGCTCGGCTTCCTCGAGAAGCTGACGCTCGAGCCGTCGGCGGTCACGGCCGGGGATGTCGCGCCGCTTCGCGCGCAGGGGCTGTCCGACGCGGCGATCGAGGACGCCATCCACGTCGCCGCGATGTTCAACATCTATGACCGCATGGCCGACACGCTGAACTTCGACGTTCCCGGCCCGGAATCGTTCGCGTACAGCGCGAAGGTCCTGCTGACGCGCGGCTACAAGTAATCGATGCGCTCTGCGGGTGCGGTGGGCCTCGCCGCGGCAGCGGCGCTCTCGGCGTGTGGCCGGCCGTCGGCGCCGCCGTTGTTCGAGCTGCTGTCGCCGGCCACGACCGGCGTCACCTTCACCAACGCGCTGCCGGAGTCCGCGGACTTCAACATCATCAACTACCTGTACTACTACGACGGCGGCGGCGTCGCCGTGGGTGACGTCGACAACGACGGCCTCCCCGATCTCTATTTCACGTCGAACCTGGGCTCCAATCACCTCTATCTGAACAAGGGGAACTACCGCTTCGAGGACGTCACGGCGCGGGCCGGAGTGGCCGACACCGAGGGATGGAAAACCGGCGTCACGATGGCCGACGTCGATGGCGACGGCAAGATCGACATCTACGTCTCGGGCGTGGACTATCTCGACCAACACGGCCACAACGTGCTGTACATCAACAACGGCGACGGCACGTTCACCGACCGAACCAGGGAGTTCGGCCTCGACCACGTCGGCCACTCCACGCAGGCGCTGTTCTTCGATTACGACGGCGACGGCGATCTCGACATGTACCTGCTGACCCACTCGACCCACCGCACCATGGTGAAGTACGGGCGCCGCCCGCCCGATCAGCCGTCGGGGGATCGGCTGTACCGCAACGACGGTGGGCATTTTGTCGACGTCACCGACGCCGCCGGGATTCAGGGAGGCGCCGAGGAATACGGCTTGGGAGTGGTCGCGAGCGATGTGAATCTCGACGGCTGCCCGGACCTGTACATCGCCAACGACTTCGAGCAGAACGATCACCTCTACATCAACAACTGCGACGGCACGTTCACCGAGTCGATCGCGCGGGCGACGGGGCACATCAGCAAGTCGTCGATGGGAGTCGACGCGGCCGACCTCAACAACGACGGCCGGCCCGACGTGGTGGTGCTCGACATGCTGCCCGAGCGGCAGGTCATCCGCAACACGTCGGCGAGTACCGAAAACATGATGGCCTTCAATCTCAAGGTGGAGGCCGGATTTCATCCGCAGTACACGCGCAA
>DATFTG010000187.1:0-13754 GCA_035262265.1 Gemmatimonadales bacterium
AGATCATTGCGGACCTGCTGGCAACCGGCCAAACCGACATCGACATCAGCGAGCTCACGATCGAGCGCTTCACCCAGGATCAGCCGACGGCCGACGGTCGATAGCCGACAGCGATGTATCGCACCTGCGCCTTCTGCAACGCGACGCTCGACGGCGACGGCGGCCCTTCAGGCCTCGGCGTCGGACGGCGGCTGGCGTTCGACGAGTGGAAAGCCCGGCTGTGGGTCGTGTGTCCCAAGTGCGCGCGCTGGAATCTCACACCGCTCGACGACCGGCTGGAGCGCATCGAAGCCGTGGCGCGCGCCGCCGCCGGGGCGCGGCTGCTCGCCAAGACGGAGCAGGTCGCGTTGCTGCGGTGGCAGCACTACGACCTGATCCGCGTGGGAAAGCCGCCGCGCATCGAGCTCGCGGGGTGGCGTTATGGGGAGCGGCTGGCCGCGCGCAACCGCGAGCGCGCCAAAGTCGTCGTGCCGCTGACGCTCGCGGCCGTTGGACTCGGGATCGCCGCGAACGTGGCCCTGGGAGGATCGTTCGGCTTTCTGGCGTGGAACCTGGGGCGCACCGCTGACGGCATCTATGTCTGGATGGTCGGAGAACGAGCGGTACGACTGGTTGAGCCGCCGATCTGCGACCACTGCGGCACCGTGCTGCGGCTCAGGACCAAGCACGTGCAGCACGCCCGCATCGTCCCCCACGCACACCAGGACCTCGGCGTGCTGGTGAGCTGTCCGACCTGTCATCGTGAAGCGGCGCTGTTGACTGGGGCGGACGCCTCGGCGATTCTGCGCCAGGGGCTCGCCTTCCTCAACGTGCGCCGCTCCGGTCGCCGCAAGGCGGAGGATGCGGCGCGCGTGGTCGACGCAGCAGGCGGGGCCGATCAGCTGATCAGGAACGTCGCGCGGCGCGAGCTGACGCTGCGCTCGCTGCGACCCGAAGGCCGTCTGGCGCTCGAGATGGCCGTGGACGAGCGCGACGAGGTGCTGGAGCTCGAACGCCAGTGGCGCGACGCCGAAGAGATCGCGGAGATCGCCGACGGCACTTTGAGTACCGACGCCGCGTTGGAGGCTGAAATCAAACGACTTAGAGACCAGGGCAATCAACCGTCCGGTTGAAAAATGGCTTTCACGGTTCTCCCGCGACGACTATCTTGAGCGCCGATGGCCGCACCGCTGGTTCACATCAGCCCACGTATCCCCGGCGCACCCGCGCGTCAGGCGGGGGCCCCCGAACGCAAGCCCGCCTGGCTCAAAGTCAAAGCGCCAGGCGGACCGACGTACCTCAATGTGAAGCAGATGATGCGGGACCTGCGGCTCCACACCGTGTGCGAAGAAGCTCATTGTCCCAACATCGGTGAATGCTGGGAGCATCGCGCCGCCACGTTCATGATCCTGGGCGACGTGTGCACGCGGAACTGCGCCTACTGCGCCGTGGCGCACGGCACGCCCGCCCCGCTCGACGCGCAGGAGCCAGAGCGGCTCGCCGCCGCCGTGGCGCAGCTCGGGCTGCGGCACGTCGTCATCACCAGCGTCGATCGTGACGATCTGCCCAACGGCGGCGCCGAGATTTTCGCGGCGTGCATCGCCGCGATTCGCCAGCGCCTGCCCGATACGTCGGTCGAGGTGCTGATCCCCGATTTCAAGGGCAGCGCGGCGGCGCTGGAGATCGTCGTCCGCGCCGCGCCCGACATCCTCAATCACAACCTCGAGACGATCGAACGGTTGTACCGCATCGCCCGCCCCGGAGGCCGCTACCCGCGCGCGCTCGAGCTGCTGCGGCGGGCGAAGGCGCTGCGTCCCGATGCGCTCACCAAGTCCGGAATGATGGTGGGGCTCGGTGAGGAATGGGACGAGCTGCTCGGCGCGATGCGCGACCTGCGCGCGCAGGACGTCGACATCCTCACCCTGGGGCAGTATCTCCGTCCGTCCGATGCGCATCTGCCGATTGCCCGCTGGTATACACCTGCAGAATTCTCCGAGTTGAAGCAGCTGGGCCTCGAAATGGGATTCCGGCACGTCGAGTCGGGTCCACTCGTGCGCTCCAGCTATCACGCCTGGGAGCAAGTGGAGGCCGCGACCCTGCCATGACTACGGTGACCGCACAACCCGCCAAGGGTGACACGCAAGCGGCGCAGCAGCGCCGCATGCTCCGCGAGATGCTGCTGATCCGTCGCTTCGAGGAGAAAGCAGCCGAGGCCTACGCCCTCGGCAAGATCGGCGGGTTCTGCCATCTCTACATCGGGCAGGAAGCCGTCGCCGTCGGAGTTTCCGCCGCCCTCGGACCGACCGACTACGTCATTGCCTCCTACCGCGAGCACGGCCAGGCGCTGGTGCGGGGGCTGTCGTCGCGCGCCGTCATGGCCGAGCTGTACGGGAAGGGCACCGGGTGCTCGGGCGGCAAGGGCGGCTCGATGCACCTGTTCGACACCGAGAAGCGGTTCATGGGCGGCCACGGCATCGTGGGCGGCCACCTCCCGCTGGCGACCGGTCTCGCCTTCGCCATCAAGTACCGCGGCGGCGACGAGGTGTGCGTCTGCTTCTTCGGCGAAGCGGCGGTGAACATCGGCGCCTTCCACGAGACGCTCAACATGTCTTCGGTCTGGAAGCTGCCCGTGATCTTCGTGTGCGAGAACAACCGCTACGGGATGGGTACGGCGTTCGAGCGGGTGGCGGCGGTGACCGACGTCGTGGAGCACGCCTGCAGCTACGACATGGCGGGCGAGGTGGTGAACGGCATGGACGTGCTCGATGTCCAGGCCGCGACGCAGCGCGCCGTGCAGCGGGCGCGCAAGGGCGGGCACCCCACCCTGCTCGAGGTGCGCACGTACCGCTACATGGGGCATTCGATGTCCGATCCCCTGCACGGTGTCTACCGCACCAAGGACGAGGTGGAAGAACAGAAGAAGAAGGATCCGATCGCCCAGCTGTTCCAGCACCTGCGCCAGGACGGCGCGATCGATCAGGCGGGGTACGACGCGCTCGAAGCGGAGGTCAAGGCCGAGGTCGAGGACGCGGCGCAGTTCGCCGAGGAGAGCCCCGACCCTGCCCCCGAAGAGCTGACGACCCACGTGCTGGCGGACTGAGCGATGCCCACGATCACTTACCGGGATGCGCTGAATCAGGCGCTGCGCGAGGAAATGCAGCGCGATCCCAACGTGTTTCTGATGGGCGAGGAAGTCGGTCTCTACCAGGGCGCCTACAAGGTGAGCCGCGGGCTGCTCGAGGAATTCGGCGCCAAGCGCATCGTCGACACGCCGATCGCCGAGCTGGGATTCGCCGGTATCGGCGTGGGCGCGGCGATGGGGGGCTTGCGGCCCGTGGTGGAGTTCATGACCTGGAACTTCGCCGTGCTGGCGCTCGACCAGATCGTCAACTCCGCCGCCAAGATGCTGTACATGTCCGGCGGCCAGATCCCGATGCCGATCGTGTTCCGGGGACCCAACGGGGCCGCCCTGCAGCTCTCTTCCCAGCACTCGCAGGCCTGGGAATCGTGGCTGTCCCACATCCCCGGGCTCAAGGTCGTTGCTCCCGCGACCCCCTACGACGCCAAGGGCCTGTTGAAGTCGGCGATTCGCGACAACAACCCGGTCATCGTGCTCGAAGGGGAGATGCTCTACAACAACAAGGGAGAGGTGCCCGAGGGAGAGATCCTGATCCCGATCGGTCAGGCCGAAGTGAAGCGGGAAGGCACGCACGTGACCATCATCTGCCACTCCAAGACCGTCTCGATCGCCCTGAAGGCCGCGGAGCAGCTGGCGAGTCAGGACATTTCGGCCGACGTCATCGACCTGCGCACCCTGCGCCCGCTCGACGACGCCACGATTCTCGGCTCGGTGGCAAAGACCAATCGCGTCGTGGTCGTGGAGGAAGGGTGGCCGCAATGCGGGGTCGGGGCTCAAGTCGTCGATCTCATTCAGCGCGAAGCGTTCGATCAGCTCGACGCTCCGGTCCTGCGGGTGACGCAGGCCGATGTTCCGATGCCCTACAACAAGCAGCTCGAGCGGCTCGCCAAGCCGTCCCCCGAAAAAGTGGTCGCGGCGGCGCGCCGCGTCCTGTACCTCGACTGATATGGCCACGACCGTCGTGATGGAGGCGCTCTCTCCGACGATGGAAGAGGGGCGCCTGGTGAAGTGGTCCAAGGCCGTGGGCGACGCGGTGAAAACCGGCGAGACGCTCGCCGAGGTCGAGACCGACAAGGCGGTGATGGAGCTCGTCGCCCGGGCCGATGGACAGCTGTTGAAGCAGGTCGTCGCCGAGGGGGCGACGGTGCCTGTGGGCGCGACGGTCGCGATCGTCGGCGCCGCCGGCGAGAAGGTGGACTCAGCCCCCGCGGCGGCAGCGCCCGCGAAGAGCGCTCAGCTGTCAGCCGTCGGCTCTCAGCCATCAGCCAGACCCGCTGCGGCGCCGGCAACGGTTCCCACTCCAGTCGCGCCGGCGGATGCGACGCGCGTGGTGCGAGCCTCGCCGCTCGCGCGGCGGCTCGCCAAGGAACGCGGCGTCGACTTGAAGCTCGTGCAGGGCTCGGGCCCGGGTGGACGCGTCGTCATGCGCGACCTGGAGAGCGCCGGGGCCGTGGCGGTCGCCGTGCCGCGCGTGGCCGTGGCCCAGCCCGTCGGCGGAGCGGCGTATCGCGACGTCCCGCTCACCCAGATCCGCAAGACGATCGCCAAGCGGCTGGCGGCGTCGCTCGGGCCGGTGCCGCACTTCTTCCTCACCACCGAAGTGGACATGGAGCGGGCGGCCGACGCGCGCGCCGCGCTCAATCAGCAGCTCGGCGATCAAGGGAAGATCAGCGTCAACGACATCCTGCTGAAGGCGACGGCCCTGGCGCTCGTCAAGCACGGCGCCTGCAACGCCTGGTGGCAGGACGACCACATTCGCTACTGGCACGAAGTGCATCTCGGCGTCGCCGTGGCGATCGAAGACGGGCTGATCACGCCGGTCATCCGCAACACCGATCGCAAGTCGCTGCTCGAGATCTCCGCGGAAGCCCGCGAGCTGGCCGGGCGTGCACGCGAGCGCCGCCTCAAGCCGGAGGAGTACACCGGCTCGACGTTCTCGGTGTCGAATCTCGGCATGTTCGAGATCGACCAGTTCACGGGCGTGATCAACCCGCCCGAGGCGGGCATTCTCGCCGTCGGGACGATGGCCGCGAAGCCGGTCGCGGTCGACGGCCAGATCGTGGTGCGGCGCCGGTTGCGGATGACGATGAGCTGCGATCACCGGGTGATCGATGGAGCGACGGGCGCCGCATTCCTCAAAACACTGAAGCAGATGCTCGAGAATCCGCTGGCGATGTTGTTGTGAATGCGGAATGACGAATGCAGAATTCTGACTTCTGCATTTTGCATTCTGCATTTCCCTGGGAGGCTCTTTGGCCAGTCAATTTGACGTAATAGTTCTCGGCGGCGGTCCCGCCGGGTACGAGTGCGCCATCCGCGCGGCCCAGCTCGGCCTCGCCACCGCCGTCGTCGAGCGCGACAAGCTCGGCGGCGTGTGCGTCAACATCGGGTGCATCCCCACCAAGGCCCTGCTCCAGTCATCGTACATCGCCCACCTGCTCGCGGGAGCCGCCGAATTCGGGGTGGAGGCCGGATCGGTCAAGACGGACTACGGCGTGGCGATGAAACGCAGCCGGAAAGTCGCCGACCAGAACTCGCGCGGCGTCGAGTTCCTGATGAAGAAGAACAAGATCACGGTCGTCAGAGGAACGGGCGTGCTGCAACCGGGACGCAAAGTGAAAGTCGGCAACGACGTGCTCGAGGCGAAGAAAGCGGTCGTCATCGCCACCGGCTCGCGCGTCAAAGGCATCCCCCAGATTGGTCTCGAGATCAATAAGACGACCGTCATCTCATCCGACGAAGCGTTGCTGCTCGAGAAGCTGCCGACATCGGTCGCCGTCATCGGCGCCGGCGCCGTGGGCATGGAGTTCGCCGACATCTTCAACGCCTTCGGCGTGAAAGTGACGCTGATCGAGGCCCTGCCCCGTATTCTGCCCCTCGAGGACGCCGAGGCTTCGGCCGAGCTCGCCAAGAGCTACCGCAAGCGCGGCATCACGGTGATCGCAGGCGCGAAAGTGACCAAGGCGACCGTCGCCAAGGACAAGGTCGTGCTCGACGTGGAGGCGGACGGCGGCAAGCAGCAGGTCGAGGCCGCGGCTGTCCTGATGGCGGCCGGCCGGGCGGTCAATACGGAGGATATCGGGCTCAAGGAGTGCGGCATTCAGCTGTCGGACCGGGGCTTCATCAAGATCGACCAGAACTTCCAGACCACCGCGCCGGGGTACTACGCGATCGGCGACGTCGCCGGTCCGCCGATGCTGGCGCACAAGGGAAGCCGGGAAGGCATCAACCTGGCGGAGCTGCTGGCCGGGAAGAAGCCGCATGCCTTGCGCTACGACAACGTCCCGAGTGTGACGTACTGTCACCCCGAAGTGGCGAGCATCGGACTCACGGAAGATCAGTGCAAGGAGCGCAAGATCGAGTACGTCGCCGGCAAGTTCCCGTTCTCCGCCAATGGCCGGGCTCGGGGAACGGGCGAGACGGAAGGGTTCGTGAAGATCCTCCGGGATAAGAAGTACGGAGAGATCCTCGGCGCCCACATCGTCGGGGCGCACGCGTCCGAGATGATCCACGAGCTGGCCGTGGCGCGCGAGAACGAATACACCGTTGAAGAGGTCGAGCTGGCGATCCATGCCCATCCGACGATGGCGGAGGCCGTGGCCGAAGCGGCGCTCGATTCCCTCGGCCGGGCGATCAATATCTGAGCGATGCGGCGAAGGACCCGGTGGCCGTCGGGTTGGGGGCGATCGGGACCGGTTCCGGGCTCGGTGGAGCGGTGATGACGCTGGCGGAGGTCGTGGTCAGCCAGTTGCGCAGTCGCCTCGAAGCCACGGCGTACCAGCAGGCATTCTCGGACCCCCTGTTCGCCGGCATGATTGCGTCGCTCTCACTGGCGGCCTTCTTCGGCTGGCGGCGCAGCAGTCCGATCGAGAACGTGTGGCAGCGCGGCGTGATCGCGGTGCTGGCGTCCGTGGGAGCACTGATCATCGGCTTCCTCGCCGCGCTGGCCGATCGCCTGCTCGGACTCACCGGATTGATCCTCTGGGGTGTGCTGGCGCTGAGCTTCGGGGTGGCCGCCAGCCGCTGGGCGACGCGCGCCGGCGGCGCCGCCGCGGGCGGGACCGCATGAACGCGAAACCCCTCGACGTCATCCTGGCCGGGCGGACCGAGTATCGCGCCGCGCTCGAGTGGCAGCGCAGCCTGGCGCACGACCGCATCGCCGGCCGGCTGCCGCACGACGTCCTGCTGCTCCTGGAGCACGACCCCGTCGTGACGCTGGGGCGCACCGCCCGCGGCGAGAACCTGCTGAGCGACGACGGCATCGACGTCGTGGAGGTCGAGCGCGGCGGCGATGTCACCTTCCACGGTCCCGGACAGCTCGTCGGCTACCCGATCCTCGATCTCACGGGCTACCGGCCGGACCTGCACTGGTACCTTCGCACTCTCGAACAGGCGCTGATCGGCGCGCTGGGCGAGCTCGCGATCCCGGCGGAGCGCAATCCCGGGCTGACCGGCGTGTGGACGCGGGGACGCAAGATCGCCAGCATCGGGATCCACGTAAAGCAGTGGGTCACCTGGCACGGCTTTGCGCTCAACGTCACCACCGATCTGGCGTCGTTCGATCGTATCGTCCCGTGCGGCATCCCCGGAGTCGTCATGACTTCGGTGGCGCGGGAGCGCGGCGTCGCGCCGGGCGCGTCGCTCTGGGAGGAAGCAGTGCGCGCCGTGCTGCGGGGCTTCGAAGCCGCATTCGGGGTCACGACGCACCTCACCGAGCCCGCGGTGCGCGCATCGTGACGGGACCACATCCACGCCTTCCACCCGGGCAGGTGCTGACCAAGAAGTGGCCGGTGCTCCATTACGGGCTGGTTCCTGCTGTCGAGCTGGCGACGTGGACGTTCGCGGTGGACGGTCTTGTCGAACGCCCGTTCGTGTTGACGTATGACGAGCTGGCCGCCCTGCCCCGCTCTACCACGCGTTGCGACATCCACTGTGTCACGACGTGGAGCCGGTTCGACAACACCTTCAGTGGTATTTCGGTGCAGTCATTGTTGCAGCGTGCGGGTGTGCGACCGGAGGCGCGCTTTTGCCTCGTATCGGCCGAGCAGGGCTTCACGACCAATCTGCCGCTCGCCGATCTCGACCGGCCGGAAAACCTCGTGGCGCTGACGCACGACGCAGAGCCGCTGACGCCGGAGCACGGCTGGCCGGCCCGGCTGCTCGTGCCTCATCTCTACCTTTGGAAGAGCGCCAAGTGGGTGCGGGGACTGACGCTGCTCGACGTCGATGTCCCCGGGTTCTGGGAGCAGAACGGCTACCACATGCACGGCGACCCGTGGACCGAGGAACGCTACGGCGGCCGGGGCCTCACCCAGCACGACATCAACCGCTTGCGGAATCTCAGCAAGAAGCGGTAAGCAGGAGCTCTACCTCCTTCGCAGCCTCCGCCTGGAGGCGTCCCTCCTCGGCAAGCTCGCGCGCCGCCGCGGCGAGCGGTGAATCGGGCAGCGCCGCCTGCAGGGCGGCGTCACCCGTCATCCGGCTCAGCGTCGCCGTGGTCTCGAGCAGCCGCTGCACCAGGGCGTCGCGGCCCTGCTCGCAGCGCGTGAGGGCATCGAGACCGTTCGGTCGGCTGGTGAGACGTTCGGCTTGCGCGTCGCCGGTGTCGAGATGCCGATCGAGCGCGGCCAGCTGGCGCGCCGCCGCGCAGGCTGCCGTCACGAGCGCGCCGACCAGCGCCGGGCCTGCCGGCGACCCCGCCGTGCGGCGCAGCAAGTCGATCAGCAGCGTACGGGCGGTCCCGCTCGGCAGCTCCGCGAGGGTGCGCGCCGCCTCCCGCTCAGCCTCGGGCGGCAACGCGCTGCGCCCGGTGGGCCGCGGGTTCCACACCGGCGTGCGCCGCCCGATCGCCGCCAGGCTCACGAGGCTCACCGCCACGAGCGGCGTAGTGGCGAACAGCAGCGGCGCCGCGGCGAGCACGCCGGCGGCCAATCCCCCGGTCGTCACAGCGCCGGCGAGCAGCATGATCGGCGTCGGCACGTCGCTGCGCCACAGGCGAGCCAGCGCCTCGGTGCGGGCCGGGATACCGTGATCGGCGAGCAGCTCGACGACGCGCTCGCCCGCGCCTCGCGGCACGCGCAGCAGCGGCCGTTCACCGCCCAGGAGCGATTGCTGCGCGGTCGCTGAGGCGCTCGGCAGCCGGCCCTCGAGCGCGTCCCGGACCGCACGCCGCGGCGCGCGGGCGGCGGGCGGATCGAGGAATACGAGCACGTCATCCGACCCCTCGGCCCTGCGCGCGCATCGCGGGCAGACGCCGAGACCAAACGGCTCCGCGGCGCCGCACATCACGCAGCTCGACCGCGGCGGCGGCAGGCCGAGATCCATCTCCGCGTCCGGGGCGAGCGCTGCGGCGAAGAGACCGATCGAGGGATAGCGCTCTGCCGGATCGGCGCTGGTAGCGCGCCCAACCGCCCGATCGAGCCAGGCAGGAACGTCGGCGCCGCGGCCCGCAGGGCGGTGGCCTGCGGCCGGCGCGCCCGCCGCCCCGCGACCCGCGCGCGGTGGCAGCGTACCCGTCAGCGCGTAGTACAGCGTGACGCCAAGCGAATACACTTCGGACCGTGCATCGGCGCGGGCGCCCGCCACCACTTCCGGCGCGGCATAGTCGAGTGTGCCGACCAGACCGCCGGTCTGCGTCAGCGTCGCCATTCCCACGAGCCGGGCCGATCCGAAATCGGCGAGGCGCGCCCGCCCGTCGGGAGCGAGCAGAATGTTCTGCGGTTTGACGTCGCGGTGCAGGATGCCGCGGCGATGCGCGACGGCCAACGCGTCCGCGATCTCACGCCCGATGCGGGCGACGGACGCGGCGTCGAGCGGTCCGCGATCGCGAATCCGCACCGCGAGGTCGGGGCCGGCCACGTACTCCATCACGACGAATCCCCACGGCCCGTCTTCGGCGACGTCGAACACCTGAACGATGCCGGGGTGGCTGAGCTGCCGCACCGCCTGCACTTCCCGCCGCAGCCGCTCGCGCGCGAGCCGCGCGGCGGCGGGCGGCGGCACCAGCAGCTTGATCGCGACGTCGGTTCCGACGCGGCGATCGTGCGCGCGGTAGACCACCGAATAACCGCCACGCCCGATTTCCTCCAGAATTTCGTATCGATCCTGGAGGAGGGTGCGGCTCGCGAGGTAGGTCGAGTCGCTCACTCCGGCAAACGCGCCAGCACGTCCCGCGCGTTGTGCGTCCAGCCGTCGTCCTCGTGGTAGTACTGCAGGAATGACATGAGGTGTTGACGAGCCAGGCCAGGCTGCCCGAGCGCGTACTCCGACATCCCGGCGTGGTAGAGCGCCATGTACTGGTTCGGCCAGTACTCGAGCACCAGCTCCATGATCGGCCCCGCGGATCGATCGTCGCCGGCATCTGCGACGGGGTGGCCGATGTTGAAGACGATACCCGCGGCTGGAGCGCGATCGCTCTCCGCCAGGCGATCGATGACCGCCCGGGCGGAATCGATACGGCCCGCGAGGGCGTAGCACGCGGCGCTGTACCCCCGCCCCTCAACGGTCGCGGGTGCCGGGTGCCGCCCCTGCATGACCTCGACCTCTACCGCGTTGCAGAACGGCTTGATCGCGGCAAACCACTCCGGCGCTGGACCGCCGAAGCTCGCCACAGCGGGGGTGAGCGGTGCAGCCGGGGACGGCGTCGGTTGCGGCCTCGGCACGTGGCGAATCGCCACGACCGCGCACACAACCAGGTAGCCGAGGCCGGCGATCATCAGGGGGCGGTGCATAGGGCAATATGAAAGACGACCGGGCGGGCCCGATGTGCACTCGGTCACGAAGGAAAACCGAAGCTACGTCCTGCCGATCCCGTTCTGCCCCAGCAGCTCGAAGAACCGCTGAAACACCCGCACGCCGTCCCACAGCTGCTGCAGGTCGAGTTTCTCGTCGGGGGCATGCAGCCGATCGTCGGGAAGTCCGATTCCCGTCAATAGTACGGGTGCGCCCTGGCGGCCCAGCGCCGGCACGACGGGGATCGAGCCGCCGGCACGCGCCGCGACGATGCCCCGGCCGACGATGTCGTGAAATGCGCGATCGAGCAGTTGGAACGCGGGATGATCGACGCGCACCTGCGCGGGATCGGCGCCGTGCAGAAAGCGCACCGTGGCTGTGACGTACTTGGGAACGAGCCGTTTGACCGCGGCTGTCAGCTGCCGCTCCACCGTCTTCATCTTCTGGTTGGGGACGAGGCGCAGGCTGACCTTGGCCGTGGCCTCGGCGGGAATCACCGTCTTCGCCCCCACGCCGGTGAAGCCGCCCGTGATGCCGTGAATCTCGAACGTCGGCAATGCCCAGAGACGCTCGAACACCGAGCGCCCCTTGAACCCTGTGAGCGCCTTCGCCTGCACGCGTCGATGCAGAAACTCCTTTTCTCGAAACGGGAGTCGTTTCCACAATGCCCGCTCGGCGGCGCTCGGCGCCTTCACCGTAGAGTACAGCCCGGGGATGTTGATCCTCCCATCCGGCCCCTTCAAGCGGGTGAGGAGCCGGCACAGCTCTTCGTGCGCGTTCGGCGCCGCGCCGCCGTATTCGCCGGAGTGCAGGTCGTGCTTCGCGGTGCGGACGGTGATCTCGGCGTAACACATGCCACGCAGCATCGTGTAGACGGCCGGCCATCCCGGCGCGACGTACGACATGTCGGCGACGAGCGCCACGTCGGCGCGCGTGCGCTCCGGCTCGCGACGCAGCAGATCGAACAGCACCTTGCTGCCGTATTCCTCTTCCCCTTCGATCATGAACCGCAGGTTGACGGGCGGCGTGCCGGACACCTCCATGGCCCGCAACAGACAGAACACCTGTCCCTTGTCGTCCGCCGCGCCGCGCGCGTAGATGCGGCCGTCGCGCACCGACGGCTCAAACGGTGGCGCCGTCCATTCGTTCAGCGGATCGGGCGGTTGCACGTCGTAGTGTCCGTAGATCAAGAGCGTCGGCGCACCCGGGACTTCGGGCCCCACACCCCACACCACGGGATGGGTTTCGCTCCCGAGAAACGACACCTCGCGACACCCGAGCCGGCGCAGATCGTTCGCCACCCATTCGGCCGCGCGACGGCAATCGGCATCGTGGACGGGCAGCGTGGAGACGGACGGGATGCGGAGGAAATCGGTGAGTTCGGCGAGCCAGCGGTCTTGATCCATGGCGGGACAATCTAGTGAGGGGAGGGCGTGGCTAGCCAGCATGTTGCCCCGGGGTAGATTTGCCGCTCATGCGCACCACGGCCTCGTTTCGGATCTTTCCCGATGCACCGAGCGAACGCGCCATGGCCCGCGCGCGCTGGCTGGCGGGAGAGGGTCGCACCGCCGAAGCCGAAGCCGCGTATCGCGACGTGCTGACGCAGCATCCCGATTTCAAACAATGCTGGGCTGAGTACTTCGAGCTGCTGCGCGACCAGGGCCGCTCGGCGGAAGCACTCCGCATCGCCGAGGCAGCGCAGACGCAATTCACCGACTCCGCGTTCGCCCTCGCGCTCACCGGCGCGGCGCTGATCGACCTCAATCGTTACCCCGAAGCGATTTCCGTTCTGGAACGCGCCGTCGACAGCGATCCCAACCTCGGCCTCGTCTGGCACGAGCTGGGACTCGCCGCGTACCGGCTCGGGGACGGCAACCGCGCCTTGCTCGCGCTCGATCGCGCGTTCGCGCTCGAGCCGCACACCGAGACGCTGAAGCTGCGCGGACGGGTGTTGCGGGACGCCGGACGCTACGTGGCCGCCGAGGTGGCGTTCGAGGGCGCGGCGCAGGCGGCAGAGCACGACGCGCAGCGCTGGCTGGCGGAGCGCGAGATTCACGCGACGCGCCGCTACGCGTCGTACGCACCACGCAGACCGGACGAGCTGGAACCGGCCGAGCGTTGGTTCGCCGAGACGGGAGCCGCGGTGCTGGCCCCGCTCCCCGGGCCGGTGCCGCCCAGCGACGAAGCGCTGGTGCGGGCGTTCAGCGAGCTGGCCGGTGACGCGGGATGGCGCTTCGGTCAGGTCGTGGCCGTCGGGCCGACGCTGCCGATCTGGAACACCCTTGCCGAGCTGGTGCGGGCCCCGCTCGTGAGCCGGGGAGACGACGATCCGTCGCGTATCCCGCTGGTGGTGGCGCTGCGGCCGCTGGCTCCGGACACGGGGTGGGACGACCTCGTGCGCGGCGTCGCCCGCGAACAGGCCGGGCTGGTGCTCACCCTGGAGCACCCGGATGAGACCGAGGCCGGGCTCGTCATCGCCGACGTCGTTGGAGCGCTGACACACGCCGGGGTGCGGGCCAGCGCGATCCCGGTCGCCGGCCGCACTCTCGCCGATGTCGAGCACCCCGCCGCCCGCCTCGCGGGACGGCGGCTCGTCAGCTGACTGCTCTCGTCAGCGCAGCCGCTTTGCAATCCCGTACGCCCCGCTAATTCGCGCCTGCAGTCGCGGCTCGGCGCTGCGCGACGCGCCATGAATGGCGGCAAAGCTGGGTCCCGAGCGCCGCCTTCGGCCGGCGAACACAGCGGCCGCTGTCAGCACCACCGGAATGAGTCCCGAATTAGTCGGGCCCCGCGCGGGAATACAGCGCCTGGTAGGGATCGCCGTTGTTCTGCGTGAACACCCGCAGCTGGATCGCCCGCACCGTCTCCGCCACGCTCGCGCCGTTGGCAACGTAGATCTCGTCGA
>DATFTG010000188.1:0-5335 GCA_035262265.1 Gemmatimonadales bacterium
CCGGCAGCACGCCGACGATTTGGTAGTCCTGGTTGTCGAGCGTCACCTTGCGCCCCACCACACCGCGGTCGCCGCCGAAATGGCTCTGCCAGAACCCCCAGGTCAGGACGACGACGTGGTCCTTGCCGGCTTCCGCCTCGTCGGGCTGCAGCGTCCGCCCCAGCACCGCGGCGACGCCCAGCGTGGAGAAGTACGCGCCGCTCACCTTCTCGACGGTGACCCGCTCCGGCTCGGCGCCTCCCGTCAGGTTCATGGCGACGCCGTTCTCCACGGCCGCGCTAGTGAACAGGTCGGTCCGGGCCGAGTAGTCGCGGAAGCCCGGCACCGAGACCGGCGCGCGCAGGTTGTTGAGCGACGGGTAGAAGTGGTTCACCGTGACGAGGCGCTCGGGCTCGCGGTACGGCAGGGGCGCGAGCAGCACGCCGTTGATGACCGAGAAGATCGCGGTGTTCGCGCCCAGCCCTAGCGCCAGCGTGAGCACCGCGACGAGGGTGAAGCCGGGGCTCGAGCGCAGCGAGCGTGCGGCGTGGCGGAGGTCCTGGAGCAGGGTATCCATGGTGACCCTCGATGCGTCGTTGGTAATGGGTCATGGGTAAAGGCGTTTCAACTCATTACCCACGACCCATATCGCTCCTACTTCACAATCCACCCATCCTTCAGCTGCACCACCCGATTCCCGTACGCCGCATTCGTCTCCGAATGCGTCACCTGCACGATCGTCGTGCCGTTGCCGTTGAGCTTCTTGAACAGCTCCATGATCTCGCGGCCCTGCTCGGAGTGGAGGTTGCCCGTGGGCTCGTCGGCGAGAAGCAGCGACGGCTTGTGGATCACCGCGCGCGCCACGGCGACGAGCTGCTGCTGGCCGCCGGAGAGCTGCCGCGGGTAGAGATCCTTTTTCGCCACCATGCCGAAGCGGTCGAGGGTGTCCGCCACGATCGCCTGGCGCTCCGCCTTCTTGATGTCCCGGTAGGACAGCGGGATGTCGAGATTCTCGGCGACGGTGAGGTCGTCGAGCAGGTGGTACTGCTGGAACACGAAGCCGACGTACTGCTTGTGCAGCGCCACGCGGTCCTTGGGCTTCATCTTGTGGACGGCGTGCTCGTGCAGCGTGTACTCGCCGGTCCACTCGCCGTCGAGCATACCGAGGATCGCGAGCAGCGTCGATTTGCCGGCGCCCGACGGGCCCATGATCGTGACGAACTCGCCCTGCTTCAGATCGAGCGAGATCTGGCGCAGGACGAAGACTTTGCCGGCGCCCTGGGGGTAGGCCTTGTCGAGGTTCTTGAGCTGGATCACTCCATCGCTCCGCAGCGACGCGGCGTGCCGGTCTGCTCGCTGGCGCCGATCCACCGCAGCACGTCACCCGAGCCGCGCCGAAAATCGATGTAGTCCATCCACGTCGTGGCGGGATGGGATGGCGCGGGGGCATGGGCAGCGGGGAGGGGCCGACGCGCGTGCGGCATCACGGTGTCGCGCGTCACCCCGACTTCGAGCCGGAACCCGAGCCCCATGGCGGCAGCGAGCGCGAGGCTCGGGTGTTCGGTGATGGCGTGGAATGCGGAGCGGAGATTCTGGAGCCAGGTGTCCATTGTGCACCTCACTCGTATCGGAGAGCCACCATCGGATCCACTCGCGTCGCCCGGCGGGCCGGCAGATAGCTCGCGAGCAGCGCGACACACGTCAGAATCATTGCCACGACCAGCAGCACCAGCGGATTGTGCGGCGACACGCCGTACAGCAGCGACGCGATCGCCCGACCCGCGGCGAGGGCGCCCACCACGCCGAGCGCGACGGCGGCGAGCGTGAGCTGGACGCCCTGGCGCAGTACCAGGGCCAGCACGCGGCGACGCTCGGCGCCGAGCGCGATGCGGATGCCGAATTCCTGGGTCCGTTGCGACACGCCGTAACCAAGGACGCCGTACAGGCCGATGGCGGCGAGCAGGACGCCGAGAGCGCCGAACAGCGTGAACAGCGAGGAGCCGAGCCGCCACGGCCGCAGCTGGTCGGCAAAGAGCGCCGGCATCGGGTCGATGTTGGGGTAGGGGAGATCGGGTGAGCTGGCCTGGATCTCCCGCCGCACGGTGCCGACGAGCTCCGTGGCGGGACCGGCCGTGCGGATCATGAGCGAGGTCACACCGCCGCGCAACACGGAATCTGACTGTGCCAGCGGCACAAAGTACTGTACTACGAGCGCGTCGGTCACCGAATTCTCGCGCGCGTCCTCCACGACACCCACCACCTCGAAGGGGACCGGATCGCTGCCGACTTTCATGGTCTGGCCGATTGGATCCACACCGGGCCAGATGAGCTGCGCCATGGTCTCGTTGACGACGGCCACATGCTGTGCACCGGCATTGTCGGCATCGATGAACGTACGGCCGCGCCGGATCGCACTGCCCATCGTGTGGAAGTAGTCGGGCGTCACGGCCGAGACGTACGGACCACCCGTCCGCACCTGCGGAATCGAATCGCGCCCGGGGACCTTCAGGTCGGTGGCCCAGCTCCACTGGAACGGCGTTCCGATAGAGAGGCTCGCGCCGCTGACGCCCGGGAGCCGGAGCACCCGCTCCCGCAGCCGCTCGTAGGTGGCGTTAATCTCGGCCCGCTTGTATCCCACCGCATCGAGCCTCACCGAGGCAACGATCAAGTGCTCGGGATCGAACCCGAGCCGCAGTCCCAGTACCTGGCGCAGGCTCGTAATGAACAGTCCCGCGCCGGTGAGCAGGATGAACGTCAGCGCGACTTGTCCGACCAGGAGGCCGCTGCGGGTCGCCGAGCGCGCCACGCCCCCCTCGCGGTTCCCCGACTTGAGGGCGCCGGAGAGGTCGGGGACACCGGCGTGCACAGCCGGCGCGAGACCGGCCAGCAGTGACGTCGCGAGAGCGAGAGCGGTGCCAAAGAGGAAGACGCGCAGATCGAGCGGGCTGCCGGGGGCGGCATCGGGGAGCAGCGCGGTGCGCAGCAGCGGCCCGGCCCAGAGCGTTACGAGCAGCGCTGCACCGAGGCCCAACCCTGCGAGCAGCGCGCTCTCGGCGTAGAGCTGGCGCACGAGACGCGCGCGGCCGGCGCCGAGGGCGACGCGTACGGCGATCTCGCGCCGGCGCTGCAGTGCGCGGGCGAGCAGCAGATTCGCCACGTTCGCGCAGGCAATCAGCAGGACCGCGCCGCACACGCAGATCAGCCAGATCGACAACTTCGCTGCGCCGTCCGCGTTGGGTCCGAGCGCCTGGTGCACTGAGCCCAGTGACACGGTGGCCGCAGAGTCCGCCTTCGCGCCCCCCGGGTCGTCGCGGTTGAAATGCGCCCGGTACAGCGCGGTCGCCTCGCTCGCGGCCTGGAAGACGGTCCCCCCGGGAACCAGGCGGGCGATGGTGGTGAGCCAGCTGCATCCATCGCAGTCCAGCACCATCGGCCAGCTCATTTCTGGACCAGCAACGCTGATCGGCACCCACAGGTCGGGCTGACTCAGATCGATGCCGGTGAATTGGGGGGGAGCGACGCCGATGACGGTGTAGGTGGCGGCGCTGAGGCGCAGCGTCTTGCCGAGAACGTTCGGGTCGTCGGCGTACTGCGCGTGCCAGAACTCGTGGCTCAGCACGGCGACGTGCGCGCCGCCCTTGCGATCTTCATCAGCGGTAAAGAAGCGCCCCCGCTCGGGGCGGACTCCCATCAACGGGAAGAACGACGCACTGACCGCTTCCCCGTTGACATGCCGAGCGTCCAGCCCACGGCCCAGGCTGAACGACATTCCCGAGTACGCCGCGACGGCTGACAGCATGCGGGCGTGATCCTGCAGCTCGCGAAAGCGGGGGAAATCGCCGAGCCTGTTCGTAATAGTGCCGAAGGGTGGTAGCGTCTTCGTGACGTTGATTCGTACGACCCGGTCGGGATCCACGACGTGGGTGGGTGGACGGAAGAACAGCCGGTCGACGACGCCGAACATCGCGCTGTTGGCCCCGATGCCGAGTCCGAGGGTCAGCACGGCGGCGAGCGTCAGTCCCGGGCTCCGGGTGAGGGAGCGCGCGGCGTAGCGCAGATCCTGGAGCAGCGTCTCCATGCTAGTGGTGCGCTGCCGAGCCCAGTCCCGCTCCGTGCTCCTCGACCACACGACCGTCGAACAACTCGATCGTGCGATCGGCGTGCGCGGCGTAGCGGGGGTCGTGGGTCACCATGCAGATCGTGGCGCCGCCGCGGTGCAGCTCGCGCAGCAGCTCCATCACCGCTTCACCGTTGGACGAATCGAGGTTTCCCGTCGGCTCGTCGGCGAGCAGGATCGCGGGGTCGCCGGCCACCGCCCGGGCCACGGCGACGCGCTGCTGCTGGCCGCCTGAGAGCTGCGCGGGATAGTGCTTGATGCGGTGCGACATCCCCACCCGCTCTAAGGCGTCGGTGACGCGCTTCTTCCGCTCGGCGCCCGAGAGCCCGCGGTAGGTCAGCGGCAGCTCGACGTTCTCGTACACGGTGAGATCGCCGATCAGGTTGAACGCCTGGAAGATGAACCCGATCTGCCGGTTGCGGACGCGAGCGCGATCGGCCGCGGAGAGATTGGCGACCGGCTGGCTGTCGAGCAGGTAGCTGCCGTCGGTCGGCGTGTCGAGCAACCCGAGGATCGAGAGCAGCGTCGTCTTGCCGCATCCCGACGGCCCGGCGATGGCGACGTACTCGCCCTGCTTGATGCCGAGATGGACGTCCGCCAGGGCGTGCGTCTCGACCTCGTCGGTATAGAAGACTTTCTTGATGCCCTGGAGCTGAATCAGAGTTGGCGCGCCATTCCCTGGCATTGGATCTCCTTGAGAGGCGTCGTGGCCTTGCGAGAAGCGTCGTCGGTCATCGGTTGTCGGTTGATGCAACGTCGCTACCGATGACCGAATACCGATTACGCACTTTTCAATCCGTCACTTCAGTTTGACTCTGTCTACGTTGTCGTACTGCGACATATCCGAGAGAATCACGCGATCACCCTGGGCGAGGCCCTGGATGATCTCGATCGAATTCACCGACGTGCGGCCGACGCGCACCTGGATGCGCACGGCGTAGTGGCCGCCCTCGACCACCTTGAACATCCCGATCGTGCTGTTCGGCTGGCCGTAGGCGGGACGCCCGGTGTACAGCACGTTCTCGAGCCGGTCGACCTCGATCGTGCCGTCCACCGACAAGTCTGGCCGAGCTCCAGCGGGCAACGTCCCCTCGAGCGACACGTCCACCGTCACCGTGCCGTTCGTCGCGTTGGCGTCGGAGCGACTCACGTGCCCCTTGATGAGGCCGTTCCGCGTATCGATCGTCGCAGGCTGCCCGATCAGCACATCCCTCGCCATCGTTTCGGGGATCTGCAACA
>DATFTG010000189.1:0-11613 GCA_035262265.1 Gemmatimonadales bacterium
TCCCACACCGCCAGACCGAACATTCCCTCGAGCCGGGCGACGGCGTCCGGTCCGAAGCGCTCGTAGAAGGGGACGATGTTTTCGATGTCGCCGCGCGAGCGGAACGGATATCCCCAGCTGCTCGCCTGGGCCCGCAGCGCGGGCGAATTGTAGATCTCGCCGTTGCACACCATCCAGATCGCGCCGTCGGGACTCTGAAACGGCTGGTCACCGGTGGTGAGATCCATGATGGCGAGCCGCCGCGCGCCAATGCGCGCGCCAGCGTGACCGACGATCTGCTCGCCGTCGGGTCCGCGATGCGCGAGGGCGCGGGCCATCGCGGGGAGACAATCGGGATGTTTGATCGGGGCGCCGGTGAGGGAGACGACGCCGAAAATCCCACACATTACCGCCCCACCTCGAATGCAGAATGCAGAATGCGGAATGAAGAGTTCTGGGGAGTGGCACCAGCCGCGCATGGGCCGTACGCAGCGTAATGGCCGTCGAGAAACAACAACGGCAGGGATACGAGCGCCGACCGGGTTTGCTCGTCGCCGGCACGTGTTACGAATACCGTCGGCTCGGGACACGTAGCAAGGCGCGCGCGCCAGGCATCCGCCGCCAGGAGCGGTGAGCCGGGGACGGCGCGGTAGGTGTCGGCATAATCGGCGATGAAGTTGCTCGTCAGCTCACGGGCGTTGGTCGTCGAGACCTGAATCTGAGTCTGCAGATAGAAAGGGAGCGACGGCGGGTACGCCGCGACGGCGAGCACCGCGCCCCTGTCGCGCACCGAGTCGGCGAGCGCGGCGGCGGACCGGTCGTCTCCGACCGCGCGCATGAGGGGCTGCGTGACGAAGGGCAACGCCATCACCGCCGCCGCATAGCCCGCTGCGACGATCACGCGGTGGCGCCGCCAGACGCCGAACAACACCAACACCGCCGCGCACGCGAGTACCGCGGCCAGGGCGCGTCCCGCTCCGGGAATGGCGACTCGCTCCGCGGGGGTGAGCGGAATCCGCGCCGGCAGCAGGGCCGGGAGAAACAGCAGCCCGGCGCCAAGCACGGCGGCCGATGCGACAGTGGTTCTCCACCCGGTCGCGGGTGACTCAAGGGACAAGTGGCGGGCTGCCGCCAGCGCGAACGCCGGCATCAACGGCAACATGTACTGCGGCAGCTTCGACTGGTTCAGCGTGAAAAAGACGAGCGGCCCGACCATCCAGCAGCCGAGCAGCAGCGCGTCACGCGCCCGTTCATTTACCCGCCGAGCTTCCCAAGCCCACCGTACGCGTCCTCCCCCCAGCCGGCCGAGCGCTGGAATGATCCAGGGAAAGGCGGCGATGGGAATGATGGGGAAGTAATACCAGAACGGCGCGGTCCGGTGGAAGGTACTGGTGGTAAAGCGCTGAAAGGTTTCGCGCACGAAGGCGTAGTACGGGAACTGCGGGATGCGCGCGGTAACGACCAGGAACCAGGGGAAGGCGACGAGGGCGAACACGAGCAACCCGCGCCACGGAACGAGACGGCGCAGCGGGCGGCCGGTGAGCCAGGCGTGCGGTACGACGACGGCGAGCGGGATGAGAATCGCGATTGGTCCCTTGGTCAGGCCGCCGGCGCCGATCGCTGCCCAGGCGAGGATGGCGCGGTCCTCGGCGAAGGCGATCACCGCCGCCGTAGTAAAGAAGGAAAGCGCGCTGTCGAAAATCGTGGTGCGTGCGTAGGCGAGCACCATCGGCATCGTGGCGAGCGCCAGCCCGGCGAGCCACCCGGCATCGGCGCCGTAGCGCTTTCGCGCGAACCAGAAGACGAGAGCGATGGTGGCGAGCGTGGCGAGGTAGGCCGGCAGCCGCGCCGCGAGCTCGCGCGGCCCGAGAAGCTGCATCGTGGCCGCCGTCGCCGCGAAGTAGAGCACGGGCTTGTCGAGATAGGGGAGGCCGTCGAGATGGGGCACGAGGTAGTCGTGCGTGATCGCCATCTCGCGGGCCACTTCCGCATTACGGCCCTCATCGGGATCGAGCAGTCGGCCCCCGCCCAGATCCCAGCCGAGCGCCAACACGGCCAGCGCCAGGAGGAGGATGAGCCAGCGGTTGTCGACGGGCGTGGAGTGCGTCAACGGGGAGTGCCGCTCTCCGGCTGCGGCATCTGGCTGACCGTGATCGGCACCTGTGCGGCTCGCTCCCCATCGACGGTGATGTCGAAGCGGTACACCCCGGCGTGGGGGAAGGGGACGTCGAACACGAGCACCGCCGCGGCTTCGATCTCGGTGACGCCGGCGGGGGGCTCGGCGAACGTCACGCTGCCGTTGCCCCCCAGGATTTCGACGTCCTGCTCGTCGACGAGTCGGATCTGGACCCCGTGCTCGCCGATCTCGGTGCGCTTGCCCTTGAGACGGAGCACGAGGTGCAGCCGCGGGTGCATGGCCGGAAACTGCTGCACCCAGATGTGCTGGAAGATACCGAGAACCGAAATCTTTCCGGCCTGGTCGACCAGGGCGTAATCGGCGACGACGGCGAAGTCGAGGTGCATGGCAGGGAACTTACCATGCACTCCGGACTCCGCATACGCTCATTTCTTGGCGAGGCTCACGAAGGCGCGCGTCTTCTCCCATGCGAGGGCGAGGATGGCGTTGTCGCCCTGGGGCTCGAGCGTGATCACGAACTGCTCGGTCGGCTGCGCCGTCGCGGCGACCTGCATGTCGACGCGGACGAAATCCGAGTCGGCGCTGTAATCGGTGCCCCAGAGATTGGCGCGCCCATCTCTTGCTTTGGTCTGTTTGTTGAAGATCAGCTTCCAGCCGTTGGCCTGCGGCAGCGTCCACAGCGTGTACGTTCCGGCGGGAATCGTCCGGCCGCCGACCGAGAGGTCGCCCGAGGTGGTGAACCGGGTGGCGAAGTTGGCGCCGGTGCGCCACACGCGGCCGAACGGCACGAGCGGGCGGGGCGACGCGGTTTCCGGTCCGAAGATGACCCGGCCGCGCATCGAGGGCCGGCCGTACTCGACGCGGATCGCGATGCCGTCCACGGACCCCTGCACGGAATCGGGCGGGGAGAGGACCCGCTGGGGGTTCTGAGCGGCGAGCGGCGCAGCAGCGGCGAGACCGAGCAGCGTCAGCGTCACGAGAGCGGATCGCATGGTCGGATCTCCTATTTCACTCGTACCGATTTCAGTTCGTCGTTCTGTTTCACCGCGTTCACTACCTCCATCCCTTTGGTGACCTGCCCGAACACGGTGTGCACGCCGTCCAGATGCCGTTGCGGTGAATGGCAGATGAAGAACTGGCTGCCGCCGGTGTCCTTGCCGGCGTGCGCCATGGACAGCGTGCCCGCGACGTGTTTGTGCACGTTGCGGCTCGTTTCACACTTGATCTGGTAGCCCGGCCCGCCGGTTCCCACCGGTCCCTTGCCGGTCTTGGAGTAGGGGTCGCCGCCCTGAATCATGAAGTTGGCGATCACGCGGTGGAATTTGGTGCCGTCGTAGAAGCCGGAATTGGCCAGCTTCTCGAAGTTCGCGACGGTATTGGGCGCCTCGTCGGCAAAGAGCTCGAGCTCGATGGTGCCGCGGCCGGTTTCCATGACAGCGCTCTTATTGGGCATCAGGTCTCCACGTTGGAGTTGAACAACGCCTCGAGCTGCTCGGGTCGGCTCACGGGGAGCGAGCAGGTGGTGCCCACACACACCGTGGCCTGCGGTGTATCGGCGATGCGCCGCACGACCACTTTCCGCGGGCGGAAACGCTGCAGCGCGACGAGGTGCATCGCGCACGCCGGGCCCGGCCCGCCGGGCCCCGAGACTTCTACACGCGTCGGCGGATGCAGCGCCCAGTCGATGGCGCTGAGCAGGGTCGCACCGTGCAGCGCCATCTCGCCGGCGACTCCCGCAAAAGCGCCGAGCTGGCGATCGAGTCGGGAACGCCATTCTGCATCGTCGGTGAGGCTCCATAACCGGGCGAGCACCAGCGCCGTCACGCCATTGGGTGAGGGCGTCGGCGCGTCCTGAACCGGCTTGGCGCGCGTCGCAAGGTAACCCGTCCCGTTCTGGCCCTGCGCAACGTCGAAGTAGCCGCCCGCAGGGTCGCCCCAATGCGCCGCCCAATGTGCGGTGGCGCAGTACGTCATGATCGCGACGGCGCGGTCGCGCCAGGCGTCGATTCCCGTCGCCTCGAACGCATCGAGGAAGGCCGCAGCGCACTGGACGTTGTCGTCGAGGAGCCCGGGGCCGGCCGGAGCGTCGCCCGGGCGTCCGAGGACGTGGCGCATGCCGTAGGTATCACTCCACGCGTCCTTCCAGATGCGCTCGAGCACCTGCAGCGCGAACGTATTACACTCGGGCCGGTCGAGGACGGCGCCGGCCTGCAGGAACGCGCCCGCCATCATCGCATTCCAGTTGACGTACGCGGTGCGATCGACGAACGGGGTGGGACGCCCGTCGCGTGCCGCCTTGAGCTTCTCCATCGCGCTCCGCAGCACCGCATGCTCGGCGTCGCCCGCGGGCTCGCGGCGCCGCCACAGGACGTTCTTCGCCGGGTTGTGGTGCATCTCGCCATCGGGCTCGATGTCGAACACGCGGCGCGCCAGGTCGAGTTCTTCGGCAGACAGGACCGCGCGCGCCTCCTCGAGCGTCCAGGTCCAGTAGTCGCCGTCATCTTCGGGGCCGACGTCGGCATCCTGCGAGGCGGCGAAGGCTCCTTTCGTCCGGTCGGCCAGCACGGCGAGGACCCAGTCGACGATCCGGTTGGCGACCTCACGCCAGCGCAGCGTGCCGAACGCCGCGAAGCCGGTGCAGTAGGCGCGCAACAGCTCCGAGTTGTCGTACGACATCTTCTCGAAGTGCGGCACGATCCAGCGCTCGTCGACGGAGTAGCGGTGAAATCCGCCCCCGAGATGGTCGTGGATTCCGCCCTGCGCCATCCCGGCGAGCGTCTTCTCGGCGACCTCCCGCATCCACGCCTCGCCGGTGTCGCGCCAGCGCGCAATCAACAGCTCGACGGCGCGGGGGTGCGGAAACTTCGGCGCCGAGCCGAAGCCGCCGTAGCGTACGTCGACCAGGCGCGCGATGCGGGCGATCGCCTCCTCGAGGATGGCGTCCGTGACCGTGCCGCTCTTGCCCTCGTCGAGCGCGGCCGCCACGTGCTCGCGCAGAGCGGAGGCGTTGGTGTCGACTTTAGCGCGGTCGTCACGGTACAGCCGCTCGATGTTGCGCAGCACACCGATGAATCCGGGGCGGCCGAAGGCGTTGTTCTCCGGCGGGAAATAGGTCCCACCGAAGAACACTTCCCCTGCGGGCGTCAGGAACGCGGTGAGCGGCCAGCCGCCCTGGCCGGTGAGCGCCTGCACGGCGCGCTGGTAGCGGGCGTCGACGTCGGGACGCTCGTCGCGATCGACCTTGATGCAGATGAAACTGTCATTCAACACGGCGGCGGTCGCGGGATCTTCGTACGACTCGCGATCCATCACATGGCACCAGTGGCACCACACCGCGCCGATGTCGAGCAGGATCGGCCGGTCGAGCGCCTTCGCGCGCTCGAACGCGGCGGGTCCCCAGGGATGCCACTCGACCGGTTGATGCGCGGCGGACTGCAGGTATGCGGAAGGCTCTGAGGCCAGCTGATTGGACGTCACGACGGAAAATCTACCGCGGTCTCACCCAGCGAGGTACCGCACCGTGGTCCGCGTCAGCAGCTCGGCCGCAATCGGCAGCGCCTCTTCTTCGATGTCGAAGCGTGGACTGTGATGCGGGAAAGAGCTCCCGTCGGCCTTCGCGGAGCCGACGAAGGCGAAGCAGCCGGGAACCTGCTTGAGGAAGTAGCTCATATCCTCTCCACCCATTGTCCGGATATCCTCCTTCACACGATTCGTCCCTACGATTTCCTCCCCCACGCTTTTCATCAATTCCGCCATCGCCGGATCGTTCACCAGCGGCCCCGTCAGCCGGCGGAATGCGACGCCTGCGTCCGCGCCCAGCGCCCGGGCAATGCCGCGCGCCGTCTCCTCCACGAGACGCGGCGCGTCGTCGTAGAATTTTCCACCGAACGTGCGCACGGTACCGCGCAGCATCGCCGTGGCGGGGATGACGTTGAAGGCGTGGCCCGCCGAGACCTGCGTGACCGAGACGACGCCCTCCTCGAAGGGATCGCGGCGCCGCGACACGAGACTCTGCAGGGCGGTGATGACGTGGGCGGCGACCAGCACCGGGTCGATCGCGCGATGGGGGATGGCGGCATGCCCGCCGGTTCCCGTGATCGTGATGTCGAACTCGTCGACCGACGCCATCATGGCCCCCGCCATGATGCCGATCGTCCCCACCGGCAGCTCGTTCCAGACGTGGATGCCGAAGGCGGCGCTCACCGCCGGCGCGGCGAGGATGCCGTCGCCGATCATCGCCGTCGCGCCGCCCGACAGCTCTTCCGCGGGTTGAAAGGCAAACTTGACCGCCCCCGGGAGCTCCACCGCCGCCAGCCGGCGCGCCACTTCGAGTCCGATCGCGACATGGCCGTCGTGGCCGCAGGCATGCATGGCACCCGGATGCCGCGAGCGGTAGGGGACGTCGTTCGCTTCCTCGATCGGCAGCGCATCCATGTCGGCGCGCAGCAGCACGCAGCGCGTGCCGCTCCCCTTGAGGCCGACGACGCCGGTGCGCCCCACTCCGGTCCGCACGTCGTACCCGAGACCGCGCAGCCGCTCATGAACGAGCGTGCCGGTGCGCGTCTCCTTGAACCCCAGCTCGGGATGCTGATGCAGGTCGCGGCGGTCGCGGACCAGGGCGGCGCGGTCGACGGGCGGGACGTTCATGTCACACTCGCGAGCTCGGACACAGGTCGTTGATGCGACAGCTCTCGCACTTCGGGCGCCGCGCGATGCAGGTCTTGCGGCCGTGGAGGATCAGGAGATGCGAGAAGATCGTCCAGTCCTTGCGCGGCACCAGCTCCATCAGATCGCTCTCGATCTTCACAGGATCGGTCTGCTTCGTGAGCTTCAGCAGGCCGCTGATCCGGCTCACGTGGGTATCGACGACGACCCCCTCGTTCTTCCCGAATGCGTTGCCGAGCACGACGTTAGCGGTCTTGCGTCCCACACCCGGGAGCGCCACGAGCGCGTCCATGGTGTCGGGGACCTGCCCGCCATGCCGCTCCACCAGCGCCTGAGCCATGCCGAGAATCGACTTGGTCTTGTTACGGAAGAAGCCGGTGCTGTGGATCTCGCTTTGGAACACCGCGGGGTCGGCGGCGGCGTACTCGGCGGCGTTCCGATACTTCGCGAACAACGCCGGGGTGACGATGTTGACCCGCGCGTCCGTGGATTGGGCCGACAGGATCGTGGCGACGAGCAGCTCGAGCGGGTTGGCATGGTCCAGCGCGCACTTCGCGTCGGGGAATTCGCGCTTCAGGCGGGTGATGATGCTGCGCGTGCGCCGCCTCTTCTCCGCCTGTGTTTCGGGGCGCCGCTTCATGACGCGCGACGAGAGCTGGCGAACGCCAGGAACCCGGCTGCGTCGCGCGCGTTGAGCACGTCCTTCGCGGAGAGCCATCCCTTGCGTGCCACCCCCAGCCCGAGCGGGACGTTGGCCATGCCGCTCACGGCGTGGGCGTCGGCGCCGATCGAGATCGGCACGTCGCGCTCGCGCGCCGCGCGCACGTGACGCCAGTCGAGGTCGAGGCGATGAGGATCGGCGTTGACCTCGATCGCCACGCCGCGCCGGGCGGCTTCGGTCAGGATGCGATCGATATCGATGGCATATGGCTCGCGCGCCATCAGCAAGCGTCCCGTCGGATGGCCGAGGATGGTGAGCCGCGGATCCTCCATGGCGCGCAGCACGCGCGCCGTCATCTCACCGCCCGTCATGGCGAAGCGGGAATGGATCGACCCGATCACGAAGTCGAAGCGGTCGAGCACGTCGGGACCGTAGTCGAGCGAGCCGTCGGCGAGAATGTCGGCTTCGACACCCTTCAAGACGCGGAACCCGTGGTGCTCTGCGTTGACGGCGTCGATCTCGGCGTGCTGGCGGGGCACGTCGGCGGCCTTCAGCCCGCCCGCATAGGACGCCGAGCCCGAGTGATCGGTGATGCCGATCCACTGGTAGCCGGCGTCCCGGGCCGCGTCGGCCCACTCACGGACGGTCGTCGATCCGTCGGAGTAGTTGGTGTGGCAGTGCAGGAACCCGCGCAGGTCCTGCTGCTCCACGAGATCGGGCAGCCGACCCTGGGCCGCGGCTTCGATCTCGCCCATCCCTTCCCGCAGCTCCGGGGCAATCCAGGGCAAGCCGAGCTCGCGGTAGACTGCGGCTTCGTCGGGTGCGGCCTGACGCTGGGCGAGTCCTCGTGCCTCGAGCTGGCGCACATGCTCGGCTGAGCCGGTGGCGCGAACCCAGGTAGATCCGAACGACGCCGCCGGCGCGAGGAAGACGTCGGCAACGAGGCCGGATCCGAAGCGCAGCGTGACGCCGCCTTCCTTGCCGACGAATTCGGCGACGCCGGGAATCGCTCCCAGGCGGCGTACCAGCGGCTCGCGCGCGTCGGGAGCGTATTGCACGACGAGGTCGATGTCGCGCACCACCTCGGAGCGGCGGCGCACGCTCCCCCCGAGCTCCACTCGCTCGACCCCGGGCTCACCGGCGAGTGCGCGACGCAATCCCTCCGCGTCAGTCAGAGCATGATGGAGGAGCATGAACTCGCTCGCGCGGCGCAGCGACGCGATGCCGCGGCGCACGCGGTCGGCGGTCTTTTCGCCGAAGCGCGGCAGAGCGGCGAGACGTCCGTCGGCGGCCACTTCCTCGAGCTCGGCGAGCGAATCGACATGCAGCGCTTCGTGGATCTGACGTACTTTGGTGACGCCGAGGCCGGGGATACGCAACATGTCGACAAGGCCGGGGGGCACCTGCTCGCGCAGCTCGTCGAGCAGCTCGGAGCGGCCCGAATGGGTCAGCTCGCGCACGATTTCGAGGGTGCCCCTGCCGATACCGTCCACCTCGATCAGGGCGCCGCTCTCAACGGCCGCCTCGAAATCGCCGGGATAATCGGCAACGGCCCGAGCCGCGTTTTCAAAGGCACGGATCTTGAACGGATTGTCGCCCTTGATCGCCAGTGAGGCGGCGATCTGCTCGAACACCTGGCGGACGGCGGCGCGGTCCATGGCGTGCGGAACGTACGTCGAAAGCCTGCTCAGGGGGAAGGGGAAATGCCGGTATATTGGGCGCCATTATGATCATTCGGTTCTGTACCACGTTGTCGCTTGCCGCAGCGCCGCTCGTGGCGCAGCTGCCGGTGATCCGCACCAATCACAACGATCGCCCGGCGGGAACGCTCTCCGACGGGGTGCTGACGCTGCGCCTCGTGGCCAAGGCGGGCGTGTGGCACCCGGAGGCAGAGGACGGGATCGGCATTCCCGTGCAGGCGTTCGCAGAGGAAGGGCGGGCGCTCGAGAACCCGGGACCGCTGATTCGCGTGCCGGAGGGGACGGAGCTTCGAATCCGTGTGCGCAACCCGCTCCACGGCGCGACGCTGGTCGTGCACGGTCTCTCGACTCATCCCGACACCGCGAACGACAGCCTCATCGTCGCGCCGGGGACGTTCCGTGAGGTGCGGTTTCGCGCCGGAGTGCCGGGGACGTATTTCTACTGGGCGACCACGACCGGCGTCGCGCTCCACAAGCGGCGCCGCGTCGACAGCCAACTCTCCGGCGCGCTGATCGTGGATCGCGTCGGCGTGCGGCGAAACGATCACGTCTTCGTCCTCGGCGTCTGGATCGACTCATTGACGGTGCAGGGGAAGCGGGACAAGCGCGAGATCCCGGTGATCAACGGGAAGATGTTCCCGTACACGGAATCCTTCAGCTATGCGGTCGGCGACTCGGTCCGCTGGCGCGTGATCAACGCCAGCGACCGCGAGCATCCGATGCACCTGCACGGCTTCTTCTATCGGTTGAACGCGCTGGGCGATGCGCGTGCCGACACACAATTCAGCGCGGACCGGCGACCGTGGATCGTGACCGACAATCTGCTGTCGGGGACGACGATGTCCGTGACGTGGTCCCCGGACCGCCCCGGGAACTGGCTGTTTCACTGTCACATCCTCTATCACGTGATGGGGGGCCTGAGCCTCGAGAGCCATGGCTCGAGGTCGGATGGCATGGAGCGGATGTCCGGCATCCTCATCCCGCTGCACGTACGGCCCGTCGCGGGAAGGTCCTATCCCGCCGTCCGAGGAACGCCGCGTTCGCTGCGGCTGTTCGTTCAGTCTCACCCCAAAGTCTATCGAGACGAGCCGGGCTTCGGCTTCGTGCTGCAGGATGGGGCGAACACGCCCTTACCCGATTCCATCCGGATCCCCGGCTCCCCGATCGTGCTGACCCGCAACGAGCCGGTGCGCGTCACCGTGATCAATCGCCTCAGCGAGCCGACGGCGGTGCATTGGCACGGCATCGAGTTGACGAGCTATTTCGACGGTGTGCCGGGAATCAGCGGTGAGGCCGGCCATCTGTTGCCGTCGATCGCGCCGCGGGACTCGTTCACGGCTGTGTACACACCGCCGCGCGCGGGGACGTTCATCTACCATACGCACATCGACGACGTGAAGCAGATGGAAGCGGGATTGTACGGTCCGCTGATCGTGCTGCCGCCCGGGCAGACGTTCGATTCGACGACCGACCACATCGTCACGATCAGCATGCACGAGTATCCCGACACTTTCGATATGCTGTTGAACGGCAGCACCCGTCCGGCGCCGCTGGTGCTGCGCGCGGGGGTCCCGAATCGGCTGCGTGTCGTCATCATCCCGGCGGCGGGGTATGCCGACCTCGTGCTGGTGTCGGACACCACGCCGGTCACGTGGCGCGCGCTCGCCAAGGACGGCGCCGATCTCCCGGCGGCCCTCGCGACGACGCGATCGGCGCGGCAGTCGGTGTCGGTGGGAGAGACGTACGACTTCGAATTCACTCCCCACGACAATCGGTCGCTGCGGTTCGAGCTGCGGGACGGGCCGGTGCTGCTCGCGAGGATGCCAGTCGAGGTGAAGTAATCAGTCGGTCGAATCGGTCGGCAGGAATTCTTCGAGCGCGGTTACGAACTGCTCCGTAGCCTCGACGTGGGGGCAGTGTCCCACGGGAAGCTCGAGAGACTCGGCGCTCAGGAGTGCTGACAGCTCCCGGGAGCCTTCGATTGGAATCGGATCGTAGGTGCCGTGCAGGATAAAGGTGCCGGGTGTCAGGTGTCGGCTTTGCAGCTCGCGAAGGCGCGGACGCAGGTCGTAGTCGCCGAGACTCTTCCACACTTCCTGCTGCGTCCGCGCGGTCACCCGGAACGGCGTGAGATTCTTCGCATCCGCGGGATCTCTGAAGTAACCGGCGACCGACAGCTCGAACGCCCGCCGCTGGTATGCCGCCGGGTCGCGCTCCCGCAGCCCGCTTGCGCGTAATGCCCCCCGCGCCGCTACAATCGCCGGCGCGTTCATCCGCTCGGCGAAACGCCGCTCGAACTCCTCACGATACGCCGCCGTGATCGAGGCCGGCGACACCAGGGCGAGCCGGGCGACCCGGTCCGGGTGCTCCAGCAGGTACAACACCGCGAGCAGTCCGCCCCAGGAGTAGCCGCACAGTGTGAGCCGGTCGATCTTCAGGTGCGCGCGCAGCGCCTCGAGGTCGGCGACCTG
>DATFTG010000190.1:0-13268 GCA_035262265.1 Gemmatimonadales bacterium
GGCCGGGTCGAGGCATCCATCCTCCGGGGCGTACAGGGCGCCACGCGCCTCCGGTGCGACGCCGGGCCAGCGCTCGTCCAGATCGGCGCGTTCCAGCCAGTCACAGCGCAACCCCGCCTGTCGCTGCTCCGCGACGAGCTCGAACAGCGCCTCGGCCTGCGTTTCATCGAACGCGAACGTGGCGATGCCGACGGGCTGAAACCCGATATCGGTACCGGTGGTATCTTTCAGCGAGGCGGCGAGGTCCTGGTAGAGGTCGCGACCCCGGACGGCGAGCGGCAGCAGGCGCTCGTCACCCGATTCGATCTGCGCGGCGAGCAGCCCCGCGGATGCCGCGGAGGCGGCGGCCGGGTCGGGGCCGGGGGCAAAGAGAGTGACGCGGAGGCCGCGCAGCGCGGCCGCCCGCGCGCAGGCGGCGCCGATCACTCCGCCGCCGACGACGGCGATGTCGGTCTGTGAAACTCCCGCGGGTGTCACGCCGTAGGACCCGCTGACCCGTGGGGCCACTTGGGAGGCCGTATGTTCAAAAGCATTCTCGGTTTCGCGATCTTCGCCGTGCTGGTATGGATCGGGCTCAAGATCATCTTCGGCCTGTTGAGCGGGCTGATGGGCATCCTGATGACCGTCCTCTGGCTCGCGGCGATCGGCTTCATCTTCTACGTCGTGCTGCGGGTGATCAGCCCCGCGACCGCCGACCGCGTGCGCGACACCATCCGGGGCAAGCGCGACACGGCCTGATCCATCGCTTCGCGGGTTGTGACGGGGTCATCGTCCGGACGACGGTGACCCCGTTGCCGTTTTCCCTTCCCCCAGCGCCGCCAGCGCTCCCCAGACCAACAGCGGCACCAGGATCTCGTGGTGACCCGTCAGCTGGACGCCGCGTCCGCCGTTCAGCGTGGGTCGCTCGACGACATTGACCCGCGGGCGGTAGTGGCGCTGCATGTCGCAATCGCACGCCGTAAACCCCGTGGGTTTCCCGCCGTTGAGATTGCGGGCGATGGTGAGCGCCTTGAGAAACACCTCGGGCATGACCACCGCGCTCCCCAGATTCAGCACCACACCGCCGTCGTGCAAATCGGGGAGGCTCGCTGCCAGGCGCTTGAAGTCGCGGTGACTGGTCGCCCCGATCGCGGCGCCGTCGGCGCTGGGGTGCTGATGAGTGATCTCCGCACCCACCGCCGCGTGCACGGTCACCGGCACGTTGCGTCGTGCGCACGCCACCAGAATCGATGCCGCGCCGCCCGGTAGCGGCTGCCGGCTCGCCAGGGCCTGCGCGAGGCCCTCGCCGGCGCCGCGCCCGGCCGCCGCCGCCGACGCTAGCGCGGCGTTCATTTCGCGTCCCGTCTCGTCGGCCATGCCGAAGGTGCCGTCGGAGAGGCCCGCGGCCACATCTTCGCTCGTGCCGCCGTAGGCGGCGAGCTCGAAGTCGTGGATCGCCGCGCTGCCGTTCATCGCGACATGGGTGATCACCCCACGCTCGATCAGCGTGACGAGCAGGGGGCCGAGCCCCACTTTCACGACATGGCCGCCCAGCATGGCGACCACGGCGCGGCGTCCCGCCGCGGCGGCGATCGCCTGGGCGACGACGCGCAGGTCGCGCGCGGCCAATACGTCGGGCAGAGCGTTCCAGAAAGCGCGAAAGCCGGGATCGCTGCCGGGAGGATGCGCGAGGAGGGTGGGGTCGACTTTGTTGCGGCGCTCGGCGATGGGAACGGTCTTCAACCGGCTGAAGTCCGCCTCGCGGTAATCGGTCATGGATGCTCCGGCGGGGGGACCGAGAACTGCTTCAGCTTCAGGGTGACCGTGCCGAACGAAAAATTCGACTGCAGTGCGAGGATCAGGTGCTGCGGGTCGTCCGACAGCCAGATGTGGGCCTCGGCTTGCTCGGCGAAAATGCCGCGCCCCTTGGGGATGATCGGCCGGATCACGATCGCGTTGAACTTCTTTCCCGCGACCCCGACTTTCTCGCGTTTTTCCACCACGACGATCACCGGGTTGCGGTCGGGGCGGAAGTAGCGCTGATACTCGTAGCGCTTGCCCACCTCGAGCGGCACGGTGCGCACCCAGTAGAGAAACGCGGCATCATCGAGCGGGTCGGTCACCGTGGGTTTCGTGCTATCGACCCCCTGCTCCCGATAGAACCCGGAATCGGGGAAGATCTCGAACTGATTGTGGCGTTTTTTGCCGCGCTCTTCGGTGTCGGTGGTGTAGCGGCGCGAGCGAAAGTCCTTGCGACCGACCCACGATTCGAGCGTCTGGTCGAGGTGGTACCAGAGCGCGCCCCCCTGGATGTGGAACCGGATGTGCACCATCTCCGCGCCGCGGATGGTGTCCGTACCGGCCACCTCCATCGTCGCCTCGCCGACGCTGAACGGTCCGTACTTGGCGGAATAGATCATGCGCTCGCCGATCGGAAACGGCACCGGCTGCGGCGCGACGGTCGGCGACGTCACGGCACTGGAAAGAGCCGCCGCGGGAGCGGGCGGCGCGGGTGGATGAGCGACGCTGT
This sequence comes from Gemmatimonadales bacterium, assembly GCA_035262265.1. GTDB lineage: Bacteria > Gemmatimonadota > Gemmatimonadetes > Gemmatimonadales > GWC2-71-9 > DASTHG01. The sequence continues at coordinate 2,510 of DATFTG010000190.1, forward strand.
CCTGCTGCTGCGCCGCGAGCGGGCGCAGCGCCAATGCCGCGAGCAACAGCACCGTCGCGCCGGCAGCCCGGATCACCGGACGGGCGCGCCATGCCGCGAGCAGCATTTGCCACGGCTGCACGCGCGAAGGGCGCTGCTGCATGTCGTAGCGACCGGTAACGGCGAGAGTGTCGACCCGCCGGGCATGCGGCACGAGCCGGGCGAGCAGCTCGGCGTTGGCGATCCACCCTTCGGTGTTGAGCAGCGTTGCCGTATTGGGGCGCAGCGCCTGGCGCAGCGTAATCAGTCGCAGTGCCAGGAACCCCGATACGGAGTCGCGCACGCCGTGCACGCGCAGGAGGCGCGGCGTCCAGTGCCGCACGAATCGATGGGCGCGGGGCCGAGCCCCGAGGCCCTCGACCTGCTCTGCCACGACCAAGTCCGACCCCGATTCGATGCGCTTTACCATGTCGTCCATCGCCTCGGGGGAATACAGGAAATCGGCCGGGAGGGTGATGGCGCAATCGCGCTTGGGCCGGTCCGTCCGCTCGAGCGCGAGGCGCAGCAGCTCCTCGAGGCTCTTGGCATAGCCGCGCCGCTCGCGATGCGTCACGATGCTGAGCGGCAGGACGCGGGAGTAGCGCGCCAGCACCTCTCCCGTGCCGTCGGTCGAGCCGTCATCACACACCAGCAGCTGGTACTCGCGCTGAAACGCCGTGAAGACCTGACGGACCTTCCAGAGGACCAGGCCCGCGGTCTTCGACTCGTTGTGGACGGGAACGCACACGTAGATCATCGGACCGGAATCTAGTAGGAGGTTCGTGGAGGGTGTGGAAGTTGGTGGACGATGGTGGAGGCTGGCCTCCACCATCGTTCACACTCTTCCACCAACCTCCACAACCAGGCTTCCATACAACGCCAACGTTGCTTGGGCCATGGACTTGGCCGTGAAGCGATCGGGGAGGGAGGTCGTCTCGGGACGGCGCAGTGTCGCGACCACTTTGTGCGCGAGCGCGGCCGCGTCGCCGACCGGGACCAGCGCGTCAGCGCCCAGAATTTCCGGTATACCGCCGGCGGCGGTCGAGACGACCGGTCTGCCGAGCGCCAGCGCATGGAGTATCACGCTGCCCAGCCCCTCTTCCTTGGACGACATGACGAAGACATCCGCTTCGCGGATCAGTGAATCGATTTCCGTGATATACCCCAGGAGGTGGACGCGGTCGCCGAGGCCGCGGCGCGCGATCTCGGCGGCGAGCGCGGCAGAGCGCTCGCCCGCACCCGCGATCGCCCAATGGAGCTCGGGTGCGAGCACCTGGGCCTCGGCCGCGGCGCGGATCAGGGTGATCTGATCCTTGTGTCCCACGAGGGCCGCGGCGTTCACGGCGATCGGTGTGTGAGGCGGCAGGGACAGGCGGCCGCGGATGTCGATCGACTGGACGGCGTTGGCGCGAATCTCCGCCGCGTCGACCCCATCCGGAATTACCGTGACACGGTGCGGCGGAATACCATCGGCGACCAGGATCCGCCTGACCGCTTCGGAAACGGCCACGATACGGTGCGCCAAGAACCACGCGCTTCCGGGCCGCACGTGGAAGTCCACGCGGCGATGGGCGATGAGCGGGACCCGAGTCCGGGTCGAACGAACGAGCGTCAGCGCGTGACTATCGTGCACATGGATCAGGTCCGGTCGGAACTGCTGCAGCGTGCGCCGGATCGTCCACCAGGCGCGCGGATCGAGTCCGATGGACCAGGGGGCTCCGACGACGGGGACGGTCTGTGCCAGGCGGCGGGCGAGCTCGCCCCTGCGGTTGGAGACGAGGCGCGCGTCGAGCGCGTGATCCCGGGCCAGCTCCTGCAGCAGCAGGCGAACCTGATTCTGGCCGCCGCGCCATTCCCGACCCGCGTCCACGTGCAGGACGCGCATGAGAGCTACTGCGTGCCGCCGGCGGCGACGTTGCCCAGGACGGTGCGAAGCTCCGCGAGCGTGAACGGCTTATGAAGGAAGGGGCGTCCCAGCTGCTCGAGAAATTGCAGAGTATCGCCGCGCACGGTGTCGCCGGTGGCGAAGATCACCTTGCGGGCGATGTCGGGGTATTGGCGCGCGAGGTTGTTGTACATCTCGCGCCCGCCCAGCCGGGGCATGCGCAGGTCGCAGATGATCACGTCGAACGGGATCACGAGCGCCCGCTCCACCGCTTCGGTGCCGTCGCTCGCGACCTCGACGGTGTGTCCCCAGCTCTCGAGCGTGGCGCGCATGTAGTGCAGAATGTGCGGCTCGTCGTCGACGACGAGCACGCGCAATGTCCCGGACGTGGCCGCGGCAATGATCGGCTGCGACGGGCGCGGGGGGCGCGATCCGCTGAGCAGCTCCACCGTGAACGTCGCGCCGACGCCGACGCTCGATTCGAGCGTGATGCGGCCGCCGTGCTCCTTGATGATGCCCTGGCAGATGGAGAGGCCGAGGCCGGTTCCTTCGCCTTCGGTCTTGGTGGTGAAGAACGGCTCGAACACCCGGGGCAGGAGCTCCTCGGGAATCCCGGGTCCGTCGTCGGCGACGCTCACCGCGACGCCGTCGAGCCAGCGCTTGGCGCTGACGGTGATGTGGCCCTGCCGGCCGGTGCTGGCAATCGCCTGGGCGGCGTTGTTCAGCAGGTTGACGAACACCTGCTTGATCTGGTTGGGGTTCATCTCGATATCGGGGATGTGCGGCTCGACGAACAACGCGGTCTCGACCTTCAACGCCATCATTTCGTTGCGCAGCAGCGCCAGTACCGATTCGAGCAGCGGCTGCAGCGGCTGGGGCAGGCGCTCTCCTTCCTGACGGCGCGCGAAGGAGAGCAGGTTCTTGACGATCGTCGCGGCGCGCTCCGCCTCCTGACGGATCACCCGCAACGGCTCGGCGAGCGCCTGCGGCACGTCGCCCGACTCGGCGAGGAAGTCGGCGAACCCGACCACGGATGCGAGCGGGTTGTTGAGGTCGTGGGCGATGCCCGCGATCAGCTGGCCGATCGCCGACATCTTCTCCGACTGGATCAACTGGTCCTGGAGGTGGCGTTTCTCGGTGTGATCTTCGAACGACAGCACCGCCGCCTCGTCTTCGGCGCTTTCCATACGAATGGCGCTCACGGTGTAGTCGCGCGTCCCCGAGCGGATGTCGTGCGGTCCCGGCTCCGCGAGCGCCTGCGACACGACCGACGCCCAGGCCGGTGGGAGGAGGCTCATCCAGGACCGGCCGGGCAGCGCCGTCACCGGCAGCTGCACCAGATCGGCGAAGACCCGGTTGGCGCGTCGCACGATGCCGCGCTCGTCGACGATGCAGATCGCCTGTGTGATCGCGTCGACCGTCAGCTCCCACTGCCGCTTGCCGGACGACAACAGATGCAGCAGCCGCGCGTTTTCGAGCGCGATGGCGGCTTGCGACACGATGGCGCTGAGCAGGGCGAGCTCGTCCGGCCCGAAGACATCGGGGCGCTCGGAGGCGACCGCGACGACGCCGATGCTGCGCCCGACAGCCTGGATCGGCGCGCCCATCCAGGCGGCTGCGTCCTGCATCACCGACACGCCGTGCCGTGCGGCCTGTTCCAGAACGTGATGGCTGAACACCATCGGACCGCGGCGCATCGGCAGCTGTAGCAGAGGGTCGTCGATGTGCGGCCGCTCACCGCCGCGGTGGTACGCGATCTGCAACCTGTTGGTATCGACGTCGAGCGCCAGGATGGTGAGGCGGTCGGGGGCGAGCAGCTCGGTGACGGCGGCGACGAGCCGGTCGATCACCGTCGCCGGCCGATACGCGCCGGCGAGCTCGCGCGACAGAGCGGTGAGTCGCGCGAGGGCATCCTGGTGGGACAGCCGTGCTGGAGGTTTGGTCGATGAGGACTGGTGCATGATCCTCGCGAACGTTCGCGCCCGCTTACGCGGACCCGACTGCCGTGTGGTCCTGATCGCCCTCGCGCGCCGCGACCCCGCGGCCCGGGCCCGCGCCGAGCAGCGTCTCGCGCGCGAAGGACCAGACGGGCTGCTCGACGAGCCGGACCTGTTCGAGGCCCTGCTGTCGTACCGCTCTCTGGTGTCGCCTTCGGCCCCGCTCTTCGCCTACGTCGCGGTGCGACACGCCCTCTTGTCGGCCGGCGTCGACGACCGTCCCCTCGCCGATTACCTCGCCGCCCTGCTCCTCGAATTCGGGCTGCAGGACCGCGCCCATCGGGCGCAGGGTGGCGAAGACCAAACCTACCACTATCTCGTGGAAATAGTGAACGATCTGGCCCAGGAAGGCGAATCCGCGGTGCGGCGCTTTCACCTGCACGTGCATCTCGGCAACTACAGTCTGTGGCTGGCGGGTTTGTTTCCGGACTACGTGGCGGTGCGGCGGCGGCGGCGCGGGGGGCCGGACCTCCCTTACTACGATGCCCTAGGACGCTCCGGCTTCGAGGGCGCCGCCGATCACACGCTCGCCGAGCGCTTCGGCCTCGCGCCGATCTATCGGCTGGCCGCGGAGCGCTTCCCGGCGCTGCGTCAGGCGCTGAACCGGCTGTCGGACCGGGTGCTGTTCCCGAACGTCATGACGGAAGACCGGCTGCTGCGAAGCCTGTAGCCGCGCGCTGCACGGCGTCGGCGAACCCCTCGAACAATCCAGCTTCGACGTCGTCCTCGGGATGCCACTGCACCGCGAGCAGCCATCCCGCGCGCGCGTTCTTCGCCTCGACCGCCTCGATCACGCCGTCCTCCGCCCAGGCGACGGCGCGCAGCGATGCCCCGAGGGTCTTCACCGCCTGGTGGTGGCGGGAGTTCACGCTCGTCGGCCGTCCGGCGACACGCTCGACCAGCGTCCCCGGCTCGATGCGCAGGCCGTGGCGGGCGTTCGGTCCCGCGTGCGTCACCGTCGACGGACATTGGGTCGGAAGATCCTGATACAACGTGCCGCCTTCAGCGACGTTGACGAGCTGAATGCCGCGGCAGATCGCGAGGATCGGCACGCGCCGCTCGCGCGCCGCGCGATAGAGCGCGAGCTCAACCGCATCGCGCCCATCGTCCGTGTCTTCGAGCCGGGCGTGGCGGGCTTCGCCGTAGTAGCGGGGGTCGACGTCTTCGCCGCCGGTGAGCATCAACCCGGCGACCGCAGCGATCACGTCGGCGGCGTGGTCCGGAGTAATGAGCGAGGGGATGACGAGCGGCGTCAGCCCCGCGGCGACGGCGGCGCGGGCGTAGGCGGCGTTCAACGCGACGCGCTGTCGCCCCTGATCGGTCCGGAGCGGGGCGCTGACCGCGACGACGCGACTCACGACTTGACGGGTTTGCCGAGCAGCGGGCAGCGCGGGTTGCTCACGCTGGCCCAGTTCACGCGCGCCCCGTAGAGCGGTACCGACCGCTCGCCGTCTCCAAGTCGCCCGATCTGCGGGTACTCCCTGGGTGCACGGGGGCGGTCGAAGATCAGCACGCCCTCCACGGTGGCGGTGGAATCATCGACCAGCAGCACCCCGAAGACCGTGGAATCCCGTCCCGTCGAATCCACGGGTGCAACGAGGGGGAGCTTGCCCCCCTGATAATCGAGGACGACACGATCGGGCTCGCTCGAGACGCGCACGAACGTGGAGTCCGAGCCGCCCACGACCCGTGCCGGCAGCGTCGCGGGCAGCCCGCGCGGGGCCTCGGTCAAGAGCGGGCGCGTGGTGCCGAGCTGCTCGAGGATCAACCGTGGACCTACCAGCAGCGCCATTCCGCACACCGGAGAGCGGCTCGGGTCGACGGTGCAGCCGAGGACCCCCAGGGCGCAGAGCGCGAGCAGCGCAGGACGACGCAGCATCACCACAACCTAATAGGTATAGGCCAGCGTGAGCGTGGTCGTCCGCACCGGCTCGAGCACGCGCGGCGCGAGGTTGTAGATGTAGTTCAGGGCGTTCGCGACCTTGAGGTGCGCCTCCAGCGCTCCCACGGTCCAGCTGGCTCGCAGGTCGAGCACTCTGCCCCCGAGCCGGGGATCGCCCGGGAAGAGCGGATCCTGGCGTTCGAAGCGGCTCGAGGAGCGCAGGTCCGCCCCCACGCCCACGGAGCGCCAGGTGTAGTCGGCGGTCAGCGTCACCAGGTGTCGCGCCCGGTAGAGCAGCGGCCGCTCGGGGACCGTGTCGTGCGCCAGCTCGCGGGCATCGAGATAGAGATAGGCGATGGTGGCGGTGAGGTGCGGGCCGAACGACATCACGGTGAGGTTGCAATCGAGCCCCACGAGCCGCGCTCGCTGCACGTTCTGGAACTGGATCTGCAGCGACGGTGTGGTCGCGGGCTCGACGAGGTGCCGCGCCTCGGTGAAGAAGATCGCCGCGTCGCCGCGCAACCAGGAGCGCGGAGTCCACGCGCGTCCCACCTCCGCCGTCCATCCATCCTCCGCCCGCAGGGCGGGATTGGGAATCACCCGGAACCCCAGCGCGTAGGTGGTCACGAACCGCTCCGCGAGGCTGGGTGCGCGGTAGGCGCGCCCCAGCGACGCGCGCCAGCTCCCCGTGCGTGTGGGCCAGACGACACCTCCGCGCGGGCTCACGAACGCCGTGACCCCGCTGCCGTCGATGGCGAGGAAATCACCGCGCGCGCCGAGCGTGGCGCGCAGCGGGCCCATGACCTGCTCGGCCTCGGCATAGGCGGCGTACTCGTCCTGCATGTGGCTGCCACCACCACCCGTCGTGTCTCCCGAAAACACGTTGCTCGCGACGTCGGAATGCGCGGCCTCGACGCCGACCGTGACGACCTGGCCCGTGTCGTGGCGCGACACCAGCCGGGCTTCGCCGCCGTAGCGGTTCGCCACCGCGAAGTCCGCCGGGGCGAACGGCGGCTGCCGTCCCGGATAGACGTCGGTGAAATGGGTGCGCAGCCAGCTGAGGCGAGTCGACCAGGCAATGCTGGCGGAGGGGGTGCGCGTGACGATCGCCGTGAAGTATCCCTTGTCGGACCGGGTGGTGTTGCCGCTGTTGGCGGTATCGATGCGGAACGGTTGGAACCCCTGGCCGGAATCGGCGCACTGGCCGCTCGCGCACCAGGGCTCGGGCACCTGGTACTGATCGCTCGCCCAGGCGCCGGAGAGCCTGACCAGCATCGCGGGCTCGGGGCGCCACTCGCCCCGGCCCGTGACCTGCCAGTGATCGGCTTTGTCCTGCTCGCGGTAGCCGTCGGAGTGGCGCGCGCCCGCGGCGAAGCCGGCGCGCACGCGTTCCCGTCCGTAGGAGGCGGAAACGTCGAGACCATCCTGGATGCCGGTGTAGTCGCGGAATCCCCACACGGCGTTCGGAGGATCGGCGAACAGCCCAGCGGTGGCGCGCAGGCGCGCATGGGGGCCACTCGGCAGCTCGCGCGTGATCAGGTTCACGACGCCCCCGAACGCCGACGATCCGTACAGGGCGGAGCCCGCGCCCTTCACCACCTCGACGCGCTGCACCTGATCCACCGGCACGAGATCCCAGTTGATGCCGCCGCGATCCCCCTGGTTCGCGGGCACGCCGTCGACCAGCAGCAGGACACGGCTGCCGAGCCCTTCGACGAAGCCCGACGAGCCGCGGATGTTCACCTGGCCGTTGATGAACTGGACACCGGGCGCCTTGTCCACCGCCTCGTCGACGGTATTGACGGCGCGCATCGCGATCGCCTCGCGGGAGACGAGCGACACACTCGTCATCGCCTGGTCGAGCAGCTGGGAGCGCTTGGCGGCGCTGACGATGACGGGGTTCAACTCCATGGCGCCGGCCTGCAGCACGAGCGACGCCGCGACCGAGTCGCCCGCAGCGACCAGGACGTCGGATTGGGCGGGATAAAACCCGATGAGCTGCGCCTGCACGGTGGCCGGGCCGGGCGGGACGGCGGCGAGGCGAAAGCGGCCGGCGGCGTCGGAGAGCGTGGAGAGCGCCGTCTGCACCACGTGGACGCGCGCGTTCTGGAGTGGCCGGCCACTCGTGTCGCTGACGGTACCGACCACGACCCCGGTCGCCTGAGCGGCCAGACGGCCTGCCGCCGCGAGGGCGAGCGACAGGACAGACGCGAGTCTCACGGGTGGGCGACGAGCGGCGGGAAGTAGTAGGAAACCGGATGCATGTTGGTGAAATCGACGACGAAGTCGACGCCGGTCGCCGCGCCGCTCACGACCACAACGCCCGGCTGGGTGGTGTCGGCGGGATTCCTGTAGAACCCTGCTTCGCGCAGCAGGGTGTCGGCGTTCTGCTGCGACAGCGCGCCCTGTTTCTTCCACGCCGCGAGCACCCAGTGATAGGTGCCGGTGGGGAGGGGCAGCGCGTAGGGCTGAGCCCTCGAGCGGGAGGCGCTGTCGAGTCCGAGGGTCGGCGGGGGCAGCGGCTGAAAATTGAAGAGGTCGCTCTGGGACTGCGGGAAAGTGGCGTACGCGACGACGTAGACGACATCGGTCGATTCGGGCAGGGCGCCGCGGAACGTGACCGAGCCGCAGATCCCCTGGAACCCGGCGGGGCAGACCGTCTGCGGGGTGAGGCCTTCGTTGCAGGCGGCTGCGCCGGCGGCGAGGAGGCACCACAGGCCGCGGGAGATGCGAGGCATCGAATCCAAACTTACTTGACCCTCACGAGCCCCGCGAATAACGTAGTCGGCGCCATGCCGATCTACGAATTCCGCTGCGCCAAGTGTCGTACGCGTTTCATCCTGTCGATGTCGATCAGCGATCACGGCCGTCGTCGTCCCGTCTGCCCCAAGTGCAGCGGGCGGGAGGTCGTCGCGGTCCTGTCGCCATTCTTCGCCAAGACCGTCCGCAAGAGCTGAGGCGGCGTGTTCGAGCGGCTGCGTGATGCCTTGCGGGCCGCCCTCGATGCGGCGACCCCGCCCGGCAACCTGCGGGACCTGACGCGCCAGATGCAGGAAGCGGTCGTGGATGCGAAGGTCGCGGTAGAAGAGATCCGCGCCGCGGTGACTCGCACCGATGCGGAGCTCGCGGCCGAGCGGCAACGGCTCGCCGACGCCGAGCGGCGCGGGCGTCTCGCCGGTGAGATCCAGGACCAGGAAACGGTGCAGGTGGCCGAGCGGTTCGCCGCCAAGCATCGCGAGCGGGCCGGCGTGCTGGAGCGAAAGCTGGCGGCGCAACGCGAAGAGCTGGCGCTCGCCGAGCGCGAGCTGACGGAGATGCAGGGCCAGCTCAAGTCGGCGAACCTGGGGGCGCCCGGGGCGGGTGGTGCGGCGAGCAGCACGGAGCAGGCATGGCGCGACCTGCAGGCCGCGGGCGGCACCCGGCCCGACGTCGATCTGCAGCAGGAGCTCTTGAAGCACGACATCGACCGGGCCGCGCGCGAGCGCGCCGCGGATGAACAGCTCGATCTGCTGAAGAAGAAAATCCGCAAGAACAAGGAGTAGCCGATGCTCCTCGCGGTCGTTGCCGTGCTGCAGCAACCCCTTGCCGCTCCGCCCGACCTCCTGAAGCGGGCGCATACCTACAGCATCGTCGCGTTCGACTCCGCCACCGGTGACCTCGGCGTCGCGGTGCAGTCGAAGTTCCCCAACGTCGGCGGCATCGTGCCCTGGGCGAAGGCGGGGATCGGCGCCGTGGCGACGCAGTCGCTCGGCAACACCGCGTATGGGGACGAGGGGCTGCAGCTGATGACGATGGGCGCCACGGCTCCCGAGGCGTTGCGCATCGTCATGCGCCGCGACGGGCGGACCTCGCAGCGACAGGTTGGTATGGTGGACGCGCACGGCAACGCCGCCAGCTGGACGGGCGACTCCTGCTTCGACTGGGCAGGGGGCCGGACGCTCGGCGCCGACGGCCAAATCGTGACCGGCGCCAAGGGCGCGATGATCGTCGGCCGACACTTCGCCGCCCAGGCGAACATCATGGTGAGCGATCAGACGGTGAAGAACATGGCCGACGCGTACGTGCGTGCCTCGGGTTCGCTCGCCGACCGCCTGATGGCGGCGCTGGTCGCGGGCCAGGCCGGAGGCGGCGACAAACGCGGTATGGAATCGGCGGCGCTGCTCGTCGTGCGCGCCAACGGCGGGTACCTGGGGGCTAATGACCGCTACATCGACATCCGCGTCTACGACGACACCAACCCGATTCGCGAGCTGCAGCGCTTATATCGGCTGCATCAGCTGTATTTCTTTCAGAGCCGGCCGGAGGATCTGGTGACGATCACGCCCGACATCGTGAAGCAGCTCGAGCCGATCCTGCTCGCCGAGCCGGTGAGCCAGAAGGAGAAGTGGCTCGACGCGCCGCAGGGCACGGCGAGCCCCAAGTTCCTGCAGGCGCTGGAGAACTTCATGTACTGGGAGAACTACGACGTGCGTGTCCGTACGGACGGAAAAATCGATCGTGTGGCGCTCGAGGATATCCTCGCGCGGCGGAGGAAACGTCCGTGAACGGCGCGCAGTGGTTCGGCCATCCCCGCGGGTTGTCCACGCTCTTCTTCACGGAGATGTGGGAGCGGTTCAGTTACTACGGCATGCGCGGCATCCTGCTCCTCTTCCTCGTCGCCGCGGTCCGCACGGGCGGCTTCGGGATGGACGACCGCACGGGTTCGGCGATCTACGGTCTCTACGTCGGATTCGTTTACCTGATGGCGCTTCCGGGCGGGTGGGTCGCGGACCGGATCCTCGGGCAGCGGCGAGCGGTCTTCGTCGGCGGCTGCATCATCGCGGCCGGCCACTTCAGCATGGCTCTCCCGACCGCGCCGACCTTCTATCTCGGCCTCTGCCTCATCGTGGTCGGTACCGGGCTCCTGAAGCCCAACGTCAGCGCCATGGTGGGCGATCTGTATCCGGAAGGCGGATCGCGCCGCGACGCCGGTTTCTC
>DATFTG010000191.1:0-27725 GCA_035262265.1 Gemmatimonadales bacterium
GTCGCCGCCTCGGACGGACGGCGGAAGCTCGTGAATCGTATCAACGGGCGCTGGCGCTGACGCGACAGGAGCCTGAGCGGCGGTTTCTCGAGCGGCGGCTGCAGGAGCTGTCGACCTAGACATGCAGCTTCCCTGGGATCACATGAAGAGAACCTCGATCGCATGGCCCGCGCTTCTCCTCGCAGTGACGGGGCCATGTCTGGCGCAGTCTCCCGTACTTGCCGGGCGCGTCTCCCCCTTTGTCGTCTACGACTCCGCCTATCTACGCCCGCGCCGCGTGTGGGTCTACACACCGCCGGGCTTCACCGCCGGCGCGTCCACGACCTATCCTCTGATCGTGGCATTCGACGGAGACGAGTACCGCGACACGATGCCGCTGCCGCAGGTGCTCGATACGCTGCTGGCGACGCGCAAGGCCCCGGCCTTCATTGCGGTGTTGATCGACGATTCGGCATCGGCGGTCCGCATCGCCGACCTCGGCAACTCCGCCAGGATGGTCCGCTTCCTCGGGCAGCAGCTCATTCCCTGGGTGCGCGCGCGCTGGCCCGTCACCTCCGATCCGCACCGCGTGATCCTCACCGGCTCGAGTGCCGGCGGTCTCGCGTCGGCGTTCGTGGCGTTCGCGCGTCCCGACCTGTTCGGCAACGTCTGGTCGCAGAGCGGGGCGTTCTGGCGCGGCGCTGAAGCGTCCAACAGCGCGCCGTACGAATGGCTGACCGAGCAGGTACGCTCGGCGGCAAAGCGGGACGTGAAGTTCGTGCTCGACGTCGGTGCGCTGGAGGATCATCCCACTCTCGGCGGTTCCGGCCCGAATTTCCTGCAGGCACACCGCCGCTTCGTCGATGCTCTCCGCGCCAAAGGCTACGACGTCACTGCGACGGAGGTGCCGCAAGGCAATCACGCCCCGCAGTGGTGGCGCCAGCGGCTCGCCTGGGGCATCGCGACGATCGCGGCGGGTTGGTAAGACCCCTTGCGCTTCTACAGGGGACGGCGCATCGTCCCTTGTAGAAGCGAAAGGGGAATGACGCCGTGACCGATGATCGCCTCGACCTGCCGCAGGGCACACTCGACCTTCTGATCCTGAAGACGCTCTCGCTCGGCCCCCGGCACGGCTGGGCGATCTCCGAGCGGTTACACGAGGTGTCGCGCGCCACTCTACAGATCCCGCAGGGTTCGCTCTACCCCGCCCTGCACCGCCTCGAGCGGCGTGGCTGGATCGCTTCCACCTGGGGCGCATCGGACAACAACCGCCGCGCCAAGTTCTACGAGCTGACGCGGGCGGGACGGAAGCAGCTCGACACCGAGACCGACGCCTGGAAACGGCTCACCCGCGCCGTCGAGCTCATCATGGACATGGAGGGCGCATGATCGCCGAGCTCGTGAGCGAGCTGCGCCACCGGTTGCGGGCGTTGTTTCACCGCGAGGCGCTCGAGCAGGAGCTGGACGACGAGCTGCGGTTCCATCTCGAGCAGGAGACGGCGAAGTGGATTCGCGCCGGCGACCCGCCCGAGGAGGCGCGCCGCAAGGCGCGCGCGGCGTTCGGTGGAGTGGAGCGCATCAAAGACGACACGCGCGACGCGCGGGGTCTGGCTCTCCTCGATACGATGGCGCAAGACCTCACCTACGCCGTGCGTGGGCTGCGCGCGACGCCGGGCTTTACCATCGCCGTCGTCGCCACGCTGGCCCTCGGCCTGGGCGCCAATGCCGCCGTCTTCGGGGTGCTCGATCGGCTGATGCTGCGCCCTGCCCCATATCTGCGCGACCCGGCGACCGTCTCGCGCGTCTATCTCGCGACGACGTTCCGCGGCGAGTCGTTTGCGTATCGCAACTTCGAGTACCGGCGCTACCTCGATCTGACGCGGGCGACGCACTCGTTCGATCAGGTCGCCGCCTTCGCGACGTTCCCCGTAGCGCTGGGCACGGGAGTGGACGTCCATGAGGAAGTGATGGGGACCGCGAGCGCCCGCTATTTCGATTTCTTCCGTGCGGCACCCGTGCTGGGGCGATTCTATACGCTGGTCGAGGACTCGATTCCCGAGGGCAGCCCCGTCGTCGTGCTCGGGTACGACTACTGGATGTCGCACTACGGCGGGCGCCGCGACGTGCTGAATGCTACGCTGCAGATCGGCCCCGCGCTCTACACGATCATCGGCGTCGCGCCGCGGGGCTTCACCGGCATCGTCGATGGCCGAGCGCCGGTCGGCTGGATCCCGATCACGGCCTACGCCTGGTCGCGCCGCCACACCTATCTCGACAACTACAACTGGGGTTGGCTCGAGATGGTGGTGCGGCGCCGCCCCGGCGTCTCGCGGGCCGCAGCCACCGGCGATCTCGACGCCGCCTTCCGCCAGAGCTGGCTCGCGGAACGCGCCATCGACCCGAGCCAGACACCCGTCGACGAAGCGAAGCCGCACACCATTCTCGCCCCGACGCAGCTCGCACGCGGTCCCGAAGCGGGCCCCGAAGCGAAAGTCGGATTCTGGATCGGCGCCGTCGCGGTGATCGTGCTGCTCGTGGCGACGGCGAACGTCGCCAATCTCCTCCTGGCCCGTGCCTTCCGGCGGCGCCGCGAAATCGCCGTGCGGCTCGCGTTGGGGGTGAGCGGCCGGCGCCTGCTCGGCCACCTCCTGACCGAAAGCCTGTTGCTCGCGTTGCTCGGCGGCACAGTGGGACTCGTCATCGCCTGGGCGGGAGGCGCGGCGCTGTCGCGTGCCTTCAATCCCAATGCGCTGCCGCCGACGCTCGCCGACCCGCGAACCGTCGGATTTGCCGCGGCCGTTGCTCTGACGGTGGGCACACTGACCGGCCTCGTCCCGGCGCTGTGGGCGCGGCGCGGCGATCTGGTCGGATCGCTGAAATCGGGGGCGCGGGAAGGGAGCTACCAGCGCTCCCGCATCCGGACGCTGCTCGTCGTCGTGCAGGGAGCGCTCTCGGTGGTGCTGCTCGTCGGCGCGGGACTGTTCGTGCGCAGCCTCGCGCACGTCGAGGCCCTGCATCTGGGTTACGACGTTGCCCCGGTGGTCTACGTGGAGCGCAACATGCGGGGCGTCGACTGGAACGAGGAACGCCAGAGCGAGCTGAACCGTCAGCTCGTGCGGGCGGCCGCGAGCATTCCGGGAGTGGTGAGCGCCACAGAGGCGGTGAGCGTCCCGTTCTACAACTTCGAATCGCGCGGCCTGTTCGTGGCGGGGATCGACTCGGTGTCGCGGTTGGGGCGGTTCCAGCTGCAAGCGGCTTCGCCCGACTATTTCCGCACGACCGGGACGCGGATCCTGCAGGGCCGCGGCATCACGACCGAGGATCGCCGTGGAGCGCCGCCGGTCATCGTCGTGAGTGAGACGATGGCACGACGCCTGTGGCCGGGGCGTTCGGCGATCGGCCAGTGCGTCCGGGTGAACGACCGCAACGCTCCGTGCCGCACCGTCGTCGGCGTTGCCGAGGACGTCAAGCAACGCGAGCTCGGTGAGCCTCCATCGGCGACGTACTTCCTCTCCGCCGAGCAGATGGACGAGAGCGCGTACGGGCTGTTCGTGCGGGTCGCGGGAGCCGGGGTCGACGTCGCCGAGACGATCCGCCGGCGGTTGCAGCAGGAGATGCCGGGCATGTCGTACGTGAACGTCATCCCCATGTCCCGCATCGTCGGCGAGCGGCAGCGTCCCTGGCGCACCGGAGCCACCATGTTTCTGGTGCTGGGCGGTCTCGCGCTCCTCGTGGCCGCGATCGGGCTCTACAGCGTCATCGCGTACAACGTCGCCCAGCGCACGCATGAGCTGGGCGTGCGCATCGCGCTGGGTGCCCGGCTCCGGGACGTAGTACGGCTGGTGCTCGGGGACGGCTTGCGGCTCGCAGCGGGCGGCATCGCCGCCGGCACGCTGTTGGCGCTTCTCGCCGGACCCATGATCGGGGCGCTGCTGTTTCAGGAATCGCCGCGCGATCCGTTCGTCTACGCACTCGTCACCATCGTCCTGCTGGTCGCCGGAATCGGAGCCAGCCTCGTGCCCGGACTCAGGGCCGGCCGCGTGGACCCGAACATCGCGTTGCGCGCGGAGTGACGAGCCGTTTGTTTCCGGTGTGAGCCTGCGAGCCGTACTGCTCCTGCTGCTGAGCGCCGCGCCCTGCGCCGCTCAGGCGCCCGACGCGACGACCCGGTACCTCGACCGGCTGCTGCTTGGGGATAGCGCCGCCCTGCTGGGTGGATTCGCGGGCGCGCCGGCGATCGACGATCCGATCGGCGGGCGGGTACGCAGCCGCGCGGAGCTCGACCGGTTCGTGGCCGAGCGCCAGGCGTGGTTGATGGAGCGAGCGGCGCGCCTCGAGCTGGTGCGCACCACCAGCGACGGCCGCCGCACCGTCGTCGAGGCGATTTTGCATCTGCGCCTTCCCGATACCACGGTCGACCTGCCGATCGCCGTGGTGGGAGACAGGGGCAGCGGCAATCGCGTAACCGCTATCCGCGTCTACCACAGCCATTGGCCGCTCGAGGGAAAGCACGAGATCCGCCATCCGCTGCTGGCTCGAGATTCGACACTCGTATTGCGCGGCGTCGTCGCCGAGTATCAGCGCGCGCTCGCGGCGGGGGACGCCGTAGCGGCGCTCAATACTTTCGAGCCGGACGGGTATTTCCGGGAGCCCTCGGGAGGGATCTACGTGCACCGCGGTCACGATGCGCTGCGGCAGTTCCTGTCGGCGATACTCTCCGGTGGCGGCATCCATCTCGAGCATTGCACTGTCACCGACGACGGCGTGGTCGCCGCCATCGAGTTCAACGCCGTGCAGTTCGGCGACAAGAAGCTCGAGCCGCAGGCGGGCGTCGCGGTCTATGAACGGGGACCGACGGGTCGCCTGGCTGCGGCTCGGATTTACGATGATGTGAACGTGGAAGCGCTGGCGCCGGCGACTGTGCGATAAGGCGCATTACTTCCTGATGAACGTCCCCGCCTGCAGCTCCGCGTACGCTTTGCGAAGCTCCTCCTCGGTGTTCATCACGATCGGCCCATACCACGCCACCGGCTCCTCGATCGGTTTGCCCGAGACGAGCAGGAAGCGGATTCCCTCGTCCCCCGCGCGCACCGTCACCTCGTCGCCCCGATCGAACAGCACGAGCGAGCGGTTGCCGGTCTCGTCGAGCGCCACGGGCGGCGCCGACTGTTCCCCACCCTCCCCCACCTGCTCGGTGAGCACACCGCGCGGCGCCGCGGCATCGCGAAACGAGCCGGCGCCGTCGAACACGTAAGCGAAGGCGTGGTTCGTCGTCGCCACAGGCAGCGTCTTGCGCTTGCCTGGCGGCACCCAGACATCGAGGTAGCGCGGATCGGCGGCGACGCCCTGCACCGGGCCCGTCTTGCCCCAGAACTCGCCGGTGATGACGCGCACCCGCGTCCCATCGTCGTCGGTGATTTCGGGGATGTCGGCAGCGGTGATATCCTGGTAGCGCGGCGCCGTCATCTTGAGCTTCGCCGGCAGATTCGCCCACAGCTGGAAGCCGTGCATCTTCCCGTCGGGATCCCCCTTCGGCATCTCCTGATGCAGGATGCCGCTCCCGGCCGTCATCCACTGCACGTCTCCCGAGCCCAGCGTGCCGCGGTTGCCGAGGCTGTCGCCGTGGTTGACGGTGCCCTTCAATACATAGGTGATCGTCTCGATGCCGCGGTGGGGGTGCCAGGGGAACCCCGCCAGATAGTCATCGGGGCGCTCGTTGCGAAAATCATCGAGCAGGAGAAACGGATCGTACTCGTCGGTATCGCCGAAGCCGAAGGCGCGGCGCAGACGGACCCCGGCGCCTTCGATAGTGGGCTTCGACTGGATGATGCGTTTGATCGGGCGAATGGACACGGAGTACTCCTCGACACACGTTCGTAGCCATGAAGATCGTGTTCTTCAAGACGCCGGCGGCCTTTCGCACCTGGCTCCAGCGCCATCACACTGAACATCGCAGCCTGCACGTCGGGTTCCGCAAGCGCCACACCGGCCAGCCCAGCATCACCTGGCCCGAGGCGGTGGACGAGGCGCTGTGCTTCGGCTGGATCGACGGCGTGCGGCACCGTATCGACGTCGATACCTACACTATCCGCTTCACTCCGCGCCGTCTCGGAAGCATCTGGAGCGCAGTCAACCTGCGACGGATCCGCAACTTGATGCGCGCCAAGCGCGTCAGCCCACACGGCCTCAAGGTCTACGAAGGGCGGAACCGTAAGAAGACCGGATTGTATGCGTACGAGCAGACGAAAGCAGCGCGTTTCACACCCCGGTATGCCAGGCAGTTTAGAGCCAACCGACGCGCCTGGACGTGGTTTCAGGCGCAGGCCCCATGGTACCGGCGCACCGCCACACATTGGGTGCAACGCGCAAAGCAGGAAGCCACGAGGCTGAAGCGCCTCGCGACGCTGATCGACTGCTCCGCTGCAGGGAGTCCGGTCGGTCCATTGGACCGGACGAAATACGCCCGGCGCTAGTGCGGCTTGCGGGTCGAATGGGAAGGTTGATCGTCGCCGCCCATAAGCAGCCAGCGGCCGACAATCGCGATCATCAGAATTCCGAAAACAGCACCGATCACGGTCATGTTGCCTCCCGCACACGTTCAAGGCAGCACTACCGGTCTGCATCATTCAAAATCCGGGGTCGAAAAGCAAGCGTGTTGCGCTCCCGTTACAACCGCGCCGCGAGTAATGTTCTCCACATTCTTCCTAGGAGGATGGATGTTCCGACGGAGTTACACATTCGCAATCGTCGTGGGATTGGCGGCATGTGGAAAAGCCGACAAGCAACCACAGCCGGCTGCGGCCACGAATCCCCCGCTCGACCCGCGGTCCCCTGCGCTGCAGGCCAAAGCACCCGACACCTTCAACGCGCACTTCGAGACCAGCGCGGGTGCCTTCACCGTACAGGTCACACGCGCCTGGGCCCCGCTCGGCGCCGACCGTTTTTACAACCTGGTGAAGAACGGCTTCTTCGACGGCACCCGTTTCTTCCGCGTCCTGCCGGGCTTCGTCGTGCAGTTCGGGTTGAGCGGCAATCCCATGGTGTCCGCGCGGTGGCACACCGCCTCGATCCCCGACGATCCCGTGGAACAACACAACACCCGCGGCACGATCACGTTCGCGACCGCGGGTCCCAACACCCGCACGACGCAGCTGTTCATCAACTTCGGCGACAACCTCAACCTCGATGGCCAGGGGTTCGCACCATTCGGCAAGGTGGTCGACGGCATGAGCGTCGTGGATAAGATCTATTCCGGCTACGGCGAACGACCCGATCAGGGAATGATCGAGTCACAGGGGAACGCCTACCTCGCATCCCAGTTCCCGCGGCTGGACTCGATCGCCCAGGCGACGATCGTCCCGTAAACCAGCGCCGGGACCGCGGCATCCCATCCCAGACGCTCAAACTCTGGGAGGACGGTATGGTCTTTGTCTCATTTCGCACCCTGCTGCGGGCGATTCCCCTCGCCGCTATCCTGGGAGTCGCCGCAGGGGGGTGGGCCGTCGTGACGCTCGATGACCTGCCCGATGCCGTGGTCGCCGGGAAGCCGGTCACCCTCACGTTTACCGTACGCCAGCATGGCCACACCCCGCTCGACAACCTGCGCCCGTCGATCGAAGCGGTCATGGCGGGCGGGGGCGAGACGCTGCGCGCCGACGCGGTTCCGGCGGGTGGCAAGGGCCGTTATCGCTCGACCCTGACTCTCCCCGATACGGGTGAGTGGCGCGTGACGATCAATTCCGGGTGGGGGCAGAGCCGCATCAACCTCGAGCCCATCGCGTCGCTCCCGGCCGGGAAATCGGCCCCGGCGTACGCGCAAGCCGAGCGCGGCCGCCGGCTGTTCGTCGCCAAAGGGTGCGTGGAATGCCATCTGCACGGAGACGTGGCAGGGAGCGGCGTGGTTGCCGTTGGGCCGGAGCTGACCGCGCTGCGGCTCCCCGCGGCCTTTCTCGAGAAGTTCCTCGCTGATCCGGCGATTCTTCCGCCCGCGCAGCAGATCAATGGCGGGATGCCCAACCTCGACCTCAAGCCCGCCGAGATCGCGGCGCTCGTCTCGTTTATCAACGGAGAGGGAACGACGGCCCGGGCGGGAGGGCGTCGGTGACGCGAGCGCTCAACGCACGGTGAGGGTGCCCCGGAGCCGGAGGTCGCGCGAGGACGCGCCGACGAGAACGCGAAAGACCCCCGGCTCTACCACCCACTTGAGGTCGCGGTCGAGCATGCGCAGCGCGCCGCGGCCGAGCACGAACGACACCTCGCGCTCCTCACCGGGGGCAAGGCGGATGCGCTGGAATCCGGCGAGCTGCAGCACCGGCCGCGTCACGCTCGCCAGCTCGTCCTTCACGTACAGCTGCACGACTTCGTCCCCCGCTCGTGACCCGACGTTCTTCACGCGACAGCGCACCGTCGCGCGTCCCGCGGGCGGGATCTCGGCCGGCTCGATCGTCAGATCTGAATAGGCGAACGACGTGTAGCTCAACCCGTAGCCAAAGGGAAACAGCGGCTGGCCGGTGAGATCGACGTAGTCGTCTCCGCGGCCAGTCGGCTTGTGATCGTACACGAGCGGCAACTGCCCTTCGGATACAGGGAACGTGATCGGTAACCGGCCACCCGGGTTGCTGTTTCCCAGCAACACTGCGGCGATGGCGCGGCCTCCCGCTTCGCCGGGGTACCAGACGTCGAGCACCGCCTCCACACGGTCGAGCCACGCCGACATCGTGATCGCGCTCCCGCCCACCAGGACGACGACGCAGGGCGTCCCCGTCGCGGCCACCGCACGGATCAATTCGTCCTGGTGGCCGGGGAGGCGCAGCGATGCGCGATCGCGAAACTCTCCTTCTTCGATCCCCGCGACGACGACGGCGACGTCGCTCGCGCGCGCGAGGCGTGTGGCGCGGCCGATCGCGGCACGCCAGTCGTTCGACACCCCGGCATCCCACACCAGTCGCACCCGGCCGTTTCCTGTCGTCTCGAAGAATTCGAGGCGCAGCTCGTAGGACTTTCCTGGCTCCAGGGTCACCGCGGCGAGCCGGGCGGCAGACGAGCGCTTTTCCCAGTCGTCGAGCACGAGCCGGCCATCGAGGTACAACCGATAGCCGTCGCTCCCCACAACGCCGATGTGCCTCACGCCGCCCGCCGGGACAAGGAGGCGACCCGTCCAGCGGACCGAGTACCAGTCGCGGGCGATCCCGGGAGCCGGGCCATCGAGCGTCCAGGCGAAATCGACGCGCGGATCGATGCGCTCGAGGAGAGCGCCACCCGACAGGGTGATGTTGTCGTAGTAGGCGGCGTGTAATCCGGGCCGGCGCACGCTGCCGGAGTCGTGGGTCAGCGCGCCAGCCGGGACCGGGAGGTACTCGATCGTGGCACGGCCGGGACCTGCTTCATAGCGCACCCGGCCGCGCGCTCCAACAGCGGCGCGCAATCCGTCGAGGATCGAGACGCGGCGCTCGCCCGGGGGGCTGTAGCCGCCCAGTCGCGCTTCCACGGCGTCGGGACCGATCACCGCGATCGAGCGGCCGGGACGGATCGGCAACATCGGACCGGCGTTCTTGAGCAGCACGATCGATTCACGCGCCGCTTCGAGCGCCAGCGCCTGATGCGTCGCATCGGCGGCGCTGCGCGACGCGCTGTCGGGATCGGCATAGGGATGCTCGAACAGCCCGAGCTCGAACTTCGCGCGCAACACCCTGGCGACCGCCCGATCGACGACCGAATCCGATACGAGGGCGCGCCGGATCGCCTCCCAGTAGGGCCGATACTGCTCGTAGGACGACTGGAACACGACGTCGAGCCCGGCATCGTACGCGTCCCGCGCGGCGGTCGGCGTATCGGGCTCGGTCATGTGCAATACCGTGGCACCCCCTGTCGCCGCGGCGTCGGAGATAACGAATCCGGGGAAGCCCCAGCGCCGCTTCAGCACCTCCGTGAGCAGCCAGTGGTTCTGGGTGGCGGGGCTGCCATTCACCGAGTTGTAGGCGGTCATGATCGAGTGCGCGTGGGCATCCTGGATCGCCGCGGCGAAGGGCGGGAAATACGTTTCCTCGAGCTCGCGCTCGTCCCATTCGATCGGATAGCTGTCCCGTCCTCCCTCCCCCACGTTCGCCACGAAGTGCTTCGGCGTCGCGGCCACGCCAGCGGCCTCGAACGCCGCAATGAAGGCGCGACCCATCGTAGCGGCGAGGAGCGGGTCCTCGCCGTACGTCTCCTCCACCCGTCCCCAGCGTACATCGCGCGACAGGTTCAACACCGGCGACAACACCTGCCGGATCCCGCGCGTCGCCGTCTCGGCGGCGATGGTGGCCGCCACGTGAGCGACGAGCGCAGTGTCCCACGTCGCCGCGAGCGCGATCGCCTGCGGGAACACCGTGGCACCGGGCCGCACCAGACCGTGGACTGCCTCATCGAACGGCACGATCGGGATGCCGAGACGGGTGCGCTCGACAAAGAATGTCTGAATCGAGTCGATGCGCTGGGCATCGGCGCGGGCGATATCGGCAGGCGTGCCGGCGAGCGCGACGGCGGGGATCTGCAGACCGAAGGCTCCATGCGAATAGTCTTGGGTCGAGTCGTGGAGATCGCCGGGCGTCATGTACAGCTGCCAGAACTTCTCTTCCAGCGTCATCCGGCCCAGCAGGTCACGCACCCGGTCGACGACGGGGAGCCGTGGATCGCGATACGGGGTACCGGACTGGCCAGAGACGCCGGGAGCGGCAAGGCTGAGCGCGAGCAAAGTGAGGATCGAGCGGCAGTGCATAAGTTCGGGCGAGAGGTAAGTTTGACCGCGTCGCGCCGCGGGTAAAGGGTGGCACACCTGAACCGGAGGACTCTATGCAAGGCACGAACCTGCTCTACTTCCTGCTGATCGGTCTGGCAGCGGGATGGCTGGCGGGCAAAGTGATGAAGGGGTCCGGCTACGGCTTGATCGGCGACCTCATAATCGGCGTCGTGGGGGCTTTCCTCGGTGGATGGATCTTCGGGTTGTTGCACATTGCAGCGGGTGGGCTCCTCGGGCTGCTCGTCACGGCGTTCGTCGGAGCCGTGGTCTTGGTGTGGTTGTTGAGAATGATCAAGAAGGCGTGAGCAGTCAGCGGTGAGCGGTAAACGGTCTTGCAAGGGAAACACCGCTCACCGCTCACGCCCTTAGAACGGTTTCAACACCGCCAGCAGCACGATCCCAACAAAACCTGTCAGCTGCACCGTGTGAAAGATCTCGAGCCGCTTGAGCGGCGCAGCCACCGCCGCGCCAGAGCCACCCGACTCGAGGGCGCCGAGCAGCTGCATCGCGGCGGGCCGCGCCACGAGCGGCCCGTTGGCCATGAGGAGGATGAAGAGCAGAAGTTTGGCATAGAGCCACCCCTGCCCCCAGTACGCCCAGTGCTCGACGGCGAGCAGGCCGATCCCTGACACGAGCATCAAGCCACCGCCGATCTGGGCCACGATCGAGAACCGCAGCATCGCGCTCAGCAGCACGGCGGCCTGGCCCGGTGGACCCGCGATCTTCGAGCGCATCGCGCCGTGCAGTACTTTGGCGCCGATCGAGCCGCCGGCGAGGAACGCGAAACAGAGCAGGTGGATGGCCAGCGCAAGCCGCATGAGTCGTCCTCGGGGTCAGGGGATCGCGATGCCCAGGTTCGCCAGCGCAAAGGCGTACTCGTCGGCGATCTCGGCGATAACGCG
This sequence comes from Gemmatimonadales bacterium, assembly GCA_035262265.1. Taxonomy (GTDB): domain Bacteria; phylum Gemmatimonadota; class Gemmatimonadetes; order Gemmatimonadales; family GWC2-71-9; genus DASTHG01. The sequence goes on from DATFTG010000191.1 coordinate 11,659, forward strand.
GTCGGTCGGTCGATAGCCGTGGCTTCCCGCCGTCTCAACGCGGATCAGGACGGGGTGCGCGCACGCCTGGGCTGCCTGCAGCGTCGCCGTGAACTTGAACGAGTGGCTCGGCACCACGCGATCGTCATGATCGGCGGTCGTGACGAGCGTCGCGGGATAGCAGGTGCCGGGCTTGATGTTGTGCAGCGGTGAATAGGCGAGCAGCGTGCCGACGGCGCTCGAGTCCGCCGCCGAGCCGTACTCCACCGCCCAGAATTGGCCGCCGGTGAACCTCTGGTAGCGCAGCATGTCCATCACGCCGACGGCCGGGAGCGCGACGCCGAACAGATCGGGACGCTGCGTCATCACCGCGCCGACGAGCAGCCCGCCGTTCGACCCGCCCTGGATCGCCAGCGTCTTCGGCGACGCGTAGCCCTCCTTCTGGAGAAACTCGGCCGCGGCGATGAAATCGTCGAACACGTTCTGTTTCTTGTCCCGCCAGCCGCCGTGGTGCCACGCTTCCCCGTACTCGCCGCCGCCGCGCAGATTGGCGAGCGCATAGACGCCTCCCATCTCTACCCACGCAATGACGGCCGGAGAGAAGAACGGCGTGAGGCTGATGTCGAATCCGCCGTAGCCGTAGAGCAGCGTGGGATGGCTGCCGTCCCGGGCCAGCCCCTTCTTCGCGGTGATGAAGATCGGTACGCGGGTGCCGTCCTTCGACTGATAGAACGTGGCGCGGGTCTCGTACAGGCTGGGATCGAACGATGGCTTGGGCGCCTGGAACGGCTCGAGGCGCCTGGTGGTGAAATCGTAGCGATAAATAGTGGCCGGCCGCAGATACGAGGCGAACGAGAAGAAAAAGTCGGTCCCATCGTTGCGCCCGGAAAGCCCGGCGGCGGTGCCGACATCAGGGAGTCCGACCTCGCCCTGCGGCGCACCCATCAGGCTGTACACTTTCATTTTGGTCTGCACGTCGACGAGATAAGTCACGATCAGGTGCGACCCGACGAGCAGCTCCTCGCTCATGACGTCGGGCCCCTCGGCGACGACCGTGCGCCAATGGGTGCGGTCCGAGTCCCCGACCGCGACGGAGACGATGCGCCCTTTCGGCGCCTTCCAGTTGGTATAGAGGTACATGCGCCGACCCACGACGCCGAGCGAAGAGTTGTCGGCGTCTTCGGCGAGGGTGATCGGGGCGAAACGGGCGCCGACATCGGGACGGTGCGGATCTTTCAGGTCCGCGACCCAGAGCCGGTTGTTCGACGTCCCGCTGCTCGACGAGATGAACAGCCAGCGCCCGTCATCCGACACGCCGCCGCCCACGAACGCCGTCGAGTCGTCGGTGCGCTCGAAGATCAACTGCTCCGGCTTGGCGCCGAGGGCGTGATACCAGAGCTGGTGGTGGGTGTTGGCGTCCTGAAGGTTGGCGGCTTCCGCGGATCCACGAAAGCGCGAGTAGAAAAAGCCCTGGCCGTCTCGCGTCCAGGAGATACCGGCGAACTTCACGTGCGACACGACTTCCGGCAGGTCTCGGCCGGCGGCGAGGTCGCGCAGATGGATATCCTGCAGGTCCGAGCCGCCCACGGCGGTCGTGTAGGCGAGGAGCTTGCCGTCGGGGGACACCGCCCACTGCGCCACCGCGATCGAGCCGTCGGGGAACAGCGCGTTGGGGTCGAGCACGAGCGACGGAGCCGCGCGCAGCGACGCCGTCCGGTACAGCACCGATTGTTTCTGCAACCCCGTGTTCTTACGGAACCAGATCTGGCCCGCCTCGCGCACCGGAATCGCGACGCGCGCATAGTTCCACAGGGCGGTCAGCCGGTCCTTGATCGAGTCGCGCCGCGCCAAACCTGCCAGGTAGCCGAACGTCAACGTATTCTCGGCCTCGACCCAGGTTTTGGTGGCGGGCGCGTCGAGGTCCTCGAACGCGCGATAGGGATCAGCGACGACGTGGCCGAAGAGGGTGTCGACCACCGCTCCTTTGGTAGCCTGCGGATACTGCAGCGGCTGCTGCGCCGCAGCCGGGATCGAGCCCAGCGCGAGCGCCAGGCCGAGCACTGTCACACGAGAGCGCATCGAGGGGTCTCCTTGAGAATCGCCTACTATACCGGCCGATACACACCCCACAAGTCCCGAAACACATCACTGATCTCGCCCACCGTCACCCGCGCGCGCACCGCGTCGACGATCGCGGGGAGCAATGGCGCCTGCGCCGATCGCGCGGCCTCGCGCAGCGCCTTGAGAGTTCGCTGGACATCGGCTCCGTTTCGTTGCGCGCGCGCCGCAGCGAGCCTGCGCTGCTGCGCCGCGGCGAGCTCCGAATAATCGGGCGCGACCACGGTTGGAGCCGGAGCGTCGTCGACGAACTCGTTCACGCCGACCACGACGTCCGCACCCTCCTCGATGCGCTGCTGCTGCTCGTAGGCGCTCTTGGCGATGGCGTCCTGGAAGTAGTGCTGCTCGATGGCGCGAGCCGCTCCCCCCAGCCTCTCGACCTCGTCGACCTGGGCGCGCGCAGCCTGCTCGATCTCGGAGGTTTTCGACTCGAGGTACCAGCTGCCTCCCAGGGGGTCGACCACCTCCGGCACCGCCGTCTCGTGAGCCAGCACCTGCTGCGTCCGCAGCGCCAGCGTCGCGCTCAGCTGGGTCGGCAGCGCCAGCGCCTCGTCGTAGGAGTTGGTGTGCAGCGACTGCGTTCCCCCGAGCACCGCCGCGAGCGCCTGCATGGCGACCCGGACGACGTTGTTCATCGGTTGCTGGGCGGTGAGCGTCGCCCCGCCCGTCTGGGTATGGAACCGCAACCGCGCCGCATCATCGTCGGCCTGGAAGCGCTCGCGCATGAGGCGCGCCCACAGGCGTCGCGCGGCGCGGAATTTGGCGATCTCCTCGAAGAAATTCGTGTACCCGGCGAAGAAGAACGACAGGAGCGGCGCGAAGCGATTCACATCGAGTCCCGCCGCCACCGCGCGGCGCACGTATTCGAGCCCGTCGGCGAAGGTAAACGCGACTTCCTGGACCGCCGTCGCCCCCGCCTCGCGGATGTGATAGCCCGAAATCGAGATCGGGTTGAACTTCATGCGTGCGTCGCTCACGAAGCGAAACACGTCCACCACGAGCCGCAGCGACGGCTCCGGCGGGTAGATGTACGTGCCGCGGGCGATGAACTCCTTGAGGATGTCGTTCTGCAGCGTGCCGCGCAGCGCCGTGCGGTCGACCCCCTGCTCTTCTCCCACGACGACGTACATCGCGAGCAGGATCGCCGCCGTGGCGTTGATCGTCATCGATGTCGAGACCTGGTCGAGCGGGATGCCGTGAAACAGGCGCTCGAAGTCGTCGACGGTGTCGATCGCCACGCCGGCGCGCCCGACCTCTCCCTCTGCCGCGGGATGATCGGAGTCGTAGCCCATTTGCGTCGGTAGATCGAACGCGACGGAAAGACCGGATTGCCCCGCTTCGAGCAAGTGCCGAAACCGGGCGTTGGTTTCCTCGGCGGTGCCGAATCCGGCGTACTGCCGCATCGTCCACAGCCGCCCACGGTACATCGTGGGGTGGACGCCGCGGGTGAAGGGAAACGCTCCGGGTCGCCCCAGCTCGTGTCTGGTGTCGTCCGGCCAGTCCGCCGGCCCGTAGACCGGCCGGCGCTCACTCACGCCGGCACCGCCTCCCGGCCGAGGATGGTCGCGGCGTACTCGACGTCCTTCCTGCTCCCGATCACGAGCGGCACCCGCTGGTGCAGCTCCCGGGGAGCGATGTCGAGAATCGGCCGATGTCCATCGGTCGCGCTGCCGCCCGCCTGTTCGGCGAGGAACGCCAGTGGCGCCGCTTCGTACAGCAGCCGCAGCTTGCCGTGCGGGTGTTTGGAGTCCGCCGGATAGAGAAAGATCCCGCCGGACAGCAGGTTGCGGTGAAAATCGGCGACCAGCGAGCCGATGTAGCGCGCGTTCTTCGCCGCCACCTTGGGATTGCCGCCCTTGAACGCCGCCACCACCTGGTGCACCGGGTCGCTCCACAGGTCCCAATAGCTCTCGTTCACGCTGTAGTACTTGCCCACGGGCGGCGTGTGGATCTCGGGGTGCGACAGCAGGAATTCGCCGATCGTCGGATCGAGCGTGAAGCCGTGCACGCCCTTCCCGGTCGAGTACACCAGCATCGTGCTCGAGCCATAGAGGATGTACCCCGAGCCCACCTGCGTGCGCCCCGGCTGCAGGCAGTCCTGCAACGTGCCCGGCCCTCCCTCGGGGGTGAGCCGCCGGTGGATCGAGAAGATCGTCCCGATCGAAACGTTGACGTCGATGTTGCTGGAGCCGTCGAGCGGATCGTACAGCAGCACGTACTTCCCCACCGGCCGGCCGGGCGGCACGGGCACCGGCTCTTCGTCTTCTTCGGACGCGAGCACGCAGGTGCGCCCGGTATGCTGCACGCTGTTGCGCACCGTCTCGTTGGCGAAAACGTCGAGTTTCTGCTGCATCTCACCCTGGACGTTGATCGTTCCCTGCGCGCCCAGGACGTCGGTGAGGCCGGCGCGCCGCACGTTGCGCGAGATGATCTTGGCCGCGAGACAGATGTCGTACAGCAGGTTCGACAGCTCTCCCGTCGCTTCGGGGAACTGGCGCTCCTGCTCGATGATGAACCGCTCAATCGTGACGACGGAACTGGAATTGTCCACTATGGCCATCGGTCGTGAAGGTGATGGTGCCCAGCTGGTCGGTCCGCAACGTCGTCACGTGGTGGTGCAGGAGTCGCGCCACCACCTCCGGCGCGGGGTGTCCGTAGGTGTTGTGCGCGCCGACGCTGATCACCGCCTCGCCCGGCGTCAACTCGTCAAGCCAGGCGTCCGAGGTCGCCGAGCGCGAGCCGTGGTGCCCGACCTTGAGCACATCGACGTGTCCCACCCGTCCGGCGAGGCGTGCCTCCACCGGCAACCCGGCATCGGCCTGGAACAAGAGCCGCGTGGCACCGTACGTCACGAGCAAGACCACCCCGTGCTCGTTGACGTCCTCCGGCTGAGCGGCCCAGGCGCTGTCGGGACTCAGCACTTCGAACGTCACGCCGTCGAGCTCGATTTTGTCCCCCGCGCGCGCCGGGTGCCAGGTGGCGCGATCCCGCTCCACGTCGGCGAGAAACTCGAGATACAGGGGCCGCCCCAGCGGCTCCCCCGGCTCGAGCACGACTGCGGGCGGGAGCGCTTCCAGAACCGCCGGGAGCCCGCCCAGGTGGTCGGCGTCGCCGTGGGTCGCCACCATCAGAGCGAGGGCGCCGGCGCCGAGGCGGCGCAGGAACGGGAGCACGACGCGCCGACCGGCGTCTCCCTGGGGCGTCCGCGGACCCCCATCGATCAGCACCCAGTGGCCCGCCGGCGTGCGCAACGCTTCGGCATCACCCTGCCCGACGTCGAGAAAATGTACGGTGAGGACGCCGTCCCTGTCACGGGGTCCGAGCGTGACGAGGGAGCCCCACACGAGCACCGCGAGCGCGCCGGCGACGCGCACCGCGATCACCCAGCGTCGTCGCGGCGCGTCCCACAACCACCACGCCACTGCCAGGACCCCGCACCAGACCAGCGCCGCCGGCCACCCCGGTTGCGCGACGACATGACCGCCCGGCACTCGGGCGGCCGCACCCGCGACCAGATCGAGCAGCGCGAGCGCGAGTCCCGATCCGGCGGCGATCAGCGACGCTAGCGGCGCCACGAAACCCGCGAGCACCAGCGCGATGATCACACCGGGAACGGCGATCGCGCCGAGCGGGATCGCGACGAGGTTGGCGAGGACCCCGATCGGAGCGACGGTGCCGAACGTGAACGCGGTGATCGGCGCCGTCACGAGCGTCGCGGCGATCGCGGGGGCGAGGAGACGCAGCACGAGCGGCTCGCGCACGGCGCGATCGGCCCAGATCACGGCGGCGATCGCCGACACCGAGAGCCACGCCCCCACCGAATGCATCGACCACGGATCGATGACGAGCAGAACGAGTGCCGACAGCGCCACCGTGCCGCGCGGTGCGACGACGCGCTGGCGCCAGCGCGCCACACCGTCCACCGCGAGCATCACCGCCGCGCGCGTGGCGGGCGCCGGGAATCCGAGCAGCCAGCAGTACGCCGCGACCGCGGCGATCCCGATGCCCACGCGCGGGCGCGAGGGCACGCCGGCCAACCGCAACACCAGCCCCAGCCACGCCGCGAAGAATCCGACGTGCAATCCGGAAATGGAAAGGATGTGCGCCAGCCCGGCGCGGGCGTAGCGCTCACGCACGTCGCGATCGAGGTTGGTCTGGCCGCCGATGACGAGCGCGTTGACGAGCGGGGCGCGCGATCCGAAAAGGGCCCGCGCGCGGGACGCGATCCGGTCGCGCAACGCTCCGCGACCGCGCGGCGTCGCGTCGATCATCCGCGCCGTGCGGACGCGCAGCAGACCACCCTCGGCGGCCCCCAGCCACGGACCGGCGACGAGCCACGTCGTCCCGCCCCGGGCCGTCTTGCCGCTCGGCCAACGCAGCACCAGGTCGCCGCTGCAGGTGCCGGCGAGAACGACGGCGTCGACGACGCCGCCGTCCTCGGGGACGGGGTCGAGCAGCCGCACGTAGGCGGCCCGAGCGGGCGGCCGCGCCGCGACGGAGGCGCTCCACCGTCCGGCACACTGACTCGCATGGATCCGCAGCGCGGCGGCGCCCCAGCCGAAGCCGGCGAGCGCCGCACACCCGAGCGCGGCGGCGACGGGTGCCGGCCGCGCGACGAGCGCCACGCCGACGATCAGCGGAGCGATCAGGCTCCACGGTCCCGGAAACGACGCGAGGCCGGCCCACAGGCCGGCCCCGAAGCCGATCGCGATCCACAACAGCGGCGGGCGCACCGCCGCCTACCAGCCGGCCGTTAGGGCAGCGTCACCGGCTTCGCTCCACAGCGCGGCGCCAGCGCCACGCGGCGAAAACCCTCGATGAGGATGACGGTGAGCTTCGCCGTTTCCTGATCGGTCCCCATCGTGATGCCGGTGAGGATCTCGCCGGCCCGGGTGGAGACATAATGCGGCGACAGCCGGTTGAGGGCGTACACCAGCACGTCCCCGCGGCAGGTGTCGCACCCGCAAAACGTGGGATACTGCGGCCGCAGCGTCTCGTAGTCCTTGTGCGCCGCTTCCATGGTCACGTTGGTTACGCCCAGACGGTTTCCTCCTCCCCCACTGGCCACGCGGTGAACGTGGATCCGGTCGTGCCCGTGAGCCGCACCGATCGATACGTCCCGATCCATTCGTCCGGACCGTCGACCAGGGCAATCTTGTTGCTGCGCGTCCGCGCCTGCAATAGGCCGCCGCGCTTGGCGCGGCCTTCCACCAGCACTTCGTGCGTCGTCCCCACGAGCGCCATGTTCCGACGCCGTGCCACGGTGCGCACCAGCGCGATGAGGCGCTCGAGCCGCTCCCCCGCCACCTCGTCTGCGACGTGGTTTCTGAGCTTGACGGCGGGCGTCCCTTCGCGCACCGAATACTTGAAGGTATACGCGTCGTCGAACGCGACCTGCTCCACGAGCGACAGCGTCTCGGCGAATTCGTCCTCGGTTTCTCCAGGGAAGCCGACGATGATGTCGGTCGACAACGCGATGCCGGGAACCGCGGCGCGTAACGCGGCGACCACCTCGAGATAGCGCTCGCGCGTGTAGCGCCGCAGCATGCGCTTGAGCACGCGGGCGCTGCCGCTCTGCACCGGCAGGTGCACGTGCTCGCACACGGCGGGCGTCTCGGCCATCGCCTGCAGCACGCGCTCCGTGAAGTCGGTGGGATAGGGTGACGTGAACCGCACCCGGCGCACGCCCGCCACCGCGCCGACCGCGCGCAGCAGATCGGCGAAATCGTGCGTCCCGTCGTGGTAGCTGTTGACCGTCTGTCCAAGGAGCGTCACCTCGGTGGTGCCCGTGGCGACGAGGCGGGTGACCTCGGCCGTCACGTCCTCCAAGGTGCGACTCCGTTCCGGTCCGCGCGTCATCGGAACTACGCAGAAGGTGCACCGATAATCGCAGCCCCGTTGGACCGTCACGAACGCCGAGGCGGCGGCAGGGCGTACCGGCGGCACGTCCTCGTAGTGCTCCCAAGACCGGAATTCGACGTCGGCCGTGCGGCCGCCGGTCCGGGCCCGGGCGATCAGCTCGGGGAGCCCGCGGTAGCCATCGGGCCCGATCACCAGATCGACCTGCGGAACGCGCTCGAGCAGCTTGGGGCCGAGCCGCTGAGCCATGCAGCCGATCACGCCCAGCACATCCCCGGGGCGCTTGTAGCGCTTCAGCTCTCCCATGCGGCCGAGCACGCGCTGCTCCGCATGGTCGCGCACGGCACAGGTATTCACCAGGAGGACGTCGGCCTCCGCGGGGTCGTCGGTGCGGACGTACCCCTCCCGGTCGAGCACGCCGAAGACGAGCTCGGAGTCGGCGACGTTCATCTGGCAGCCGTACGTTTCGAGGTAGATGCGCGGCACGCTCAGCTCACGGTGATGTCGATCCGGGGACGCCCGTCCCAGGCGCGACTCGAAAGATAGACCGTGAGGTAGTCCTGCGTGAGCACTTCCACCTGACCGCCCTGGTGGCCCGTGACGACGCCGTCGCCGCGACCCCCGGTCCGCGCCGCCCGGTACGCGGCCGCCCGCTCCGCGCCCAGGGCACGGAGCTCGGCTGCCCGGGCGCGGATCGTCGCGGGTCCGTGCTGATCGCTCAGTCGTGCGGCGGCGGCGTCGGGTCGCGTGCTGAACGGGAACACGTGCAGGTAGGTGAACGGCAGCTCGCGCACCAGCGCGCACGTCGCGGCGTGATCCGCGGCCGTCTCACCGGGGAATCCCGCGATGACATCGGCGCCGAGTCCGAACACCGGCAGCCGCTCGGCCAGCCACTCGATGCGCTCGCGGTACGAGACGGCGCTGTACCAGTGACGCCCCATGCGCTTGAGGATGCGATTCGACCCTGATTGCAGCGGGGCATGCAGGTGCGCGGCGACATTGCGGGGCGCCTCGATCAAGAGGTGCGCGATGCGGTCGTCGACTTCGGTCGCCTCGATCGACGACAACCGGAATCTCACCTGGGGCACGGCGTCGACCAACGCCTCCAGGAGCACCCCGAGTGACTGTACCCATGACTCATTACCCACAACGCTCTTGTCTTGCCCGTACGTCCCGATGTGCACCCCCGTCAGGACGAGCTCGGCGTGGTGCTCGGAAAGCGCTCTCGCCTCTGCAATGATCTCCGTGACGGTTCGCGACCGATTCGCTCCACGGGCGATCGTGGTCGCGCAAAAGGTGCAATGCTCATCGCAGCCGTCCTGGATTTTGAGCCATCCGCGCGCGCCGCCCGTGAAGCGGCGCAGCACCGGATCGACGCCCGCGACCGGGACGCCGGCCGCCGCCAGCACTTCCTGCGGGGCCGCTCCACCAACCACCGCGCGCACCCGCGGCAGCGCGGCGAGCGCGCCGCGATCGAGTGCCGCGGCGCAGCCCATGACGATGGTGTCGCGCCCGGCGCGCGCCTGGCGGCGCACGTAACGGCGCAGCTTCGATTCGCTCTCTTCGGTGACGGTGCAGGAATTGACGACGGCGAGCTCGGCGTCCGTGGCGACGTCCACCACCGTCGCGCCGGCGTCGGAGAATGCCTGCCGGACGCGCTCGGTGTCGTATTGGTTTGCTTTGCAGCCGAACGTGTGAAAGTAGACGTTCACGGCCGGACGGTGACGCCGAACAACCCGGTCCACAGCGTCTCGGTGAGGCCCGACCCGGTGCGTCGCTGGCGCTCGATCGCCACGTCGATGATGCCTCGCCCCTGGGCGAAGACGATGCCGGTGCCGGCGGACAGGGCGAACTCTTTCGGCGCCGCAGGACCGGGGCCGAACGGCAGCTGCCCGCCGCGAACGCCGATGCGCACCGGATGGCGTCCGCTCCCGAACTCCCCCCCGACCGACCAGACGGTGGTGTTGAAGGCGTTGGAATCGGTGGAGACCGACCAGTTCGATCGAATCACACTGCCGGCGACCGCCGCCAGCGGCGTGAGGTGCAGGTACACCCCCGCCCCGTACATCGTCGGGAGGTCGTTGCGCGCCACTTCGACGCCGCTGAGCTCGCTGCGCAGGTGCGTGTCCGACCGCGCGAAGGCGGCGATGTGAATCGACCGCCCCAGCGCGAGCATGGCGCTGGCCGACATGCCGGTGCCGCGATACGCGACCTCGTCGGTCTGCGATACCCCCTGATAGGTCGACGTGTCGGTGAAGGAGCGCGCCGCGAGCAGGCGGGTCGAGCCGGACAGAAAATGAAATCCGGCGCCGAGCGTGAGCGGGCCGAACTGCTTCGCCGCGACGACGCGCAGATCGGAGACGCCGCCGTCGCTCGACAGTACGTCGGTCACCTGCTGCTGCGAGCCTCCCAGCACGATCGTGTCGGTGAGGGTGACGCGATAGGAGCGATCGAGGTAGCTGGAGAATCCGCCGCCGATCACGACGCCGCCCCAGGCAGGCCCCGAGACCTGGAACAGGGGGAAGCGCGTGGTGCGGCGCGATGCGCTGACGCCGTCGAGGTCGTCGGTCACGTAGGAAACGGCGCCCACCGCATTGGCGCTGAGACGGTCATTGGCCGTGATGGCGGTCTCGATGAGCCCCGAGAACGGATCGAACATCGCGAACGCGCCCCCGGTGGCGCGCGACCGCGCGCTCTCGGGCCGGCCTGGCACGCCGAGGCCGTTGATGCCGAAGGGAGAGCTCTGCGCGGCAAGCGTCCGGGCTCCTCCCACGAGCGCCAGCGCCAGCGCGAGACCGCGTCGGATCGGCATCACGGCACTCCCAGCTTGATGCGCGGCACGTACGTCAGCTTGATCAGCGGCCGGAACGCCGTGGTGCGCGACGAATAGAAGCGCAGCGTCGTGAACGTCGCCCCCTCGAGACTGAACGCCTTGCCCGTGCTGTCGCCCGAGGTGGCTGTCTGCACGGTGCGCCGCAGCGCCATGAGCCGGACGAACACGCTCGTGGGCACCGTCGTATCCGCGACGAACGCGCGGAACAGCGGGGTGAGCTCGACCCGCACGGTGTCCGTGGGGTTGCCGGCGTACACTCGCGACGTTCCCTGGATCGCGGTATCGGCGTCGATCGGGGACTTGAGCCCGAGATCGGCGAACACCCGGTTCACGAAAATGAGGACCGAGTCCCCCATCACCACCGGCGCGGTCGGGGTCGGGATGAGGAACAGCTCGGCGCGCAACACCTGGGACGAGTCGCGGACCTTCTTCGGGATGTTGATGCGCAACATGGCGCGCTGCGACGGGGTGCCGCCGATCAGGAGATTCGAATCGGGCGGCAGCGCCGGCGCCGTATACAAGAACGTGTCGAAGTTCGTGTTCGTGACGAGGGAGTCGGGCGGATGCTTGGGCTTGCTGCACGGATTCGACGAGTCCGGGCACTTGTAGAAGATCGAATCGGGACGCAACCGCTTCCCGGCGGAGTCGACCCGGTAAAACCACGACGCTCCCAATCCCAGCCCGGTCTCGCCCGACCCGAGGATTACGGTGGGCCGGTTGTCCGCGGTCACCACCACGCCGAGAGACAGATGGGCGCGCCCGGAATCCGCCGGGTGATACGGAGCATTGGCGCTGTCGACCTTGAGCCGCAGCGTCACGATGTGCTTGGTGCCGTTGGACAACACCGTGTTGGTGTCGGTGGTGCCGTTCGTCAGCACGGTGTCGCCCATGATCGAATCGCGCCGCGACGGCTGCGCGAGAAGGCTGTCGACATTGACGACCCGCAGCGGAGGCGCGGCGAAATACGATGCCAGGTCGGCCAGCGTGGTCGTGCTGTCGATCGAATCGGGAAGCACATAGAAGGAGAGCCGCAGATTGCGAGTCGCGCTGTCCGGCCGCAGAAACCGCACCACCAGCTTCATCGAATCGATCACGTTCGGTCCGGTAGTCGTGTCGATGCTGTCGAGCGTCGTCCGTGTGCTGAAAAAGGTCATCTGGGTGATCGACCGGCTGTCAATTCCATTTTCTGCCGTGATCGGGAGGTAGCCGACATGGACCGGAACGGCGTACCCCTGGAACGTCGAGTCCCGGGAGATCGCGTCAGGAAACAGCGACTCGACCGCCACCAGCTTGTTGCCAGGGCAGAATTCGGGACAGCGCGCCGGCGCGGTCGGCTCCTCGACGCACGCCCAGAAGGCCAGCGCGACGGTGGCCGCGACGAAGACCAGCCGCTTCATGACAGCGACTCGCGCGTGAACGCCTCGGGAAGCAGGTCCCTGAGCTTCCAGCGCCGCTCGCTGGACGGTCCCACCGCGACGATCTCGAGATCCAGCCCGAACTCCGCGAGCAGCTGGCGGCAGGCGCCGCACGGCGTCGCCGGCGGCTCGACCGCCGTCGCCACCGCCACCCGCTTGAGCGAGCGCTTCCCCGCCGCCACCGCTGCTCCCACCGCCATGCGCTCGGCGCAGATCGTCAGCCCGTACGAGGCGTTCTCGACGTTGCAGCCGACGTGAATCGTCCCGTCCGCCGCCTCGATCGCGGCCCCGACGTGAAAATTGCTGTAGGGCGCGTACGCGTTCTGCATCACCTCACGCGCCCGGCGCACCAGGTCGGCGCTCACGTCCACACCTCGCGCAAAAACGAACGACCCGCGGCGAGCGCCGGCAAACCGAAAAACTCGGCCACCGTCGCGCCGAGATCGGCGAACGTCGACCGCTCTCCCAACGCCACCGGACGCACCCGCTTCCCCAGGACGAGCACCGGCACCGCCTCGCGCGAATGGTCGGTCGAGGGGGTGGTCGGATCGTTCCCGTGGTCGGCCGTGATGATGATCAGGTCGTCCTCCAAGAGCCGCGCTTCGAGGCGCGGCAGCCAGGTATCGAGGTGATGGAGTCCCTCATGAAACCCCGGCACGTCGTTGCGGTGCCCCCACGTCTGGTCGAACTCGATCACGTTCACGAAAATGAAGCCCGTCTCGAGCGTCTCGAGCGCCCGCTCGATCAGCCGGTAGGCGTCGGGGTTGGTCGGCGTGTGCTCGCTCGCGATGTTCCGCCCGGCGAACAGATCGTCGACTTTTCCGATCCCCACCCGGGGAATTCCCGCCTCGGCCAGCCGGTCGAGCAGCGTAACCCCGACGGGCTCGATCGAAAAGTCCTTGCGGCTCGCCGTGCGCTCGTAGTGCCCCGGCTTCCCCTGGAACGGCCGCGCGATCACCCGGCTCACCGCTTCCTCGCCCTGCAACATCTCGCGCGCGACGCCGCAGGCGGCGTACAGCTCGGCCAGGGGCACCGTCTCCTCGTGCGCCGCGACCTGAAACACCGAGTCGGCCGAGGTATAGACGATCCACTTGCCCGTACGCTGATGCTCTTCCCCGAGCTCGGCGATGATCGCCGTTCCCGAGGCGGCGGTGTTGCCGATCCACCCCCTGCCGGTACGAGCGGCGAAGGCATCGAGCAACGTCCGCGGGAAGCCGTGCGGATACGTTCGAAATGCCCGCTCGAGCAACAGGCCGCAGATTTCCCAGTGCCCCGTCGTCGAATCCTTGCCGTGCGAGCTGGGGAGGGCCACTCCATACGCCGCGGCCGGCCTCGCCGGTCGCGCGACACCAGCCAGCGGCCGGCACAGCCCCAGTCCGAGACGCTCGAGGTTGGGGAGCCGCAATCCGCCCACCACGCGCGCGACGTTGCCGAGAGTGTCCGAGCCCACGTCGCCGTAGGTGTCCTGATCGGGCGCCGCCCCGATCCCCAACCCATCGAGCACGATGATCGCGGCGCGCTTCACTCGTAGATCCGCGGCAGACGCGCACCCAAGCCGCACAGCAGGTCGCGTTGCTGCACGCCGGACCACTCGGCGAACTGCTGCAGCGTGGTCACCCCGCCGCGCGTCTCCCCGATCAGCGTGGCCACGTCGCCCACAGCGACCGGCGTCGCGCCCGTCTCGATCATCGTCAGGTCCATCGTCACGAGGCCGACGATCGGACAGCGCGCCCCGTTCAACAGCACCGGCACCTGTCCCGTCGGCGCGATCGACTGCCGCACGCCGTCGGCGTAACCGATCCCGAGCGTTGCGACGACGGTGTCGCGCGGGGCCGCCCAGTGCGCGTTATAGCTGACGCTCTCCCCGGCGCACACCCGTCGCACGCTCACCACCACGGCCCGGAGACTCACCACCGGGCGTCCCGGTGCGAGTGCTCCCCCGGGTGTGCCGCCGTACAGATAGACGCCGGGGCGGACGGCATCGAATGCGTACTTGCGATCGCGCAGCGCCGCCCCGCTGTTCGCCACGTGCACGAGCGGCGGCCGCCGCGGTAGTCGCTCCAGCGCCGACAGGAACCGCTCGAGCTGCTCATCGGCCGACCCGTCAGACCGCTCCGAGGAGTGGAACTGCGTGTAGCACCCCTCGATCCGCTCGAGACCCGGGAGATCGCGGATGCCGTCAATCTCGTCCCATCGCAGCCCACCGCGCCGCATCCCCGTGTCGATCTCCAGGTGACAGGGACGCTCGGGTCCGGCCAGCCAGGCGGCGAGACTGTCGCGATCTCCCAGTGCGGGCGTGAGATCGAACTGGCGGTAGCGATCGAACTGGTCCCGCCGCCCGGGCGTGCACACAAGAACGGGCCGCGCGATGCCGGCGGCCCGCAACTCGGCGCCCTCTTCGATTGTCGCGACACCGTAGCCCCAGGGATCTACCTGCTCCAGCGCCTGCGCGACGGCGGCCGCTCCCACTCCGTAGGCGTTGGCTTTGACGATCGGGAGGAGCCGCGTGCCGGCGAACCGCGCCACCGCGCGAGCATTCTCGACCAGCGCCGCGAGGTTGACCTCGACCCAGGCGCGGCTCTTGCGCGCGCTCATTGACTCCATCAGACGAGCGCGTATCATACCCGTGCAGGAGGCTAAATGCAAGGCGATTCAGCGCTTGGACGCGTACTGGCGCTCGTCCGCGAGCTCCGCAAACGCTCTCCCTGGAACGGCGCGCAGACACCTCAGACTCTCCGTCCCTATCTCGTCGAAGAAGTGCTGGAGCTCGATCACGCGATCGCGAGCGGTGATCCGCTGCAGCTGCGCGAAGAGCTGGGTGACATGCTGCTGCACCTTTCGTTTCAGATCGTGCTCGCCGAGGAGCGCAGCCAGTTCGACACCGAAGCGGTGGTGCGCGCGCTGGAGCAAAAGATGCGGCGCCGTCACGCGCAGGTGTTCGGACAAGGACCGGCTCCGGCGACCGACACGTGGGAGCGCAGCAAGCGACGCGAATCCGGGGCTTCGGGGCGCAGCGCCTTCGCCGGCGTGCCGCCGCACCTGCCGGCGCTGCTGATGGCGCTGCGGCTGCAGGAGCGCGCGTCCGGTGTGGGGTTCGACTGGCCCGACGAGCGCGGGCCGCTGGGCAAGTTGCGGGAAGAGATGGCCGAGCTCGAAGAGGTGGCGACGAGCGCGGAGCGCGGCCGCGTCGCCGCGGAGATCGGCGACCTCTTTTTCGCGGCGGTGAACCTGTCGCGCAAGCTCGGAATCGATCCCAATCAGGCGCTGGAGCTCGCCAACCGGAAGTTCCGGCATCGCTTCGAAGCGGTCGAGCGCATGGCGCGCGAGCGCGGCGTGGAGGTCGGCGAGGCGAGCCTCGACGAGCTGGATACGTTGTGGGAGGAAGTGAAGGCGGGGGGCCGTTAGGGCCAGAGCTTATACAGCGTCCTCGGGAACGCGATCGCCTCGCGGATATGCGGGATGCCGCAGATCCACGCCACGGTGCGCTCGACGCCGAGTCCGAATCCGGCGTGCACGAACGTGCCGTACTTACGTAGGTCGAGGTACCAACCGTACGCCTCCTCGGGCAGACCTTCCGCCTTGATGCGCGCGCGCAGCTTGTCGTAATCGTCCTCCCGCTGACTGCCGCCGATGATCTCGCCATAGCCTTCGGGAGCGAGCATGTCGTTGTTGAGGACGGTACGCGGGTCGTCCGGGTTTTCCTTCATATAGAAGGCCTTCACGGCCTTGGGATAGTTATAGACCATTACCGGCCGGTCGTATTCCTTGGCCAGGAGGGTTTCGTCGTCGCCACCCAGATCGCTGCCCCACGTGATATCGGCCCCCAGTCCTCTGAGCTTTTCCACAGCGTCGGTGTAGGAGAT
>DATFTG010000192.1:0-9418 GCA_035262265.1 Gemmatimonadales bacterium
GATGAACGGCTTCCAGTTGGCCGGTGTGAGGTGCGACAGTCCTACGACCGCCACGAGCAGCACGATCGCCACCTTGAGCACGACGATGGCATTGGTGAAGCGCGCCGATTCACGAATCCCGACTACCAGCACGGTGGACATCAGGGCCACGATACACACCGCCGGCAGGTTGATGACGGCGCCGGTGAAGTTCAGTCCCGTGTGCGCGCATTGCGGCGCCGCCATCGTGCCCACCTGCGCGGCGGTGCACCACGCCGTCGGCGACGCCGCCAGAGCCCCCGGCAGATGAACGCCGAACAGCCCGAGCAGCGCCACGAGATTCGCCGACCATCCCACGCTGACGCCCGCGGCGCCCGCGGCGTATTCGAGCACCAGGTCCCAGCCGACGATCCAGGCGAGGAATTCGCCCAGCGTGGCGTACACGTAGGTGTAGGCGCTTCCCGCGACGGGTACCGTGCTCGCCATCTCGGCGTAACACAGTCCGGCGAAGGCGCAGGCGACGCCGACGATGGCCATCGAGATCGGGACGGCCGGCCCGGCGTAGAGCGCCGCGGCCTGGCCCGTCAACACGAAGATGCCGGCGCCGATGACGGCGCCGATTCCCAGTGTGACGAGGTTGAACGGCCCGAGCGCGCGCTTCAGCGTCGTGCCCTCGGCGGCCTCGGCTTCGGCGCGCAGCGTGGCGATGGACTTGGTGGCCCAGAGCGACATCGGAGATCCTGGCGAGTGGGTACACGCAATCTCAACGCCGGGGAGAGCGGCGGAACCACTTCTGGTATGAGTGGGATTTTCTCGGTCGTGGACGGGACTCGCGGCGGAGAAGCCGCGGCGTTAGCCGCGATCCCCGTAGACGCGATCTCTGTATCTCCTGCTGAGGCGCAGCCGCACTCCGCTCGTCAGCATCACGATGCCATCGCCGTGAAACCACGGCTGCAGCTCGCGCACCCGATCGAGGGCGACGATCTGCGAGCGGTTGATGCGGCGAAACTGCCGCGGGTCGAGCTGCGGCTCGAGCGCGCCGATCGACGTGCGCAGCCGGTGGCTCGCGCGGCCGACGTGGACCCGCACGTAGTTCCCCTGCGCCTCGAACCAGTCCACCTCAGCGACGCGCACGAAGAACGCGCGGCCCCGTTCGCGCACCAGGAGCCGTGACAGCGGCGCCCCGGGCGCGGCGGCGGTGTCGCGCCGCTCCAGCTGGCGGCGCGCGCGGGCGATCGCCAGGCGGAAGCGCTCGGGGTCGATCGGCTTGAGGAGGTAGTCGACGGCCTGGTGATCGAAGGCGGGGACGGCGTAGCGCTCGTAGGCCGTCACGAAGATCACGGCCGGCCGGCGGGCAGCGGGCAGACCGTCGAGCAGCGCGAGGCCGTCGGCGCCCGAGAGCTGGACGTCGAGCAGCAGCAGATCGGGTCCCTGCGCCGCGATTTCGCGCCGCGCCGCCGGCACGTCGCCGCAGGCGCCGATCACCTTCACGTCGCGTTCGTCTTTCAAGAGGCGCCGCAACCGGCGCACCGCCAGCGGCTCGTCCTCGACCACGAGGACGCGGATCACTACGCCACCCGGGGCAGGTGAAAGGGGAGCGACAACCGCACCACGAGGCCACGGGGCGCGCCGTCGACCAGCTCGAGCCGGTGGGCGGGCCCGTACAGCTGCAGCAGCCGGGCGCGGGTATTCGCGAGCCCGATCCCGCGCCCCGGGGCCCGCGCCGCATCCTCGTCCAGCCCCGGCCCGTCATCCCACACTTCGACGCGCAGCGTCCCGTCGTCGCGGCGCGTGCGGATGCCCACCTGCCCCGGTCCCGGCCGGCTGGCGACGCCGTGGCGCACCGCGTTCTCCACCAGCGGCAGGAGAATCATCGCCGGCACACCGGCGCCGCGCGTCTCGCTCGCGATCTCCCAGCGCACCCGCAACCGGTCCTGAAAGCGGACCGCTTCGATCTCGAGGTAGCGGTGCACCAGCTCCAGCTCGGTGGCGAGCGGCACCTCGGCCGAGCCGTCGGTTTCCAGCGTGCGCCGCAGCAGATCGGCGAGCCGCCCGACCATGCGCTCGGCGGCGTCGGGATCCTCGTGAATCAGCTCGGCGATCGCGTTGAGGGTGTTGAAGAGGAAATGCGGCCGCAGCTGCAGCGTCAGCGCCTGGAGCCGGGCCTCGGCGGCGCGCATGCGGTGTTCGCCCGCATCGCGGGCGTACTCGCGGGCGTGCGCCAGCGCGACGATGGCCCAGTACACGAGGAGGTTCCAGTGGTACGAGGCGGCGAAGTTATCGACCAGCTTGGGCAGGAAGGGGTACGACTCGCCGCCGCGCAGCACGACCTGAAGCGCGGTCGCCAGCACGAGGTGCAGGAAGCCGAGGGTGAGACTGGCGCCGAAGTGAATCGGGACGGCGCGCTCCCAGTTGCTGCGGTCGATCCGGAAGCGCCGCGCCAGGGCCCCGACGATGAGCGCCAGCAGGCCCCACAGGTACCAGTCGGGCAGCTCGGAGCGGAGTGCCTGCCACCAGGTCGAGGGATGGGGCGAGGAGCGCTGCTCGGCGAGGAACAGCTGCGTGGCGAACACCAGACCGAGCAGCGTCCACAAGCCGAAGTAGCCCAACCAGGCGCGCGCGCGCGACTTCATCGCACGCAATATGAAGCGGCCGGCTCCGAACGGGGAGCCGGCCGCGACGCCAGACACCTGCCGTGGCGCTTACTTGGCGAGACGGGAGTTCTTGATGCTGTACCCGAAATAGACCACCATGCCGATGGCGAACCAGATGATCAGTCGCTCCCAGGTCACCCACGGCAGCGACTTCATCAGCCACGCCGCCGAAAACGCGCCGAGCGGAGCGACGGCCCACACCGCCGGTGTCCGGAACACCCGCGGGAGATCGGGCTCGCGCACGCGCAGCACCAGGATCCCGACCGACACGATCACGAACGCCAACAGGGTGCCGATCGAGACCAGGCTGGCCGCGTCGCGGATCGGCAGGATCGCGGCGAAGAACGCGACTCCGATGCCGGTCACGATCGAAGTGATGTACGGGGTCTGGAACTTGGGGTGCACCTTGTTGACGAACTGCGGCAGCAGACCATCGCGCGACATCGAATAGAACACCCGGGACTGTCCCAGGAGCATCACCAGAATGACCGACGACAGCCCGGCGATCGCCCCCAGCTTGATCAGGGTCGCCATCCAGCCCAGGCCGGCGCGGTCGGCGGCGACGGCGATCGGATCGGGAACGTTGAGCTCCTTGTAGCTCATGATCCCCGTCGCGATCCCCGACACCAGGATGTACAGGATGGTGCAGATGAGCAGCGACCCGATGATGCCGATCGGCATGTCCTTCTGCGGGTTCTTGGCCTCCTGTGCGGCCGTGCTCACCGCATCGAACCCGATGTAGGCGAAGAACACGATCGCCGCACCGGTGAACACCCCGCTCCAGCCGAATTCACCGGCGACGGGGACGCCGTCCTTGACGGTTTGCGGCGGAATGAACGGATGCCAGTTCGCCGTGTTGATCGCATGGGCGGCGCCGACGATGAAGAGCAGCACCACTACGACCTTGATGATCACGATCACGCTGTTGACGTTGGCGGATTCCTTGATGCCGATGACGAGGAGGGTGGTGACGAGGGCGATGATGATGACGGCGGGCAGATTGAAGATCGCCGTCGTCGTCGTGCCGTCGGCGCAGGTGACGGCCGCGCCCCGGGCCGCCGACAGCGCGCACGGGACGCTGATGCCGATGTCATGCAGGAAGCTCACGACGTATCCCGACCACCCGATGGCCACGGTGACGGCGCCGAGGGCGTACTCGAGAATCAGGTCCCACCCGATGATCCACGCGATCAGCTCCCCGAGCGTGGCGTAGCCGTAGGTGTAGGCGCTGCCGGCCATGGGGACGAGCGAAGCGAATTCCGAATAGCACAGCGCGGCGAAGATCGACGCCACGCCGGCGAAGGTGAACGACAGGACGACGGCAGGGCCTGAGTTGAGCGCGGCCACGGTCCCCGTGAGGACGAAGATGCCGGTGCCGATGATCGCCCCGATGCCCAGCGTGGTCAGGTTGAGGGCGCCGAGGGCGCGTTTCAGGCTGTTGTCGGACGCGGCTTCCTGTTGGAGAGCGGTGACGCTTTTCCGTCGGAACAGATCCATGCGCTGCCTCGCCAGTGAAGTGGATCGGACCGGAACGGGCGCTACAGTAGACCCCGGCTCCCGGCGTGTCAAGCCGGAGCGACTCAGAGACTGTAGTTGGGTGCCTCGCGCGTGATCACGACGTCGTGCGGATGCGACTCGCGCAATCCGGCGGTCGTGATACGGATGAACTCGGTCTCGGTCCGCAGCTGGGCGACGGTTGCGACGCCGCAATAGCCCATGCCGCTGCGCAACCCGCCGACCATCTGGAACAGCACGTCGCCGACCGGGCCGCGATAGGGCACGCGGCCTTCGATTCCTTCGGGAACGAGCTTCGAGGGGCTGACCTCGCCTTCCTGGAAATAGCGGTCGGCCGACCCCTCTTCCATCGCCGAGAGGCTGCCCATGCCGCGAATCACCTTGAAGCGGCGGCCCTCCAGCAGGAACGACTCGCCGGGACTCTCTTCGGTGCCGGCGAGCATCGAGCCCATCATCACGCTCTCGGCGCCGGCGGCGAGCGCCTTGACGACGTCACCGGAGTACTTGATGCCGCCGTCGGCGATGACGGGAATGTCTCCCGCGCCGCGTACGGCATCGACGATGGCCGTGATCTGCGGCACGCCGACGCCGGTGACGACGCGCGTGGTGCAAATCGAGCCGGGACCGACGCCGACCTTCACCGCGTCGACGCCGCGCTCGACCAGCGCGCGCGCCCCCGCCTCGCTCGCCACGTTGCCGCCGACGAGCTGCGCCTCCGGAAATTGCTGCCGCAGGCAGTCGACGGTGTCGAGCACGCCCTGCGAATGCCCGTGCGCCGAATCGACCACGATCACATCGCACCCCGCGTCGAGCAGCGCCTTGGCGCGGGTCATCGCCTCGGGCGTCGCGCCCACGGCGGCCGCGACGCGCAGCCGCCCGTGCTGGTCCTTGTTGGCGCTGGGATGCTGGCGGCGCTTGAAGATGTCCTTGATGGTGATCAGGCCGCGCAGCACCCCCTGCCCGTCCACCACCGGCAGCTTCTCGATGCGGTGCGCGCCCAGGATCTTCTCCGCTTCATCGAGCGTCGTGCCCATCGGAGCGGTGACGAGGTGCTCCTTCGTCATCGCATCGCGAATCGGACGGTCGAGCGCCCGCTCGAATTGCAGATCGCGGTTGGTGATGATGCCGACCAGCTTGCCGGCGGCGTCGACGATAGGAACGCCGGAAATGCGGAACCGCCCCATCAGCTGCGCCGCTTCGCGCAGCGGCCGGTCGGGCCCGAGGGTGATCGGGTTCAGGATCATCCCCGACTCGCTGCGCTTCACGCGGTCGACTTCGGCGGCCTGCCGGTCGATCGGCATGTTCTTGTGGATCACGCCGATGCCGCCCGCGCGGGCGATCGCCATCGCCATTTCCGCTTCGGTGACGGTGTCCATCGCGGCGGAAACGAGCGGGATGTTGAGCGAGATATCCCTGGTGAACCGGCTCTGGATATCGACGCTCCTCGGATGCACCGCGGAATGCCGCGGCACGAGGAGCACGTCGTCGAAAGTGAGGGCTTGCGTCTGGCGGAAGGTTCCCATAGCGGAAGTTAGTCCCGCGAGACCCAATCCTCAACCCGGGGAACGTTTGAGAGAAGTCCCGTGCGCTTGTTCGCCGACTGAAGTCGGCGCTCGGCGCTGACGCGGCTCGCCATGAATGGCGTTTGATCAGCGCCTTTGAAGACGCGTCCCGCACGCACCTGCGCAGACGTGCTTAGAGTTGCTCCAGCACCAGGCGCGCGAAGTCGCGCGCTTTCTGCTCCAGCTGCCGGTGACCGCTCAAATCGGTGATCGTCACCAGCAGCGCGGTATTGCCGCGGATCACCGCGAGGTTGCCGCGCGTCTTCCCGGCGCCGAGCCACACCGCGCGATCGCCGAGCCCCGTGATCTTCTCCGCGTCCTTCTGGGCCGCGAGGAAATCGAACTGCGCCGACCCGGGCGCGACGCGATAGTCCACTGTCGTGCCGTGAAAGACGTCGCCCGATGCGGGCTCGATCGTGCAAGCGGCCGGGGTCGGTTGTCGCGGACGGTAGCGGGACTGCTGGCCCAACGCCGCGGAAGCCTGGGCTTCGCTGAGATAGCTGCAGCCGTTGCGCGCCGGCGCGCTCGCGGCGGTCGCCGTCGAGGACGCCGTGGTCGTCGTACGGTCGGTCGCAGAACGATCAGGACCCTTCATGCAGGCAACGGCGACGCAAGCCACTGCGACCGATGCCGGCGGAATCGAGATTCGGATCATGGGATTTCCCTATGGCTTGGAGGTCTCGGCACCCTCCTCGGAGTCTTTCTTCCGTACCTCCTCCACCGCCGCTTTCCCCGCGGCGGCGAGGCCTCCCAGGAACTTCCCCGCCTTGGAGACCGTGTCCATCGTACCCTTGATGATCGTGATCGGCACGCGGCCGGCGCGCATCGTGTCCTCGAGGGTCTCGGCGACCTTCTGGAACGCCGGCGCGCCGGCGGGGCGCTCGACGTACTTCGACTCCAGGAACTCGACGTAGTCGAGCACCTGATACGCCTTCTCGTCCGACAGCTCATCCAGCTTGCGCAGCAGCCGCTCCCGCAGCACGTCATTCATGGCAGCACCTCGAGTGACACGAGATCGACGACGGGATTCCCGACGAACTTGCTGCGGCCGGTGCGAACCCGGACCGTCGACTGAATCGTCGCGAGCGGCGCGAGCCCCTGCACGGCCGTGCGCTGCCCGTCGGGCACCACGACATAGATGAAGCCATGCTCCGGCATCGGCCCGCGCGCCAGCAGGTAGAGCGACCCGGTCGGGATATCGGGGCGCAGATCGTCGGCGGTGCGCACCGCAATCACTTGCAGCGTCCAGCGCAGCGACTGCCCGACGTAACGGTCGGGCTCGGCGCGCAGCTCGGCGGCGCTCACGCCCACGAGCACGCCCGGAGGAGCCGCCTGGAGATCCGACGTCTTCACCCATCCCTCGAGCTCGACGCGCGTCCAGTCCGCCGTCCGGCCCAGGACGCGCAGCGGGGCGCCCGCGGTGAGCGCGGCGTCGCTCGCGCCGTCGGGGGCGCGATACAGCGTGGTCGACCGGGCGGAGAGCACGCGCGCGGGATCGACCGGCGTCGGTGTCGTGTCGGGCGCGCGGGCCGGCAGCACGCGCGCGGGCGCAGCGGGCTGGGCTGCCGGAGCGATGGCGGTCAGCGCCGACGACTTGACCCAGCCGCTGCGGCGTACGTGGACCCAGCGATCCTGCTCGCCGAGCTTGTCGAGAGCGAAGCCGGCGGCGAGGTGAGCGATCACCGCGCCGGCGGGGGTGGCGCGCAGATTCTCGGACGGCTGCTGGCTGACGGCGATGTCGAACCCGGGGATCGCCGTCGGCCCGAGCGACGTCTTGATGATCCATCCGTCCAGAGTCACGTTCGTCCAGCCGTTCTGTACGGCCCCGGTCTGGACGACCGAGCCCGCCTCGAGCTGCGCCAGGCGTCGGCCCGCGGCGGTCTGGTAGAACCATTCTCCCTGATTCGTGACCCGTGCACCGGCCTGAGCGGAAAGCGGGACCACGATGCAGGCGACAACTGGTAGGAGGCGAAGCGCCGGGATAGATTGCATCTTCATTCAATATGACCAAGAGGCACGGGTCGCGCACCCCGGTCGCGCTGATCGTACTGGACGGCTGGGGGTTCCGACCCGGCCGTGAGGGCAACGCGGTGGAGCTCGCCCAGGCCCCGACCTGGGAACGGCTCTGGGCCCGCGCCCCGCGCACGCTGCTCGACGCGTCCGGTCTCGCCGTCGGACTCCCCGAAGGGCAAATGGGCAACAGCGAAGTCGGCCACCTTAATCTCGGCGCCGGACGCGTGGTGCCACAGGACATGGTGCGCATCTCCCAATCGATCACATCGGGAGAATTCTTCGTTCTCGCTCCGCTCACCGAGCTGATCGCGGCGCTGCAGCGCTCCAACGGCACCCTGCACCTCCTGTCGCTGATCGGCACCGGCGGCGTGCACGCCCTCGATCAGCATCTGCTCGGCGCGATCGAGCTGGGCCGCCGCGCCGGTCTGGCGGTGGCGATCCACGCCTGGACCGACGGCCGCGACACACCGCCGCAGTCGGCGTTGATGTTCATGCAGGAGCTGCTGCACGAGATTCGTCGGGACCCGGGATCCGCGTCCCGGGATCCGGTCGTCTCCAGCGTCATCGGACGCTACTACGCCATGGACCGCGACAAGCGCTGGGACCGTACGCGCCTCGCCTACGACGCGATGGTCCACGGCAAGGGGATCGAGGCGCCGGACGCGGAGACCGCGATCCGCGGCGCCTACGAGGCGGGCGAGACTGACGAGTTCATCAAGCCGCGCGTGATTGCCGATACGCCGCGCATCCGCTCGGGTGACGGCGTGTTCGTCGTCAACTTCCGCGCCGACCGCGGCCGCCAGATGTCCGCCGCGCTGGCGCTGCCCGGGTTCGACGGCTTCGCCGATCCCGCGCGGCCGGCGGTGCAGCTCGTCACGATGACGCGCTACGACGCCACCTTCCCTTTCCCCGCGGCGTTCGAGCCCCTCGTGCTGCAGCAGATCGTGGCCGAGGTGCTCTCCGACCAGGGCCGCACGATGTTCCGGACGGCGGAGACGGAGAAGTACGCGCACGTCACCTACTTCTTCAACGGCGGGCTGGAGCGTCCCTACCCCGGCGAAGAGCGGGAGCTGGTGCCGTCGCAGAAGAGCGTCGCGACCTACGACCAGATGCCGGAGATGAGCGCTCCGGGAGTGACCGACGTGCTGTGCCGTGCGATCGAGGCGAAACAGCACGACTTCATCCTCTGTAACTACGCTAACGGTGACATGGTCGGGCATTCGGGGGTATTACCCGCCGCGGTCAAAGCAGTGGAAGCCGTCGACGCCAGTCTCGCGCGTGTCCTGGCGAGCGCGGAACGGGCGGGCACCACCCTGCTGATCACCGCCGACCACGGCAACTGCGAGCTGATGATCGACCCCTCGAGCGGGGGGCCGCACACGGCGCATACGACCAACCCGGTGCCGTTCCTCGTCGTCGGGAACGAGGGGCTGAAGAGCCTGCGACCGGGCGGAAGCCTGCGGGACGTGGGACCCACGGTGTTGCGCCTGCTGGGAGTCGATCCGCCGGCGGTGATGACGGGAAAAGACCTGAGGGAGATGACGTGATGGATGGATGGAGCGGCGGTCGGGCGGGCGGGCGGGCGGTCAGGCGGTCTGGCGGACTGATCCTGCAACGAATGGCGATCGCGGCCGCAATCCTGTTGACCGCCCGTCCGCCCGACCGCCTGTCCGCCCAGGCGGGGCACGATCCCGC
>DATFTG010000193.1:0-2377 GCA_035262265.1 Gemmatimonadales bacterium
GAGCTGGCGACGTCCTACACCTACTTCACTTTCATCGGGCTCCAGTACCGCTTCGGATCCACACTCAACAACACGGTGAATCCGCGGTTCCCGTTCAGCGGGGGAGGCGGCGGTTTCTCCATCTCGTTCTGATCGAGGCAACTTCGCCCGCCAAATCCGGATAGATCACCGTTCCCCCCGCCGCTAAGTTTCAATCGTGACCACCGCCGCAGCTGTCCCGATCCTCAATGCCACCCGCCAGTGGCAGATCGTGCTCCACCGCGACCGCCGCTACGACGGCGACTTCGTCTATGCGGTGCGCTCGACGGGCATCTACTGCCGGCCCTCGTGCCCCAGCCGCCGGCCGCGGCGCACCCTGGTTCGCTTTTTCCCAATCCCGGAAGCCGCGGAGGCGGCGGGGTTCCGCGCCTGCCGGCGCTGCCACCCGGGCCGGCTCCAGCCGCACGACCCGGCGGTAGCGCTGGTGCGCGAGGTGTGCCGGGCGATCGACGCGCAACCCGACGGCCCCGCGGACCTCACCGACCTGGGACGCCGCGTGGG
Source organism: Gemmatimonadales bacterium (assembly GCA_035262265.1). Taxonomy (GTDB): domain Bacteria; phylum Gemmatimonadota; class Gemmatimonadetes; order Gemmatimonadales; family GWC2-71-9; genus DASTHG01. Next base: position 541 of record DATFTG010000193.1, read on the forward strand.
CCGCTCGCCGCATCAGGTGTTGCGAGCGTTCCGGCGCGTGCTGGGCGTGAGCCCTCGCGAGTACCGCGACGCGAAGCGTGTGGGCCGCCTGAAAACTTCATTGAAGGAGATGCCTCACGTGAGTCCCGCGATCTATGAAGCCGGATTCGGCTCCTCGAGCCGGGTGTACGAGCGCGCCGCCGGAGCGCTCGGGATGACACCCGCCACCTACGCCCGCGGCGGACGCGGTGCCGCGATCCGCTACAGCGTCGTCGACTCGCCGCTCGGCACGCTGCTCGTCGCCGCCACAGAGCGCGGCATCTGCAAGATCGCGCTCGGCGACTCCGCCACCACGCTCGAGCGCGACCTGCGCCGCGAATTCCCGGCAGCCCACATCGCCCGTGACAACGGCCGACTCGCCGGATGGGTCGAGACGATTCTGGCCCACCTCGCGGGGCACGAACCCCATCTCGACCTGCCGCTCGACATCCGGGCGACGGCGTTCCAGCAAAAGGTGTGGAGTGCCCTGCGGAAGATTCCCTACGGGTCGACGCGGTCGTATCAGGCCGTCGCGCGCGCCATCGGCAGCCCGAGCGCGACGCGCGCGGTGGCACGCGCCTGTGCGACGAATCCGGTAGCACTCGTGATCCCATGCCATCGAGTAGTAAGAGGAGATGGGAATGTGGGTGGATACCACTGGGGGGCAGATCGCAAACAGCAACTGCTCGAGCGGGAACGAGACGCTTAGGCACTAGGTAGACGCTAAGCCGCCGAGCCGCCGAGTGGGGGTGAGGAGTTAGCTACGAGGGGTCTATCCTCTCGCCTGGCTCCTCAAATCCACTCAGCGGCTCGGCGGCTCGGCGTCTGCCCTGGCGTCTCCGCGGCTTCTGCCTCACCGTCTAGTTGTTGCTTTTCCTTACGACCCGCCAGCGCCCTTGCTGAACATCGTTCGCATTCTCATGGCGAGACGAGTACGTCCCCGCCAGCGTATCGCCGACCAGGCGGCCGACGAACGTCGTGTGCAGCGGGCAATTGCACGTCGGGTCGGTGTAGGGCGCGAGCGATCCGCTCACCTGCCCTCCCGTGACACGCACGAACTTGATGTCGATCGATTGAGCCGCCGGTGGCGGCGTCGGAGTCGGGGTCTGCGCGACCTGCGCGCCGGCATTGAACCGGGGCGTCATCACGACATCACCGGTCGCGGTGTCACTGCCGGCGCTCAGGGTGAACACGATCGTGCCGCTGCGGCCGGTTTCGACGCTCGAGTAATCGCCGTACCACTGGCCCGCCAGCCTGGTGATATCGACTTCGCGTCCCACGACGGGAACCGGAGTCTGGCTGCCACCGCAGGCGATCAGGAGGCCGGCGAGGGCGGCGGCGCCGGCTGAAACGCTCGTAGACATGACGTGTCCTCTAGTGTGACGGGTCACGAAGTATGACGGCACTCAGTGCGCGAAGGTTGCGGGCCCGCCGAATCCGGACGCCTCCCGCACCTGGCGCGCCTGCCAGAGATGTCGCCGATCGTGAGCCGCCAGGAACGCCAGATACGCGCCGAGCGGCACCCGAATCAACCGCGAAACGGGGGACACGACGATGGCGCGCTTCAGGTCGAGCCCCACCGACTGACGGACACGCTGCAGGATGCGCTCGCGCGAGGCGGTGAGCTCCGCGAGGACCGCGTCCCGTCGCAGGGTCTCTCGGGCGGGCTCGAAGATGCGGTTGGTCTTCATGCGCCATTTCACCGGCGGCTCCATCGACCTCACCATCATGCGGGCGAACAGGCCGTAGCGCACCGGCCCCTGCGCCATCCATTGGCGCTCGTTGGCCATCCTGATCGCCAGGTCGAGGGCTGGAAGGA
>DATFTG010000194.1:0-6146 GCA_035262265.1 Gemmatimonadales bacterium
GTGGGCGATTCAGCCGCTCACGCCACCGCGTCCGCGAGCCTGTACTATCCGCGCGACGACGCCGCGGCGCGCAATTTGGCGGAGCGCCTCGTGGCTCTGGGACTGGTCGGGACGGACGTGCGGGCGATCGGCGTCTCCGCCGCGGATTTCGACATCCTATTCGCGGGCGGCGGGGCGTCGTATCTCATCCCCCTCGAACACGAGGCACTGGACCCATGTCGTGCGATCCAGGATCTCGAGACGCGCGCCCCGTGGCTCTCGCTCGTCGAAGCTCCCGCTCGCGCGGTGGCCGCGCTGGTTGAGACGCGAGCGCACGCGATCGTGCGCCGGGGTGGGACGGCCTTCACCATTGATTGGGACGGAACCCTGCGTCTGCGATAAGCGGTTATCGCAGTCCGATGCGCCGCACCAGGTCGGTGTAGCGCGGGTCGCCGCGCAGAGGCGCGTAGCCGGGATCGAGATGGAGATAGATCAAGCCGGCCGAGCGGGCCTGAAACGCGCGTTCCAGACAGGTAAAGGCGCGGTCGGCGTCGCCGAGGGCCGCGTAGCCCATGGCGAGGATCTCGGCGCGGACATAGTGCTGCCGCGATTCTTCATCGAGGCGACTCATGATCGCGTCCGCTTCATCGCGGCGTCCCAGCGCGGCCAGTGCCCGCACGATCATCGCGTCGTAGGAGCGCACCGCTTTCTCCAATCCCTGCGCCCGGCGGTACCATTGGAGCGCAACCTCGGCGTTCCCCTGGACGAGATGCGCCGTTCCAATGTAAAGCGGTGCGCGCAGGGATGTCTCGTCGAGCTCCAGAGTCTTCTGGGCCTCGGCGATCGCTCCATGGTAGTCCTTGTTGTACAGCAGGAAACGGGCAAGCCACTCGCTATACTGAGATGAGAGGGGGTCGAGAGCGAGGGCTCTCCGGATCTCCATGATGGCGTCGTCCAACAGCCCGACGAGAGGCAGCGCCGTCCCCAACACGTAGTGGGCTTCGGCGTAGTTCGGACTCAGCGCGACCGCGCGCTGCAGCTGCTGTTCCGCATCGGCAAAATTCCACTCGTGCCAGCAGAGCACTTTCCCGATCGATGTGACGGCTTCGCCCAGCTCGGCGTCGCGCTGCAGCGCCCGCTCCGCAGCGGCCTTGGCGCGGGGGTAGGCGTCGTCGGGGGCCACCCAGTCGTCGGCGAGGTTGGACCACACGTCCGCGATCCCGGCGTACGCGCGCGCGAAGCCCGGGTCCTGCAACAGCGCGAGCTGGAAGAACTCCAGCGCTTTGCGCAGACTGGGCTCGGTGAGCTTGTTGAAGAAAAAGCGGCCCTTGAGATAGAGGTTGTACGCTTCGATGCTCTTCGTGGGCGCCACGACGTGCTCGGCATGGCCCCCGAGCCGCAGCTTCAACGCGTCGACGATGGCGCGCGAAATCTCGTCCTGGATGGCGAATACGTCTTCGAGCTGCCGATCGTAGGTCTCCGCCCACAGCTGGTAGCCGTTTTCGACGTTCACGAGCTGGGTCGTGATGCGGATGCGGTTTCCCACCTTACGGACGCTGCCCTCGAGGACCGAGCTGACGCCCAGTTTCTCCCCGACCTGGCGTACATCGACTTCCTTGCCCTTGAAGGCGAACGACGAGGAGCGTGACGCGACCTGGATCCCGGGAACCTTCGACAGCGCGTTGATGATTTCTTCCGTCATCCCGTCGGAGAAGTACTCGTTCTCGGGATCGGCGCTCATGTTGGTGAGCGGCAGCACGGCGATCGCTTTCTGTCCCGCAGGCCGAGCGTCGCCCGCGGGGCGCCCGCCACCGTTGCGCGTGATCGCCGCGAGCGCCGCGGCGAATTCGGCGGCGGTGGGGTAGCGGTCGACAGGGGTACGCGACAGCGCGCGCGTCACGACGTGGTCCACCATCTCGGGGACGTCGCGAGTCGCGCGGACTTTGGGAATCGGAGAGACGAATCGCTTGGCGATGATGGCCTGCGCCGTGGGGCCGGTGAAGGGCGGCTCGCCAGACAGCATCTCGTACAGGACGCAGGCGAGACTGTACAGATCGCTCCGCCCGTCGAGATCGCTCTCGCCTCCGGCCTGCTCGGGGCTCATGTAGGCCGGGGTGCCGAGCGCGACGCCGGTTTGCGTAATCGATCCATCGCTCGAGAGGGCTTTGCCGATGCCGAAATCCGCGACCATCGCCGCGCCTTCGTGGAGCAGGATGTTTTCCGGCTTGATGTCGCGGTGGACGACGTGATGGCGGTGAGCGTAGTCGAGGGCGGCGGCAACTTCGCGCGCGATGCGCAGGGCTTCGTCGAGCGGCAGCTGGCGTTCCCGCTCGAGGCGCTCGCGCAGGGAATGCCCTTCCATGTTGGGCATCACGTAGTAGAGCAGCCCGTCGGCCTCACCCGAGTCGTGGACGGGCAGGATATGAGGATGGGTGAGACCGGCGGCCATCTTGATCTCGCGCAGGAATCGCTCGGCGCCGATCTCCGCCGAGATCTCCGGTCGCAGCACTTTGAGTGCAACGTGCCGGTCGTGCCGCAGGTCGCGAGCCAGGAACACCAGGGCCATCCCGCCCTGTCCCAGCTCGCGCTCGAGCGTGTAACGGCCGCGGAGCCCTTCGGTCAACCGATCTTGAAAGGAGGACATCTGACGCCTCAAAGATGCCGCGCCGAACGCCCAGCAGCCAGCCGGCCGCCGGTCGCCTTCACGAAGCCCGTGCCGCAGCGATATTCCGTGAACCCGTGACGTTCCGTACCCGCATCCTGCTCGCGACCGCCCCGGTCGTGCTCGTGCCCCTCGTCGTGTTCGGCCTCGCCGTGCGGCTCGCCGTACGGCATCGCGTCGCGGCGCAGTATCGCGCTCGCACCACGGCGCTTGTCGGCCTGATCGGGCGGGATCTCGAGCGACAGGGCACGGTCGTGGCGACGCGGCTCGCGGGGCTGCGGGCGGCCGCGGTGGCGGACAACCGCCTGCGGACCGCGGCGGTACAGCGGGACACGGGTTCTCGTGCCTACCTGCTCGACTACGCGGGCGCGGCGATGCACCTCGCCGGGCTGAGCATGCTGCAGATCCAGGACGATTCAGGACGGATCGTCAGCTCGGGACACTTTCGCAACGAATTCGACCGCCTGGAGCCGGGACTGCCGCGGCAGCTGGCGCGGGCCCCGAATGCAATGGCGCTGGTCCAGGCGCGCACCGCCGAAGGGCCATTCGTGGCGCTGGTGCGATTCGACTCGCTGCCCCTGGGCGACCGCCGCTTCACGATCGTGGGGGGAGTCGCCGTCGACACCGACTTCCTCGCACACCTCGCCCCCGACAGCGCATTTACCGTTGCTCTCGAGCTGCCCCACGATACGATCAGCTCGCGGGTGCGCGACTCCACGCGCGCCTCCGCGGCGGCTGACGTCGTCAGCGCTCTGCCGGTCGCGTTCGTGGACGAATCGCGGCCCGACAGCGCACAGCTGGTGGCGGCGCAGCTCGTGGTGTCGACGGAGCTCGTGGGACTGCAGCAGCTGGAGCGCGTCGTCGATCTGGCGTTCGCGGCCGCCGTGCTGGTCACGCTGCTCGTGTCGCTGGCGCTCGCCGGGTGGCTCGCCTCGCGGGTGAGCCGGCCGCTCGCCGAGCTGGCGGAACGCACCGCCGCGATCGACCTCGACCGGCTCGACGACGAGCTCTCGAGCGACCGCCAGGATGAGATCGGCGAGCTGGAGCGCCGCTTCGGCGAGATGACGGTGCGGCTCCGTGCCGGCGCCGCCCACCTGCGTGAGGCCGAGCGGCATGCGGCGACGGGGGAGCTGGCGCGGCAGGTGAATCACGACATCAAGAACAGCATCGCCCCGCTGCGCAACGTGCTGCGCCACCTGGCGCAGATCGCGCGCGACCGCCCCGGCGATCTCGCCAAGGTGTTCGCCGAGCGGCGCCAGACGCTGGTGTCGAGTCTCGAGTATCTCGAGAAGCTCGCCGCGAGCTACGCCAAGTTGTCGCCGCCGGCCGGGGCGCACCGCGCCGACGTGAGCGCCGTGACGCGCGAGGTGGTCGGGCAGCTGCCGGCCGGTGGGGCCGAGGTCGCGCTGCAGCTCGCCGACGAGCTGCCGGACGCGAAAATCGATCCGCTGGGGTTGCGGCGCATTCTCGAGAATCTGGTGACCAACGCCGTCGATGCGCTGGGCGGCCAATCGGGGACGGTGACGGTGTCGACCGCGCGCGGGACCGATTCCGGTCGCGCGAATTCCATTCGCATCGTGGTCGAGGACACCGGCTCCGGCATGACGCAGCAGGAGCTGGAGCGTGCGTTCCAGGACTTCTATTCGACCAAACCCGGCGGCACCGGCCTCGGCCTGTCGATCGTCCGGCGCCTGGTCACCGACGCCGGTGGCCGGCTGCGCGTCGAGACGTCGCCCGGCGCCGGGTCGCGGTTCATCGTCGACCTTCCCGAAGCGATCACCGACGCGTGAGCCTCATCCTCATCGTCGACGATGCTCGGCCGCTCGCCGAGCAGTACGCCTACGACCTGCGACGGCTGGGCGGTCACGAGTCGCTTCTGGCGAGCGACGGACGCGAGGCGCTCGACATCCTGGCGCGCGAGCCGGTGGACTGCATGCTGCTCGACCTCGAGATGCCGGGCATGGACGGCTTCGAAGTGCTGCGCGAGCGGGCGCGCCGCGGGCTCACGGTGCCGGTGATCGTCTATACCGGCACGGGTGACTTCGATCGCTGCGCCCAGGCGATTCGCGCCGGCGCAACGAGCTTCATCGACAAGGCGGAGACGATGGAGCGCGTGGTGCAGGAAATCGCGCAGGCGCTGGAGCGGCGGCGCCTCGAGAGTGAGGTCGCGGCTCTACAGAAGGAAATGGGACCCGACGCCCTCGTCGGCTCGAGCCCGGCGATGCGCAAACTCGACGAGGCGATCACGCGCGTCGCGCCGATTCCGTCGCCGGTGCTGATCGTGGGGGAAAGCGGATCGGGGAAGGAGATCGTGGCGCGGGCGGTGCATCGCAAGAGCGGTCTGGCGGGATCGTTCGTCGCGCTGAACAGCGCCGCGCTGCCGCACGAGCTGATCGAGAGCGAGCTGTTCGGCCACGAGCGCGGGGCGTTCACCGGCGCCGCCACGCTGCGCAAAGGAGCGTTCGAAGCGGCGGCCGGCGGCACGTTGTTTCTCGACGAAATCGGCGAGCTGCCGCTCGCGGCGCAGGCCAAGCTGCTGCGCGTCCTCGAAGCCCGCCAGGTGACACGGCTGGGCGGCAACCGCACGATCGCGGTCGACGCGCGCGTCGTCGCGGCGACGAATCGCGACCTCGCCGCCGAGGTGAAGGCAGGCCGGTTTCGCGAGGACCTGCTCTATCGCATCAACGCGCACGTGCTGGCGGTGCCGCCGTTGCGCGACCGGCTGTCCGACGTCCCCGAGCTGGTGCAGCACCTCGTGGCGGCGACCTGCGCGCGGTTTCGGATGAAACCCAAGACGGTCACCGCCCCGGCGCTCGAGGCGCTCATGGCCTACGACTGGAGCCGCAACAACGTGCGCGAGCTGCGCAACATCCTCGAGCGCATGCTGATCGGGGCACCGGGAGACGCGATCGGTGTCGACGACGTTCCGCCCGAGATCCGCGACGACGCGGCGGCCCAGCGGGTGGGCGGAGGTGTGCCGCCGCGCACATTTCACGAGCTGAAGGCGGAGGCGGAGCGGCAGATCATCGTGGCAGCACTGGAGCGAAACGAGTGGCACATCACGCGCACGGCTGAAGCGCTGGGGCTGGCGGATCACGCGAGTCTCTTGAAGATCATGCGGAGGCACGGCATCAGCAGAGAGTGAAAGACGTGTCCACCCGGACACAACGCGGTCTTAGGAACGTGTCCACCCGATCACGGCAGCCATACCTCGTTTTCCCGCGCAATTCGCTATCCACAACAACACCATAGAGTTGACGCCGCCACTCACCGCCGCGGTCTGCTGGTCTTCCTCCTGCCTTTCCCCCGGGCGCTGGCAACCCCAACTGGCGCCCCTGCGCCCCTGACGAGGAGGAAGAATGATCCCCACCCTGCGCCACACCCCGGTCTGGCTCGTGGCATGGCTGTTCGTGCTCGGCGGCTGCAGCAGCAAGACGCCGAAGCAGGCGAGCGCGCGCGAGACGACTTCCCCGGAATCGACGGTGACGTCGACGCCGGTGCAGCC
>DATFTG010000195.1:0-9296 GCA_035262265.1 Gemmatimonadales bacterium
AGACTCACAACAGGAGGTCGCGGCCTTCGTCGGCGGAGCGGTAGACGGCCTCGACCACGCTGTGCAGCAGCAGTTGATCCTTCGGCGGCGGGGCGTTCACTTCGCCGCGGATCACGGCCAGAAAGTAGGTCCACTCCGCGCGATACGACTGGATGAACGGTGTCTCGCGACCGCTCGCCCCGGTGGGGGTGACATCGGTGGGCGCCCCATGCAGCTCCTTGTAGACGCGCAGCGGGGCAATCGCCGCCGTGCCCTTGCGCCCCACCATCTCGAACCAGAATCGCTCGCCGCCGCCCAGGTGGCGCCAGCTCACGGCGACGCCGATCGTCAGGCCGTTCTCGCACACGATCATCGCGATCCCCATCTCTTCCACGCCGTCGCGGCCGCCGCCCACGAGCTGTGCGGAGACGCGCTTGGGGATCGGCCAACCGGCAAGCCACAACCCCAGATCGATCAACGGCAGGCCAAGGTCGAGCATCGCCCCGCCCCCCGCCTCGGCACGCCGCAGGCGCCAGCCGAGCTGCTGCCGCGCGACGGCGGGCTGGAACGTGAACCAGCCGCCACGTAGCATGTCGATCGTCCCGAGCTCCCCTCCGGCGAGGAAGCCGCGCACCGCCTGGACGTCGCTGCGGAAACGGTGGTTCATCGCCACCATCACGCGCTTGCCGTAGCGCTCCGCCGCTTTGAGAACACGCTCCACTCCGGCGACGCTCATGGCCAGGGGCCGCTCGCACAGGACGTTGACCCCCGCCGACAACGCAGCGACCGCATGGATCTCGTGGAGATGGTTCGGCGTGCACACCACGACCACATCCGGGTGGGCGTACCGCAGCACTTCCTCGATGTCGTCGTAGGTCTCGCGCACGTCGAACCGCGCGGCCAGCGCCTGTGCCTTGGAGAGGTCGTTGTCGCAGATCGCGGCGATCTCGACGCCGGCGATCTTGCGCAGGACCGGAAGGTGCGCCACCTGCGCGACGCTTCCCGCCCCCACGACGGCGACGCGGACCGGATCGCTCACCGCCGACCGCGACCAGCCGGCAAGCGATACATGAAGCCGACGCGCGCCGAGAACTGCGAGTAGTCGCTGAGCAGGGTACCGCGCAGCTCGCCGGTGATCCGCCAGGCGGGGGTCAACGCCACCTCCATCCCGGCGGTGCCGTTGAGGGCCGGCGCCACGCCGCTCAACGCGTCCTGAATGAAGGTCCCGTTGACGGCCCGCCCGCTGCCCTTTCGGATGTGCACCCCGCCGCCCAGTCCCAGCACGGCGCTCACCGGCTGTCCGTCATTGAAGACATACTGCAGATCGAGGTCGGCGATGAAGTCGGACAGGTGCACCCGTCCCACATCGATGGTCGAGTTCGAATCGGGATCATTCACCAGTTTGAGCAGCTGTCGGTTGAGCCGCGCCACCGCCCGGTCGGTAAAGCGCGAGCGCGTGTACGACGCGCCGATCAGCACCCGCACGTGCGGCGCCAGATAGCCGGCGTCCATGCGCAGGCCGCCGATCACCGCGCCGCGCAGGTCGTGCGTCGCCACCGATCCGACGTCGAACTCGAATCCCGACACCTGCAGCTGATCGTATGAGAACTTCGACAACAATCCCTGGGCGGCAAGCAGCGGCGACCCGACCAGCGTCACACACGCGCCGCACACCGCCACGGCCAGCCAGCGCCGGCGGTGCTCCGATCTATTAGTAGAGTCGTTCAACGGTCGTTCCTGGAAAGTAAGTGGTGAGGATCTCGCGATACTGCTGTCCGGCGCGGGCGCGCCCGATGGCGCCCCACTGACAGAACCCGACGCCGTGACCGGCGCCGCTGCCCTGCGCTACGAGGCGGCTCACCCGGCCGCCGTCCGTGGTCACCGACACGCGAAACGCCGCGCTCTGCAACAGCCGGTCCGCTGCGGGACGCAGAATCGTCCGCACGTCGGGGCCGGCAACGCGCACGTCGCCGTGCGCGAACACGATCCGCAACTCCCCCACCCGGCCCGACGACGTGGTTCTCGTAACTTGCAGGTCGGTAATGGGTTGCAGGCCGTCGCCGCTCACCGTCATCACGGCCGGCAGGGTTCGCGTCAATATAGTGCGCAGCGTCTGGGCGTCCCACTCCTCGCGCCATTGAAAGTGCGGTGCCAGCTCGCAATACGAATGACCACCGCCGCTCGCATCGGACACCGACCGCAAATACGGTTGTCGTTGCGCGCTCTTGAACACGTCTTCGACTGCGGCGGTACGGCCGCCGCAGCTCGCGTGGTAGTAGGCGTCGATGACCTTGCCCTGGAACCGCACCACCTGCCCCGTCGTGGCGCGCAGGGCATCCCACACCTGCGCCGTTTCGCCGTCGACGCCCGTATACACCTGATCACGCGTGTCGGCGGTGGCGTCGAACCCATTCGCTTCCCAACGCCCGCGATTACGCACCGCGAAGGTGCGCGCGATGATGGCCTGCGCGAGCAGCGCCTCGCGTTCGTCCGGGCGCCGCGGCCCCATCTCCTGGCCGAGGACGCCGGCGAGGTAACTCTCGAGCGGCAGGCGGTTGATCAGCAGTAGACCGCCCGGCAGGCGCACCACGTTGATCCGGCCCCGGTAGCGGCGCCCGTTGACCATTGCGAAGCGTCCCTCGGTCACGTTCACCGCCGAGATCCCCTGGTGGCGCTCGGTCCGCGTCCCGTCCCGACGCAGCAGCGTAAATCCTGCTGCGGAGTCCACGGCGATCGTCCAGACGCTTCCCGGAGCAATGGCACCCACCGGCTGCCCGTTGCCGTCATCGGTGACGAACAGCTCGCCATCCCCTCCCAGCCGCACACTGGAAAGACCCATGGCGAGACCGACGCGCAGCTCAGGCTCCGGACCGCCGGGTGCCGCTTCGGCGCTGGGCTGGGGATGCGGGCACCCGAGCGCTGCGACGAGCGCGGCTGGGAGCAGCCAAGAAAAAGGCGTCCCGCGCGGAAGCAGGGACGCCGATGCCTGAGGAGCGGCGCGGGCGCTCACGCGAGCGCCACCGCCCGAAAATCGTAGTCGAGGCTCTCGGTGAGCCGCGCCCGGACGAAGCTGCCGGGACCGGCCCAACCCCCCTCCCCGAGATACGTCACCCCATCGACGTCGTCGGCCTGCCAGGGGACTCTGCCCACATGGGTGGCCCCGGAGTCGATCGGATCGGCGACGCGATCGACCAGAACCGGCACCTCGCGACCCACGAACCGCGACAGCCGCTCCGCCGATATCGCCCGCTGTACCTCGAGCAGCTCTTCCAGACGCTCGCGCTTCACTTCTTCGGGAACGTCGTCGGGGTACTGCATCGCGCGCGTGCCATCCTGGGGCGAATAGGCGAACGCGCCGAGTCGGTCGAATTGCGCCTCCTCGAGAAACCCGAGCAGCTCACGGAACTCGGACTCCGTCTCGCCGGGAAAGCCCACCAGACAGGTGGTCCGGATCGCGAGGTCGGGAACCGTCGCGCGCAGCCACGCCAGCTTCTCGCGGATCGTCGCCTGCCGCTCGGGACGCCGCATGCGCTCGAGCATACGGTCGTTGGCGTGCTGGATCGGCATGTCGATGTAGGGCACGATGCGGGGCTCCCGCGCCATGAGGTCCACGAGACGGTCGGTGATACCCGCCGAGTAGACGTACAGCAGCCGGAACCACGGCACCGACGTTTCGGCGAGCAACGCGGCCAGCAGGTCGGGAAGCTTGGCCCCGTTCCGCCCCAGATCCCGCCCGTAGTGGCCGAGGTCCTGAGCGACGAGGTTGATCTCCCGCGCGCCCTGCGCCTCGAGCGCCTGGGCCTCTCGCACCAGCCGCTCGAGTGGCTCGGAGCGATGCTTCCCGCGCATCAGCGGAATGGCGCAGAAGGCGCAGGTGTGGTCGCACCCTTCGGAGATCTTGAGGTAGCGCACGTGCGGCTGATCCCCGAGGAACTGGCGCACGCCGGGGTGCGCGGCGACGGGATCGGTGAGCAGCCCGCGCCTGGCGAGCTCCGGCACCAGGTGGTGCAGGTCGGAGAACCCAAGGAACAAATCGACTTCGGGCATCTCCTTTGACAACTCTTCACGATAGCGCTGCACCAGACACCCGACCGCCACGACCGCCTTGACCGCCGCAGTCGTCTTCAGCTTCGCCGCGTCGAGGATGGCGTTGATCGATTCCTGCTTCGCGGCGTCGATGAAGCCGCAGGTGTTGACGAGCACGACGTCGGCGCACGGCAGGTCGCCCGTCAGCTCGGCGCCGTGCCCGACGAGATCCCCGACCAGCCGCTCGGAGTCGACCGTGGCCTTGTCGCAGCCCAGCGAGATGACGCCCAGCTTCATCCGCGGTAGTTCCCGAACTTGAGCTCGATGCCGAACTCCTGCGTGCGCAGGAAGGCGATCACTTCCTGCAGCTCGTCCTTGGACGGCGACTGGACACGCACTTCCTCGCCCTGGATCGACGCCTGGGCCTTCTTGAACTTCTTGTCCTTGATCGCCTTGACGATCGTCTTCGATTTGTCCTGGGAGATGCCCTGGGTGAGTTTGATCTCACGCCGCACGGTGTCCCCCGCCGCGGGCGTGACCTCACCCAGCTCGAGGTTCTTCACCGGCACACCGCGCTTGATCAGCTTGCCCTGCAGTACGTCGAACAGCGCCTTCATCCGGAAATCGTCGTCGGCCACGAGTGTCAGGGTCGCCTTGGTGCGATCGAACGCGATCGAGCACTTCGAGCCCTTGAAATCGTAACGCTGGGCGACCTCTTTGGTCGCCTGGTTGACGGCGTTGTCGACTTCCTGGAGGTCGGCTCCAGTGGAAATGTCGAATGAAGAGAGGGAGGCCATGGAGCCAAGATAACTTGGCTCCGAGCCGTTATGACAGGAAACTCTCCAGGGCGCGCGCACGGCTGACGTGCCGCAGCCGCGCCAGCGCCTTCTCCTTGATCTGGCGCACCCGCTCGCGTGTGATCCCGAGCAGCGAGCCGATCTCCTCGAGCGTCATCGGCTCCTGGCCCTCGAGACCGAAATACAGCCGCAGGATCTTCGCCTCGCGCTCCTTGAGGGTCGAGAGCACGCCTTCGATCGACTCGGTAAGGGCGTGCTCGAAGATCTCGTCGTCGGGACCGGGATTCTGGGTGTCGGGAAGGTAGTCGAGCAGCTTGTTGTCTTCGCCCGGGGTGAGCGGCGCGTCGAGGGAGAGATGCGCCTGGGAGATCGAGAGCGTCTTGGCGACTTCCTCTTCCGAGATGTCCATCCCCTCGGCGATCTCCTCGACCGTCGGCTCGCGACCGAGCTCCTGCAGGAGCGCGGAGGACCGTTTGCCGATGCGGTGCAGCGTCCCGGCACGATTGAGCGGGACACGGACGATGCGCGATTGCTCGGCGAGCGCCTGCAGGATCGCCTGGCGGATCCACCACACCGCGTAGCTGATGAACTTGATGCCCTTGGTCTCGTCGAATTTGTGCGCGGCGCGGATCAGGCCGAGGTTGCCCTCGTTGATCAGATCCGAGAGCGACACGCCCTGGTTCTGATATTTCTTGGCGACGCTGACGACAAAGCGCAGATTGGATCGCACCAGCTTGTCGAGCGCTTCGGCGTCGTTGCGCTTGATGCGCTGGGCGAGCTCGACTTCATCCTCGCGCGTGATCAGCGGGTACTGGCTGATCTCGCGCAGGTACTGGTCGAGCGACCCTTCGTCGAAGGACACCCGCTTAGCCGTGTTTAAACGCATTGCCTCACCCCTGGCCCCGCTTCCCGTGGGAAGAGGGGAATCCAATGCGAGTTCAATGGATTAAGGATCCGAGTCGGCTCCACCGAATGTCCGTCAGCCAGGGGAGCGCGTCGTGCGTCCCCCGATCATAACTGAAATACACCAGCAACGTCCGCCCCTTGACCGCGGTCGCATCCACGAAGCCCCAATAGCGCGAGTCCAGGGAATCGTCGCGGTTGTCGCCAAGCACGAAGTACTTCCCCTCGGGCACGACCAGGGGACCCCACTCATCCCGCTCCGGATGGTAGCGGCGGCGGTCCTCGTCCGAGCGCGCCAGATAGTACGGACGCTGCCACTCGAAATCGGGACTCGTCGAGCTGCTGCTGGAATCAATGCGCTGCACATACGGCTCGGCGAGCCAGTGGCCGTTGACGACCACCTGTCCGTGTCGCATGGCGACAGTATCGCCGGGAGTGCCGATCACCCGTTTCACGAAATCCTGGCTGGGATCGCGCGGATAGGCGAAGACGATGACGTCGCCGCGTGCCGGCTGGCGGAATCCCGGCAGGCGGGCCTTGGTACCCGGGATCTGCGCGCCATACAACGCTTTGTTGACGAACAGGAAATCGCCGGTGAGGAGCGTGCGTGTCATGCTGCCGCTGGCGATCTGGAATGCTTCGAAGAAGAAGGTCTTGATGATGAGGAACAGCACCAGCGCCATGCCGATCGACCGCATCCAGCTGTCGAACCATCGCCCGAGCCTCGAGCGGCGGCGTTCGGGGACGACTGGCCCCCCGGGCGGTGTGGCGCCGGGCACAGGCAGGGGGCCCCCCAAGTCATGCATGCAATTCACTTTACAAAGACGGGGCGCACGGCGCAACCGTCACCGCCCATTGCCGCTGGGCCGCCCAGCGGCGCACCCGGTCGCGAAACACCTCAGGGGGAGCGGTGTGACGGACCCGGGCGGCCAGGCAGGACGACTCCCCCTCCCGTTCGATCCGCACCCAGGTAGGCCGGGCGTCCTCGAGCGACGCCAGCGCCTCGGGCTCGATCGTCGCGCCGTGGGGGGCGAGCAGGACGAGCAGGCTCTCGTGGGGCACGCACCGATGCTATCGAATTCGGGCGCGCGCATGTCATCGGAACTACGCGGGACGCAGCACAATCGCGCGGCCGTTCAACGCGCGATCAATCGTGCGTCACGAGTCCCCGTGTGCGAGGAGGACGGCGGGCGGCGTTCGCGCGACGCGCCATGCCGGCAGCAGCGCGCCGGCGAACGCGGCGAGCGTCAAGAGGAGCGAGAAGCGCAGCAACACACCGGGCTCCCAGGGAGGCAGCCCCGCGACGATGGTGGTGAGCTCCCCCCACACGATCATTCCGCACCATAACCCCACCGCCACGCCGCCCACCGCGACGCCGGCGGCGCGGGCCAGCACGTAGCCGATCACCGCACGCCGCCGCGCGCCCACCGCGCGGTGCACCGCCAGGTCACGAGACACTGATGCGACCCAGAGCCCCATCACGACGAACGTCCCCAGCGTCGCGATGGCGAGGAGCAGCCACCCTTCCACCCCGTAGAGCATCCCGAACCAGCGCACCGGCATCGCTTCACGCGTGACGGATCGGGCTTCGCCTTCTTGGGTGACCGAAACGCCCGCGCCCAATGCCGCTCGGAGCGCCTCCGGGACCCGCGTGACGCGCGGCGGATCACGCGGCTCGCGTACCAATACGTCCACCGCCTGCGGAGGATGTTGCAGCACGCTTAGATAAAGAACCTTCTGCGGCTCGAGTCCACCCCCGAAACCCGCCGGCAGCTGGTCTGCGACGACGCCCACCACCGTGTACCAGTCGAACTTCCCGTGGCCGATTTGCAGCCGGCGGCCGACGGCGCGGCCGCCTTCGAAATCGTCTGCAGCGAGGGAGGCACTGACCACGGCGACCCGCGGCGCATCGTAGGTATCGCGATCCGTGATCCCGCGCCCAGCGACGACCTTGAGGTTGAGCATACGGAACGTATCAGCGCTCGCGAGGAGATGGGTGACGAAGGGCAGACGCCAGGGGACGGCGATTCCACCCCAGGCGCACCGACCGCAATCGGTCAAAATCCCATCTCCCGTTCCGAGACCCAGCTCCGTTCCTGCGCTCATCAGACTCACGCCGTCGAATCCAGCGCTCCGGAGCCGGCGCAACAGGCGCGCGTACGCACGTGCCCGCTCGGGCGGCGCGGCATCCGGCGCCGTCACGGCGAACACGAGGCCGTCCCCGGCTGAGACTCCCGCCCCACGCTCGAGCCCGGCAGCGTGACGCATGAGCAGCGCCGCTGACCCGAGCACCGTGAGGGACAGCCCGAGCTGCAGTGCCGGGAGCACCAGCTCGAGCGCCCGTCCCTTACGGCCTCCCAGCGGCATCCGCCGCCGCTCCTTCATCGCCGGGAGAGAAACCCCGAAGCCAAGCAACAGGAGTAATGCGGTTGACACACCGACGGTCACCCAGAGCGTTCCCGCGGCCAGCTCTCCCGGCCAGGCGGCGCCGGCGGCACGCGCGCCAACCACGCCGGCGAGTCCACCCGCGAGAAAGACCGCCGCCGCGATGACGGCGCTTTCGAATCCCGCGGCCAGCAGCAACAAGGATCGCGAGGCGCCGACGGCGCGCCGCACCGACATCTCGCTCGTGCGCGTCCCGCTTCGCACGTCGGCGACGGCGAGCAGCGTTATCGCGGCAACCAGGAATACTCCAGCCGCAATCAAAGTGAGCACGCTGAACAGCATCGTGGTTGCGGCGGAGCGATACGCCGCCGGGGGCGTCGCGAAGGGACCGAGAGGCAGCGGGAGGTCGGGGGACCGCAGCGCCGGAGCGATGAGCCGTGCTTCAGGCGCGAGCGGCCCTCCGCGGAACAAGGCGCTCACGGGGAGCATCGCCCCGAGGGCGACGGCGCCCGTGATTACGAGCAATGCAGCGGTCAGCCAGTAGGTGCGCAACGCCCACGCGACGGGGGCGATGATGCGGGCCAGCAGAGATCGCAGTCCGTTCACGAGACGCTGGCCAGTTTGCGGGTCGGGGACTGCTTACGCTTGGCCGCAGCCTTCAACAGATCCATCACTGCGCGCACCGCGGGATTGGGCTCCCCCTCCCGCGACAGAATGTCGATTCCCCACGGCAGGTCCAGACCAGCGACTGGGACGCCGACCGTGCCGAGCGGCGGGCGGTCACGTTGCGACAGGAATCCGAGGCACCAGCCTTTCCCCTGACCGGCCAGGGACCACACCGTGTGCAGCCCGTCGTGCGTGCCATCGATGCGCGGCGTCAGCCCGATGTTCGCCAGAGCGCTGATCACGCGATCGTGCAGGAGGGGGTGGAAGGAGCGCTTCATGAAGAGGAAGGGAACGTCGGCGAGCTCGAGCGGCTGGATCACGCCGCGCTGGGCCAGCGGATGGGAAGCGGCGATCAGGGCCAGCTGTACGCGATCCTCGACGAGGCGCTGCACTCGAAACCCGTCGCAATCCTCCAGCTCGATGTAGGCGTGGGCGAGTCCCAGGTCGATTTCGCCGCGTTGCAACGCCGGCAGCTGCGTTGGCGAGGGCATTTCCTCGATGGTCACGTGCACGTGGGGATGGCGGGCGGCGCTTTCGCTG
>DATFTG010000196.1:0-7155 GCA_035262265.1 Gemmatimonadales bacterium
ATCGTTCCGGGCCACCCTCGAGGAAGCGCGGGCGGCGGACCTGCTGCTCCATGTGATCGACGCGGGGCACGCCGCCTGGGAGGAACAGGTCGACGTGGTGGAGTCGGTGCTCGATGAGATGGGACTCTATGCCTCCGGCAACGGCGGCCGTTCGCCCGATCGCAAGCGCGTAGTTCACGTGTTCAATAAGGCCGATCTGGTCGGCGATCCGGATGCGCTGCTGGCGCAGGTGCGCGAGCGGTTCCCGCACGCCGTCTTGACGAGCGCGGGAGCGGGCGTCGGGCGGGCGCCGGAGGTACAGGCGCTGCGCTCCGTGCTCCGCACTTCGGCCGAAGCGCTGCGGCCGGTCGCCCGGATCCGGGTGCCGGTCGGGGACGGGCGTCTGCTTGCCGAGCTGCACCGCGAGAGCCACGTCCTGAACGAGGTGCACGTGGATGGTGTGGTGGAGGTCACCGCTCGAGTCGAGGCGCGGATGTTAGGGAGGTTGCGACGGGAAGGCGTGGACGTCGAGCTGGGGGAGCGGGGGCACCCATGAGATCGGGGATGGTGGCGGTGGTCGTGTGGGCGGCGGGAGCGATCGCCCTGGCGGTCGGGTGCCAAACGTCGAATGCGGGGCCGGGTCCCGGGCCGGGTCCAGGTCCGGGGGACAGCGCCGCGCTGCAGCTCGTGACCGCGGGGCTCAACGATCCGGTGTTTGTCACGGCGCCGCCGGGCGACACGGCGCGCCTGTTCGTCGTGGAGCAAACGGGCGCGATTCGCGTCGTCCGCCACGATTCGCTGCTGCCGGCGCCGTTCCTCGATCTCTCGGGTCACATCGCCGCTGGTGGTGAGCGCGGTCTCCTGAGCCTCGCCTTCCATCCGAGCTACGCCCTGAACGGGCACTTCTACGTCTATTACACGAATCCCCTGGGGGACATTCGTGTGGTGCGCTACACCGTGTCGGCGGTCCCGGAGATCGCCGATTCGACCACCGGCGACACGATCCTCAGCGCGTTTCACGAGACCAACGACAACCATAACGGCGGGCTGCTGCTGTTCGGACCGGATGGGAAACTGTATGCCGGCCTGGGGGATGGGGGCGCCGCCAACGATCCCCCCGGGAACGGGCAGAATCTCGATACCCTGCTCGCCAAAATCCTGCGGATCGACGTCGACGGCGGTTCCCCCTACGCGATTCCCGCGGACAATCCGTTCGTCGGCCACGTGGGTGAGCGCGGGGAGATCTGGCTCTACGGGTTGCGGAACCCGTGGCGCTTCTCGTTCGATCCAACCACGGGGGATCTCTACATCGGCGATGTCGGCCAGAATCTCTGGGAGGAAGTCGATGTCCTCTCCGCAGGAAGTTCGGGCGGGGTGAACTACGGGTGGAACGTGATGGAAGGACTGCACTGTTTCCAGGCCGCGAGCTGCAATCAGACGGGGCTCGCGCTGCCCGTCGTCGAGTACGGTCACTCCGACGGATGCGCGGTGACCGGCGGATACGTCTATCGCGGCAGCCGCATTGCCGGGCTCGGCGGCGTCTACTTCTACGGGGACTATTGCAGCGGCTGGGTGCGCTCGTTCCGCTACTCCGGCGGCGCCGCAACGGAGCACCAAGACTGGCCGTCGCTATCGGTCAGCGGGGGACTGAGCTCGTTCGGGCGGGACGCGAGCGGCGAGCTGTACATCACTTCGCTTTCCGGCAGTTTGTATCGCATCGTCCCGCATCCATAGGAGGTTCCCTCCTGTAACGTCGAGCGGCTTGGAATCGTGTGACCGCCGTCACCAGTTCCAGTGTGACGCGTGTTGCTGCGCCAACGCCACAAATCTTGGAACTCCCCGCAGACACCGAGGGTACGCGACAGGACGTGCAGCGGATTGATCGCTGGCGGCCGTGTGCAGCGCATTCAATCTGCCGGCAGCCGTTGCGCGTGTCGTGTAATCCATAGATCGCTGCTCAGAGCAAAGTCGCCGAAAGACGATGACGCAGAGTCACGGGGCTGTCGCGGGGCTCGCTCCGCCACGCCGGCCGGGCCGCCAGCGGTTCGACAACGGGTCGAACGTTGGCGGCCCGTTCCGTTACCCCCCACGCGGAGGGTGCTCCGATGAACGGGCACAGGGTCTCCGGTCGCGTGGCGCCGTGGGTCAAGTCACTCCTTGCCGTCACCATGGCGGCAATGGCGTGCACCGTCGCCGATCAGACCGGTCCCAACGCCGGAATAGTCGCGTTTTACATCAGTCCTGATTCCATATCCGTTGTCGCAGGTCAGACAATCCAGTTTCAGGCTCTTGGGACGACCAAGGGTGGTGCGACGCGTCCGCTCGCTGTGACCTGGAGCGCGACCGGGGGGACGATCGACCAGAACGGGCTGTATACCGCCGATGCCAACCCCGGCAACTTCGAAGTCACGGCGACCCTGGATCATCCGAAGATGAGCACCAAGGCTCATTTGGTGAACAAGGGGATGCTCAAGCACATCGTGCTGCTGCCGGCGTCGGTTTCGATGGCGAGCGGCGGCCAGACGCAGTTCTCCGCGTCGGGGCTGATGGCGAACGGTGACAGCGTCGCGGTCAGCGCCACGTTCTCCGCGAGCGGTGGGACGATCACTGCGAGCGGGATGTACACAGCGGGATCGACCGCCGGTACGTTTGCCGTCATTGCTGCCGTAGACACGAAGAACGGCGGCACGGTCGCCGACACGTCGCAGGTCACCATCACGAGCGGCTCGCCTGCGGCGGTCGCCTCGGTCACGGTGAGCCCGGCGACCGCTTCGGTTGCTGTGGGCGGGACGGTCCAGCTGGCTGCCACCACCAAGGACGCGAACGGCAATGTCCTCACCGGCCGCAGCATCACCTGGTCGAGCGGCGCAACCGGCACGGCGACCGTGAACGGCAGCGGACTGGTCTCCGGCGGAGCAGCTGGAACAGCCACGATCACCGCGACCAGTGAGGGCAAGAGCGGAACCGCGACGATCACCGTAACGGCTTCCGCACCACCCCCCGTGGCAACGGTCACCGTGAGTCCCGCGACCGCATCCGTTGCGGTGGGCGCGACGGTCCAGCTGGCCGCCACCACCAAGGATGCGAACGGCAATGTGCTCACCGGCCGCAGCATCACCTGGTCGAGCGGCGCAACCGGCACCGCGACGGTAAGCAGCGGTGGGCTGGTCACCGGCGTAGCCGCTGGAACGGCCACGATCACCGCGACCAGTGAGGGCAAGAGTGGAACGGCGACGATCACGGTGACGGCGTCCGCGCCACCTCCCGTGGCAACCGTCACGGTGAGTCCGGCGAGCGCGTCGGTCGCGGTGGGGTCGACGATCCAGCTCACGGCCACCACGAAGGATGCGGGCGGGAACGTGCTCACCGGCCGCACCATCACCTGGTCGAGCAATGCCACGAGCATCGCTCCGGTGAACGGCACGGGCCTGGTCACCGGAGGGGCCGCCGGATCGGCGACGATCACGGCGACCTCGGAGGGGAAGAGCGGCACCTCGGCGATCACCGTCTCCGGCGGCACGAGCGGGACCGTCGTCTTCGTGGGCGCGGGGGACATCTCCGATTGCGGTAACGACAATGACGAGGCGACGGCAAAGCTGCTGGACGGCATCGCCGGCACCGTCTACACGCTGGGGGACAACGTGTACTCCAACGGGACCGCGACGGAGTTCTCGCAGTGCTACGACCCGACGTGGGGCCGCCACAAGGCGCGCACCAAGCCGGCGCCCGGGAATCACGATTACAACACCGCGGGTGCGACAGGGTACTTCGGCTACTTCGGCGCGCTCGCCGGACCGTCGGGACGGGGCTACTACAGCTTCGACCTGGGCAACTGGCATATCATCTCGCTCAACAGCGAGGTGTCGATGAGCGCCGGCTCGGCTCAGGAGACGTGGCTGCGGGCCGACCTCGCCGCCAGTACCAAGCAGTGCACCCTCGCCTACTGGCACAAGCCGCGGTTCAGCTCGGGCACGAACCACGGCAGCCTGTCGTCGGCGCAACCGCTCTGGCAGGCGCTGTACGATTTCGGCGCCGAGATCGTGCTCAATGGGCACGAGCACAACTACGAGCGGTTCGCCCCCCAGACGCCCACAGGGGCGGCGGATCCCGCAAAGGGGATTCGTGAGATCATCTCGGGGACTGGAGGCGAGAGTCATTACAACGATGAGGGCACCCCGCTGGCGAATAGCGAGGTGTTCAATGGGACGACGTTCGGGGTGTTGAAGCTGACTCTCGGCGCGGGCACGTATTCGTGGCAGTTCATTCCCGTCGCGGGTCAGTCGTTTACCGACAGTGGCAGTGGGTCCTGCCACTGAAGACGGTGCAGGCCGGCGCCATCCGGGGGTTCTGACCCGGAGCGGGGCCGGAGAGTAGTCGCAGGCAGAAAAAAGTTGGCCGGCTTGCCCCGCCAGTGAGCGGGGCAAGCCGGGGGTCGGCAAGGCAAGTGAGGGCCGGCCTTTCGTTGTCGCTGCTCAGAGCAAAGCCGCCGAAAGACGGTGACGCAGAGTTTCGGGGCTACCGCGGTTTCCCCCGCCATGCCTGCCGGGCCGCCAGCGATTCGACTCCGGTCGGAGGCGTGGGCTCGGTCCGCATCCGCCGGTGTCGTCAGTCCGTTCACGCACAATCGAGCGTCTTGAGCCGCCACTAGAGGGCGGTGAGAGGGGGACGTATGCCCTGTCACCTGCGGAGCATCTTTCCAGCAGTCGTTTTCCGGCGCCAGTTCTGGGTCGCCGGTGCAATTGGGATCGCCGCGTGCACGAACGATCAAACGGCCCCTGCTCCGGTTCGGGCCGGCGTAGATGCGTCTCCGTCCAGCAATCCGGTAGCCTCGGTCGTCGTCACTCCGTCGAGCGCCGCGTCCACTATCGGGTTGAGCACGAGTTTCCAGGCCACGGCAAAGGATGCCGCGGGCGCGGTGCTCACCGGTCGCACGATCACCTGGTCGAGCAGCAACGGCAGTGTGGCGTCGGTCGGCGGCGGCGGCATCGTCGCGGATCTCGCGGTCGGCTCGGCCACCATCACCGCGACCTGCGAAGGCAAAAGCGGCGCAGCGGCGATCAGCGTGTACGGCACCCTCGGGTGCGGCACGCCCTGGCCCGGCGCCGTGTATCCCCGGATGCCGCTTTCGACGGGGAGGGCCTTCTTCGTTTCCCCGAGCGGCAACGATGCGAACCCGGGTACCTATACGGCACCCTGGAAAACGCTGCAGAAGGCCTTCAACACGCTCCAACCCGGTGAGACCGCCTACCTGCGGGCGGGCACGTACGGCGCGTTCTGCGCGACGTCCACCTTCTCGCGCGCCGGCACGCTGACCGCGCCCATCACCGTCGCGGGATATCCGTACGAGCGGGCGGTGATCCACGGACAGATTCGACTCGACGGCTCGTACTTCCGGCTCACGCATATCGTCGCGGAAGGCCCGACCTGCGGTACCTGGGGGGCGACGACGCAGCAGGGCGAGAACATGATTCTTCTGACGCCCGGGTTGACGCATCACGTGGAGGTCTCGAGCTCCGAGGTGTACCACGACGGGTGGCACGCCGGGATCTCGGCCGGCGGCGACGACCTCTGGATTCTCAACAACTACATCCACGACAATGGCGGATTCAACGATACGAGCCAGATCAACACGTCGCACGGCATCTACTACCACGACGGGACGCGGGGCGTCGTGGCGAATAACATCCTGGAGCACAACCGCGCCAAGGGGCTCTCGGCCCGGTTCACCGCCAATCACATCCTCGTGATCAACAACACGGTGGTGGGCAACGGGCGCTCCGGAATGGACATCGCCGAGAGCACGTACGCGTGGATTTTCGCGAACAACATCGTGATGAACAACGGCAACGTGAACGACGGCGTCGGCATCAACACGGGCGGATCGGCCGGTGGCGCCACGAACATCGAGATCAACAACATGTTCTGGCACAACGGCACATCGGGGTCGAGCAACTGGAACTCGAACGCCACGGTCACCAACAACGTGGTGGCCAATCCGCTGCTCGTGAATCCGGTGAGCTCGGTTCCGTCGACTACGCACGCGGCATACTCGAACGACTATCACCTGCAGGCGGGGAGTCGCGCGATGGGCTTCGCGAGTCGTGTCTACGCGCTGCCGTTCGCGCTCGGCTGGACGTGTCGTCCACGCGCCACGGGCCCCGACGCGGGAGTGTACGAGCAGTAGCGACGCAGCCACCCGGTCGCACTCCGTTCCACCTCGCAGCGCCTACCTGCTGCGTCAGGAGTGCGGCCGGGCAGCGGGTGACGTTCGTCACCCGCGCGTCGCTCGCAACCCCGCGGCGGAATGAAACACGGCAGCGCTCGCGGAACTCCGCGACCGCATGTCGGGTAGGCGCAGAGATCCACGGACAGATGCCGCTGCGGCTGCTTGCGGCGGATCAACTTTGGTTGCGGCGTCGGCCGTCGCTGTAGCTCCGCGCCCACCAGAGCAAGCCCGTGTCGTCCACAAGATCGCTGCTCAGAGCAAAGTCGTCGAAAGACGATGACGCAGAGTTTCGGGGCTCTCGCGGATCTCCTCCGCTAGGTGCCGGCCGGGCCGCCAGCGTTTCGACTACGGGTCGAGCGTCGGCGGCCCGCGCTGTTTCACGGCAACGCGGAGGGCGTCGCCATGTTCCGCCTGCACCTGGGCGGGCGCACCGGAGTGCGCCTGCTCTTACCATCCGTCGTGTCGGTGTGCATCGCCGCAGCCTGCTCCAACAACGATCAAGGCACCAATCTCAGTAACCCACCGAACCTCACCAAAGTGGTCGTGAGTCCCAAGACCGCGACCATCCCCGCCGGAGCCAAACAACAGTTCAACGCCTATGGACGCGACAGCGCCGGCGACAGCCTGGGCGTGTCCGTGGACTTCACGGCCACCGGTGGCGACATCAGCGCGACCGGGTTGTTCACGGCGGGAGCCGTCGCGGGGAGTTTCGCGGTCGTCGCCACGGAGCATGGCGGCACGCTCGCCGATACCGCGACGGTGACCGTGACCGTGGCCGGCCCACCGGTCCTCGCGCAGGTCATCCTCTCGCCGTCGACCGCCGTGCTCGCCGTCGGGGCTTCACAGCAGTTCGCCGCCTACGGACGGATGAGCACCGGCGACTCCGTCGCCGTGGCGGTGACGTACTCGGCGACCGGCGGCTCGATCACGGCAGCGGGCCTGTACACGGC
>DATFTG010000197.1:0-4748 GCA_035262265.1 Gemmatimonadales bacterium
CTGGGCGACGACAAGTACCGCCCCTGCCCGCTGCTCGCGCGCATGGTGGCGGCCGGACGCCTGGGAAAGAAGAGCGGCCGAGGGTTCTATGACTACCGTCGCTGACGCGCCGGCCGGCGGCCTGACCGACACGCAGCGCCAGGTGATGGAGCTGGCGCGGGAATTCGCGCGCGAGCACATCGAGCCGCACGCCGCGGAGTGGGATCGCACCAAGGAGTTCCCGCGCCCGGTGCTGGATGAGCTCGGCAAGCTGGGCTTTCTCGGCATGACCGTGCCCGAGCGCTACGACGGCATGGGGTTCGACTCGGTCACCTATCTCCTCGCGCTCGAGGAGATCGCCGCCGCCGACGCCGGCATCGCGGTGTCGATTGGAATCCAGAACGCCATCCCGGCGACGATGCTGCTGCGGCACGGCAGCGAAGCGCAGCGCGAGCGCTGGCTCAAGCCGCTGGCGCGCGGCGAGCTGCTCGTCGGGTTCGCGCTCTCCGAGCCCGACGCCGGCTCCGACCCCGCCGGGATGCACGCCCAGGCGGTGCGCGACGGCGACGGGTGGGTATTGAACGGGGCCAAGGCGTGGGCGACGAACGGCGGGACGGCCGACCTGATGATGGTGATGGTGCGCACGGATACGCCAGGAGCGCGCCGCGGAGCGAAGGGGATTTCGACGTTCATCGTCCCCACCGACACGCCGGGCTACCGTCCCGGCAAGCCGGAAGACAAGATGGGGCTGCGCGCTTCCAATACGGCGGCGGTAGCGCTCGAGGACCTGCGGCTTCCCGCCGACGCGCTGCTGGGCGAAGAAGGGATGGGGTTCGTCTACTCGATGGAAGGGCTCGAGGCCGGGCGCCTCGGCATCGCGGCGCAGGCGGTCGGGATCGCGCGCCGCGCGCTGGAGCTGAGCGTCGCTTACTGCGCGGAGCGGCGCCAGTTCGACCGGCCGCTGCGTGACTTCCAGGGCGTGCAGTTCAAGCTGGCGGACATGGCGACGCGGATTGCCGCCGCCCGGGCGCTGGCCCACGCCGCCGCCGCGTGCAAGGATCGAGGGGAGCCGGTGCGCGAGCAGGCGAGCATGGCGAAGCTGTTCGCCTCCGAGACGGCGATGTGGGTGACGACGCAGGCGGTGCAGCTGTTCGGCGGATACGGCTACATGCGGGATTTTCCCGTGGAGAAACTCTTTCGCGACGCGAAGGTCACCGAGATCTATGAAGGCACCAGCGAAATCCAGCGGATCGTCATCGCGCGTGGCCTCTACCGCGCCTAGCCGCGCCGCGGCGCCGGGCGAATCGAGGGGCGGCGATCTGTTCGCGCTGCTCGCCGAGCACACGCACGAGCAGGTGAGCTTCTATTACGACGAGGCCTGCGGATACCGCGGCATCATCGCGATCCACGATACGCGGCTCGGGCCCGCGCTGGGCGGGACGCGCTTCTGGAACTATCACGACGACCGCGCAGCCCTGGTCGACGCGCTGCGGCTGTCGCGCGGCATGACCTACAAGGCCGCGGTCGCGGGATTGAACCTCGGTGGCGGCAAGAGCGTCATCCTCGGAGACAACCGCATCACCCGGCGCGAAGCGATCTTCCGCGCGCACGGCCGTCACGTCGAGTCGCTGGGCGGCCGCTACATCACCGCCGAGGACGTCGGCACCTCCACGGCGGACATGGAGTTCATCCGCGCCGAGACGGAGCACGTCACGGGGCTGCTCGGGAAATCGGGCGATCCGTCGCCGGTGACGGCGTATGGCGTGTATCGCGGCATCAAGGCGTGCGCCAGGGTGCGCTACGGCTCGGACGATCTCTCGGGCAAAGTGGTGGCGGTGCAGGGGTGCGGCCACGTCGGCTACTCGCTGATCAAGCTTCTGCACGAGGATGGGGCGCGGCTCATCGTCACCGACATCGACGCGCAACGCGTCAAGTCGGTCGTGGAAGACTTCGGCGCGACCGCCGTGGCGACCGATGCGATTTACGCGCAGCAGGCCAATATCTTCGCCCCCTGCGCCCTCGGCGCCATCATCAACGACGACACCCTGCCGCAGCTCAAGGTCGACATCGTCGCCGGGGCCGCCAACAATCAGCTCGCCGAGGACCGCCACGGGCAGGAGCTCGAGTCGCAAGGCATCCTCTATGCCCCCGACTACGTCATCAACGGCGGCGGGCTGATCAACGTGAACGCCGAGCTGCACGGCTGGACGCTGGAGCGCGCCCGCAACAAGGCAGGCGAGATCTACGACTCGATCCTGCGCGTGTTCGACATCGCGCGCGAGGAGCGCATCCCGAGCTACCTGGCGGCCGACCGCCTGGCGGAAGAGCGCATCACGATGGTCGCGAAAGTGCGGCAGAACTTTGTCTGAGCGCGTGCTGGTGGGGGCCGATCACGCCGGTTACGAGCTCAAAGCGAAGCTGATCGACGAGCTCAAGCGCCTCGGCTACGATCCGGTGGACGTCGGCGCGCCGACCCTCGACCCGCAAGACGACTACCCCGACTTCGCGCGGCCGGTGGCCGAGGCGGTGAGCCGGGGCGAGGTGCGCCGCGGCGTGCTGACATGCGGCTCCGGGTTGGGCATGTCGTTCGTGGCGAACCGCTATCCGCACGTGCGCGCGGCCGTGGTGTGGAGTCCGGAGGTCGCCGAGCTGTCGCGCAAGCATAACGACGCCAACATCCTCGTCCTGCCGTCGCGGTTCATGAGCGACTCCGAGAGTCTCGACACCCTGCGCCGCTGGCTCGACACGCCGTTCGAGGGCGGCCGGCACGAGCGTCGCGTGGAGAAGATCGACCAGTGAACGACCGTCTCGCCTCCCTGTCCAAGGCCGATCCCACCATCGCCGACCTGATTCGCCGCGAGGTGGCGCGCCAGGAGCACGGCCTCGAGCTGATCGCCAGCGAGAACTTTGTGTCGGTCGCGGTGCTCGAAGCGATGGGGACCGCGCTCACCAACAAGTACGCCGAAGGCCTGCCCCGCAAACGCTACTACGGCGGCTGCGAGATCGTGGACGAGGTCGAGCAGCTCGCCATCGACCGCGCCAAGGCCCTGTTCGGCGCCGAGCACGCCAACGTGCAGCCGCATTCGGGGGCGCAGGCGAACATGGCGGCCTATCTCGCCGTCGCGAAGCCGGGCGAGACGCTGCTCGGTCTCGCGCTGCCGCACGGCGGGCACCTCACGCACGGGGCGAGCGTCAATTTCTCGGGGCAGCTGTTTCGCGCGGTGCAGTACGGCGTGCGCGAGGACACCGGGCGCATCGACTACGACGAGGTGCGGGCCATCGCCACGGCGGAGCGGCCGCGACTGCTCATCGCCGGCGGCAGCGCCTATGCGCGCGTCATCGATTTCCCCGCGATGCGCGCGATCGCCGACGAGGTCGGCGCCACGTTGGTGGTAGACATGGCGCACTTCGCCGGATTGGTCGCCGCCGGGCTGCACCCCTCGCCCGTCCCGCACGCGCACATCGTCACCACCACCACGCACAAGACGCTGCGCGGACCGCGCGGCGGCCTGATCCTGTGCCGCGCCGACCTCGCGAAGGCGGTCGACAAACAGGTGTTCCCGGGCACGCAAGGCGGGCCGCTCGAGCACGTGATCGCCGCCAAGGCGGTCGCGCTGGGCGAGGCGAGCCAGCCGGAGTTCAAGGAGTACGCGGGCGCCGTCATCAGGAATGCGCAGGCGCTCGCCGCCGCCCTGGTGGAGCGCGGCTACGCGATCGTCTCCGGCGGCACCGACACCCACCTCATGCTCGTCGACCTGCGGCCCAAACAGCTCACCGGCAAGGAAGCGGAGCAGCTGCTCGACCGCGCCGGGATCACCGTCAACAAGAATACGATCCCGGGCGATCCGCAGTCGCCGTTCGTGACGAGCGGCATCCGCCTCGGCACGCCGGCGGTGACGACGCGGGGATTCAGCGAGGTCGAGATGTCGCGCGTCGCGCAGTTGATCGATGACGTGCTCACGAAGAAGGATGAGGAGACCCTGTCGCGCGTGAAGCAGGACGTGCGCGAGCTGACGGATGCCTTCCCGTTGTACGCCACCCGCCGCCCGGCGGTGAGGACGTCCCGGTAGTCGATCACGCCTTGCCGTCGGCTGCCGGACGGACCATCCTGGTCACCGGCGCGACCAGCGGCATCGGACTCGAAGCGGCGCGAGCGCTGGCACGAGCGGGCGGGCGCGTCGTCGTCGCCGTGCGTGACCCGGCGCGCGGGGCCGCCGTGGTGCGGGAGCTGGCGGGCGCCGGCGCGGCGTGCGAGCTGCTCGTCATCGACCTGGCGTCGTTCGCGAGCGTGCGGCGGGCCGCGGCGACGTTTCTCGAGCACCACGCGTCGCTCGACGTGCTCGTCAACAACGCCGGCGTAGTGACACGGCGGCGCGAGGTCACGAGCGACGGACACGAGCGGATCTGGCAGACGAATTTTCTGGGACATGTGCTGCTGACGCGGTTGCTGCAGGGCGCGCTCACGCGGTCTTCTGGTCCGCGCGTCGTGAACGTCAGCTCGATGGCCCACCGCTCCGGGCAGATCGCGTGGGACGATCCCGAGCTGGCGCGGGGGTTTCGACCGCTCCGGGCGTACGCCCAATCGAAGCTCGCCCAGGTGCTGTACACCCGCGAGCTGGCGCGGCGCGAGCCGGGATGGGTCGTGACCGCGATCCACCCCGGGGGCATCTGGACGGGGATCTGGCGCGCCGCGCCGCTGCCGGCGCGCCTGGTGCTGCGCATGCTGTTGGCGTCCGCTGCCACGGGAGCGGCGCCCGTCGTCCGGCTCG